>JAIYAO010000170.1 GCA_027488965.1 Alphaproteobacteria bacterium
ACGAGGAGGGCGTGCGCACCATCGGCACGCGCCTGCTGACCGACCGCGGCTATCAGGTGGTCGAGGCGATTGACGGCGAGGACGCGCTTGATCAGCTTGAGGCCCATCCCGGGCCCTATGATCTGGTCATCTCCGACGTGGTCATGCCCGGCATGGACGGCCCGGCCTTCCTCAAGGCCGCGCGCGACCGGCTGGGCGGAGCGAAGGTCCTGTTCATCTCGGGCTATGCCGAGCGCTCGTTCGCCCAGACGCTGGAGGACGACCGCTCGATCGGGTTCCTGCCGAAACCCTTCACGCTCAAGCAACTGGCCGAGCGCGTGAAGCAGGAGCTGCACGCCGCCTGACGCCCGCGCGCCACCGCCGCTTTGTTCCCCTTGCGTTCCGGGAACAAATGCGGTACGAAGCTCGCACGCGGCGCGACGCCCTCTCGCCGAATCGTGCAACAGGAGCGCATCAGATGAGCCAATCGGCCCTTCGCCTCGTGGAGTCAGGCTCCGTGGACAAGTCCAAAGCGCTTGAATCCGCGCTCACCCAGATCGAACGGGCCTTCGGCAAGGGCTCGATTATGCGGCTTGGCGAGGGCGCCAAGGTGGAGATCGAGGCGGTGCCCACCGGCTCGCTCGGCCTCGACATCGCGCTCGGGATCGGGGGCCTGCCCAAGGGCCGGATCGTGGAGATCTACGGCCCGGAAAGCTCCGGCAAGACCACGCTCGCGCTGCACGTGATCGCGGAAGCGCAGAAGTCCGGCGGCGTGTGCGCCTTCGTGGACGCCGAACACGCGCTCGATCCCATCTACGCCCGCAAGCTCGGCGTCGACCTCGACGACCTGCTGGTGTCCCAGCCGGACAGCGGCGAGCAGGCGCTGGAAATCACCGACACCCTCGTGCGCTCCGGCGCCATCGACGTGCTGGTGGTCGACTCGGTAGCCGCGCTGACTCCGAAGGCGGAGCTTGAAGGCGAGATGGGCGATTCGCTCCCCGGCCTCCAGGCGCGCCTCATGAGCCAGGCCCTGCGCAAGCTCACGGGCTCCATCTCACGCTCGAAGACGCTGGTGATCTTCATCAACCAGATCCGCATGAAGATCGGCGTCATGTACGGCAACCCGGAAACCACCACGGGCGGCAACGCGCTGAAGTTCTACGCCTCCGTGCGCCTCGACATCCGTCGCACCGGCCAGATCAAGGACCGCGACGAGGTCGTGGGCTCCGAGACGCGGGTGAAGGTGGTCAAGAACAAGGTCGCCCCGCCGTTCAAGCAGGTGCAGTTCGACATCATGTACGGGGAGGGCATCTCCAAGACCGGCGAGATGATCGAACTGGGCGTGAAGGCCGGCGTCGTGGAGAAGTCCGGGGCCTGGTACTCCTTCGGCGGCCAGAAGATCGGCCAGGGCAAGGAGCAGGCGCGCCGCTTCCTGAAGGAACACAAGGACGTGGCGCTGGCCATCGAGGAGGGCGTCCGCCAGGCCGCCGGCCTCATCGTCGACGACATGACCGTGGCGCCCGACGCCGGCGACGGCGACGACGCCGAGGAATAGGTCCCCGCTTCCAGTTTCGCTTGCGACGGGCGCCTCAGCCCCGTCCGTCGCGACGCCGGCCGGTCGGGTGTGGGGTCAGCCCCATCTCCCGTGCCGCATGCCTGGCCGGCCGGCCTCTGCTTTCCGGGAGCGCGGACGACGCTGTCCCGGCGCGACCACCAGTCCCGTGGCCTCACACCCCGTCGCCCTTGGCGCAAACGGGCGCGCTCCCTATACCAGTCCGGAACCTTTCAGTTGCGGACACCCCATTCCCGATGCCGAAAAAGCCGAGCGTACCCAGCGTCAACGAGATCCGGTCGCAGTTCATCGCCTTCTTTCAGGAGCGCGATCACGCCGCGCCCGCCTCCTCGCCGCTCGTGCCGCAGTCGGACCCGACCCTGTTGTTCACCAATGCGGGGATGGTGCCGTTCAAGAACTACTGCACCGGCGGCGAGACCCCGCCGTTCCCCCGCGCGGTGACGAGCCAGAAGTGCGTGCGCGCCGGCGGCAAGCACAACGATCTCGACAACGTGGGCTACACCTCGCGCCACCACACCTTCTTCGAGATGCTCGGCAACTTCTCCTTCGGGGACTACTTCAAGGAGCAGGCGATCCCGCTCGCCTGGGAGTTGATCACCAAGGAGTGGGGCCTCGCGAAGGATCGCCTGTGCGTCACCGTCTATCACGATGACGACGAGGCGGCCGCGCTCTGGAAAAAGGTCGCGGGCCTGCCCGAAAGCCGCATCATCCGCATCGCCACCAGCGACAACTTCTGGTCCATGGGCGACACGGGTCCCTGCGGCCCGTGCTCGGAAATCTTCTACGACCACGGCGACCAGATCGCCGGCGGCCCCCCCGGCAGCCCCGACCAGGACGGCGACCGGTTCGTTGAGATCTGGAACCTCGTGTTCATGCAATACGAGCAGTTCGCCGACGGGCGCAGGGAGCGGCTGCCCAAACCCTCCATCGACACCGGCATGGGGCTGGAGCGGGTCGCGGCGGTGCTGCAGGGCGTGCACTCCAACTACGACATCGATCTCTTCCGCACGCTGATCGCGGCCTCCGTGGAACTCACCGGCGTGAAGGCCGAGGGTGACCACGCCGCCAGCCACCGCGTCATCGCCGATCACCTGCGCGCCTCGTCGTTCCTCATCGCCGATGGCGTGAGCCCCGCCAACGAAGGCCGCGGCTACGTGCTGCGCCGCATCATGCGCCGCGCCATGCGTCACGCGCACATGCTGGGCGCGTCCGAGCCGCTGATGCACCGCCTCGCGCCCACGCTGATCGCGGAGATGGGGGCCGCCTACCCGGAGCTGGAGCGCGCCCGCCCCGTGATCCTCGACCAGCTGGAGCAGGAGGAGGACCGCTTCCGCCGCACGCTGGGCCGCGGCCTGTCGCTGCTGGAGGAGGAACTGGCCGCACTGCCCGCGGGCAAGCCGCTGTCGGGCGATGTGGCGTTCAAGCTCTACGACACCTTCGGCTTTCCGCTCGATCTCACGCAGGACATCCTGCGCGGGCGCGACCTCACGGTGGACTCCGAGGGCTTCGAGACCGCCATGGAGCGTCAGCGCGAGAAGGGCCGCGAGTCCTGGACGGGCGCCGGCGAAGCGGCGGGCGACGCCGTGTGGCTGTCCATCAAGGAGCGCGCGGGCCAGACCGACTTCCTCGGTTATGAAGGGCTGAAGGGCGAGGGCGCCGTGGTGGCCATCGTCGCCAACGGCGCCGAAACCCATCACATCGAAGCGGGCCAGACGGCCGAGATCGTGTTCGACCGCACGCCGTTCTACGCCGAAAGCGGCGGCCAGGCGGGCGATCACGGCGTCATCTGGTTCGCCGATGGCGCCAAGTTCGAGGTGGACGATACGCAGAAGCGTGCCGGCGCGCTGCACGGGCACATCGGCCGGCTGCTGAACGGGCGCGTCACCGTGGGCGACACCGCCACGTTCGACGCCGATGCGCACCGCCGCGACGCGATCCGCGCCAACCACTCCGCCACCCACCTGCTGCACGCCGCGCTGCGCCACGTGTTGGGCCCGCATGTGAGCCAGAAGGGCTCGCTGGTGGAGGCCGACCGCCTGCGCTTCGACTTCTCGCACGGCGCGCCCGTCACGGCTGACGCACTGGAGCGGATCGAGGACGAGGTGAACGCCGTCATCCGCCAGAACGCCGAGGCCACCATCCGCGAGATGGCGCCGGCGGACGCCATCGCCGCCGGCGCGCTGGCGCTGTTCGGCGAGAAGTACGGCGAGCGCGTGCGCGTGCTGTCCATGGGCGACGATCTCGCCACGCGCGACAGGCCGTACTCGGTGGAGCTGTGCGGCGGCACGCACGTGCGCCGCACCGGCGACATCGCGGTGTTCTCGATCCTGTCGGAAAGCGGCGTCGCTGCCGGCGTGCGCCGCATCGAGGCGGCCACGGGGGCCGCTGCGCTCTCGCACCTGAAGGCGCAGGCCGCGCTCGCGAAGGCCATCGCCGCAAATCTCCGCGCGCCGCTCGTGGAGGCGCCCGAGCGCGTCGCGCAGCTGGCGCGCGACAAGCGCAGCCTGGAGGCGGAACTCACCGACACGCGCAAGAAGCTTGCGCTCGCGGGCGGCGGCGGCAATGCCGCGCCTGCGGGCCCGGAGGACGTGGGCGGCGTTAAGGTCATCGCGCGCGTCCTGGAAGGCGTGCCGGCGAAGGATCTCCGCGGGCTGGTGGACGAGGGCAAGACGGAGCTGGGCTCCGGCGTGGTGGCCTACATCGGCGTCGATGCGGGCAAGGCGGCGCTCGCCATCGGCGTGACCGAGGATCTCAAGGCCCGCGTGAACGCCGTCGATCTCGTCCGCGCAGGCGTGGCCGCCGTGGGCGGACAGGGCGGCGGCGGACGGCCCGATCTCGCGCAGGGTGGCGGGCCGGACGGCGGCAAGGCCGCCGATGCGCTCGCCGCGATCCGCGCTGCGCTGGAGAAAGCGCTGGCGGCGTGAGCGTCATCGTTGCGCTCATGAGTGCGGTGAACGTGGGCGGGCGCAGCGCGCCGTCGTCGGCGCTGAAGCGGGTGTGCGGCGATCTTGGCTGGAAGCGCTGCGAGACACTGCTCGCCAGCGGCAACATCATCGCCGACATCGGCCGGATCACGCCGGCGTCCGCCGCATCGCAGCTGGAGAAGGCGATCCACGACGCCTTCGGGTTCGACTGCACGGTGGTCACGCGCACGGGCGACGATCTCGACAGCGTCATCGCCCGTCAGCCCTATGCGGAATTCCAGCCAAACCTTCTCCTGACGCACTTCCTGCCCGCCGCGCCGTCGCGCGCCGCCATCGCTGCGCTCGACGGGTTCAACAAGGGCCGGGAGGACTATGTGATCGACGGGCGGGAGATGTTCATCCGCTGCGAGAGCGGCGTGGCGGATTCAAAGCTCACCGCGCCGGTGCTGAAGCGCACGCTGGGCATGGTCGGCACGGCGCGCAACTGGAACACGGTGCAGAAGCTGCGCGACCGCGCCCGCGCACTCGAGGCGGCCGGGGGCTGACGGACCCGTCATCTTCCCGACCCGCCGGGCGCCGTGATATCGTCACCGGGCCTCACAGACAGGGAGGGCGCATCATGTCCGAATGGAAGCCGCTGGGCCTGCTGGAGATGACGCCGCTCAATCCCGCGTTCCGCGACGATCAGCACGGCGTTTATGACAGGCTGCGCAGCCAGTGCCCCGTGCACCGCGACGAGATGGCCGGCGAATTCATCGTGAGCCGCCACGCCGACGTGCGCGCCACCCTGTCGGACCGCACGCTGTGGCGCGGCGCCGATCACGCCGAAGAGGCTGCCTTCCTCCCGCGCAGCATCATCGCCCAGCGCCGCAATCCCGAAGAGGGACCCAAGAGCATCCTGTTCATGGACGATCCCGACCATGCACGCGTGCGCCCGCCGCTGGCGCAGGCGTTCTATGCGCGGGTCGCGAAGTTCCGCCCCGATGTGGAAGCGATCGTCGACGCCACGCTGGCGAAGCTCGACGGCCGCGACGGCTTCGATGTGCTGGCAGACTACGCCATCCCCATTCCCATCGACGCCATCGCCGCGATCCTCGGCGTGGACCACGACAGGCTCGACGATTTCCGCACGTGGTCGGAAGGCGTGATCCAGTCGCTTAACCCGCTGCGGTCTCCCGAACAGTCGAAAGCGATGGAGACGGCGGGGGCGGCGCTCGAGGCCTACATCCTCGCCGCGATGGTCGATCGCCGCCGCACGCCCCAGGACGACCTCGTTACCGACATGGTGCGTCTGCAGGCCGACGGCGCGCCGCTGTCGGACAGCGAGATCATGTACAATCTCATTTCCTTGCTCGTGGGCGGCAATCTCACCACCACCGATCTCATCGGCAACGCCATCTGGCTCTTCCTGCGCCACCCGGAGGAGCGCGCGAAGCTCCTTGCTGATCCCACGCTGATCGCCGGCGCCGTCGAAGAGACATTGCGCTATGAGCCGCCGGTGGACATCACCTCGCGCATCGCCTCGCGGGACATGGAGATCGGCGGCTGCCCGATCCGCGACA
This sequence comes from Alphaproteobacteria bacterium, assembly GCA_027488965.1. Classification (GTDB taxonomy): domain Bacteria; phylum Pseudomonadota; class Alphaproteobacteria; order Caulobacterales; family Aquidulcibacteraceae; genus VFBF01. The sequence goes on from JAIYAO010000170.1 coordinate 6,039, forward strand.
CGCAGGCGATGGCGTTCCTGCTGCGCAGCGCCAACCGCGATCCCGACGCCTTCCCCGATCCCCACCGTTTCGACATTGCCCGCAAGGGCGCCCCGCATGTGGCCTTCGGCGGCGGGGCCCACATCTGCATCGGCGCCCCGCTGGCGCGGCTCGAGGCGCAGGTGGCGATCCTGAAGATGCTGCAACGTTTCCCGGACATGCGCCTCGCCGATCCCGATGCGCTGCCTGCCTGGCGGGCGCTGCCGTTCTTCCACGGGCTGGAAAGGCTGGACGTGCGCACCGCATGAGCGCGGTCGGCTATCGGGACGCGACGTCCGACGATTGTGATGCGCTGTCTGCGCTGATGCGCGAGACCTTCTGCGCCACGTTCGCCCACCTCTACAGCGCCGCCGATCTCTCGGCGTTCCTGGCCGCCAGCTACTCGCCGGCGCAGCAGTACGCCGAACTCATAGATCCGGAGACGGAGACGCGGCTGGCGGTGCGCGACGGCGCGCTCGTTGGCTACGCCCAAATCGGGCCGTTCAAGCTGCCGCACGATGCGGGCCCCGCGCACGCGCTTGAACTCTACCGCCTCTACGTGCGCACCGATGTGCAGGGCGCAGGGGTGGCGCCCGCGCTAATGGACTGGGCGCTCACGCGGATGCGCGCCCGGGGCGCCACGCAGGCCTTCCTCGGCGTCTGGTGCGACAATGTCCGCGCCCAGGCGTTCTACGCCCGCCACGGCTTTGGGAAGGTGGGCGAATACAAGTTTCCCGTCGGCGATACGCTCGACGACGAATGGATTCTGCGCGCGGCGCTTTAGGGGGGGCTCAGCCCCGCCGGTACTGGATGAAGCCGGAGCGGACGGCCACCGCATCGTAGAGCACGCGCGCGGTGGCGTTGGTCTCGTGCGTCAGCCAGTAGACGCGGGCGGCGCCCACCTGGTCGGCCCGGGCGTAGACCGCCTCGATCAGTGCGCGGCCGGCGCCGCGGTCGCGGGCGTCGGGCAAAACGAACAGGTCCTGCAGATAGCAGTAGGGGGCTGCCGTCCAGGTGGAGCGGTGCAGGACGCACTGGACGATCCCGATCAGGTCGCCCCCCTGTTCCGCAACGATGCAGAACATGTCCTCGGCGGGGTCGAGCAGGCGGCGGAAGGTGAGATCGGTCACGTCGTCGGCCACCACCGCGCCGTAGAAGTCGAGATACCCGCGCCACAAGGGTTCCCAGCCGGCGCGGTCTTCGGCGCGGAGGTCGCGGACAGCGAGGGCGGCGGGCTCTTTGGCGATGCTCAATACGCTCACGGCGGGATTGTCTCCGGACCCAGCAGCTAACCATGCAAAGCCTGCGCCGGTCCAGCGGTCCGGCTGCGGCGGCTCGCCACCGTCGCCCCCGGCTGGTTAATGTCGGCGCCGCGGTGGCGGTTCCCTGTGTCCCCCGGACGTGCGAATCGAGGGCGTCGGTGGCGCGGTCGCCCGCCTGCTCCGCTAGGCCATCGCCTTCTGCAGGTTCGCCGCCACCGCGTCGATGAAGCCTTCCGTGGTCAGCCAGCCCTGCGTGTCGCCCACCAGCAGCGCGAGGTCCTTGGTCATCTGGCCGGCCTCAACGGTCTCCACCGTCACCCGCTCCAGCATGTGGGAGAAGTCGATCAGCGCCTGGTTGTTGTCGAGCTTGCCGCGGTGGGCGAGGCCGCGCGTCCATGCGTAGATGGAGGCCACGGAGTTGGTGCTGGTGGGTTCGCCCTTCTGGTGCTGGCGGTAGTGGCGCGTCACCGTGCCGTGCGCGGCCTCGGACTCTAGCACACGGCCGTCCGGCGTCACGAGCACGCTCGTCATCAGGCCCAGGGAGCCAAAGCCCTGAGCCACCGAGTCCGACTGCACGTCGCCATCGTAGTTCTTGCACGCCCAGACGAAGCCGCCCGACCATTTCATCGCGGACGCCACCATGTCGTCGATCAGGCGGTGCTCGTAGACGATGCCTGCGGCCTTGAACTGCGCGGCGTACTCGGCGTCGAACACCTGCTGGAAGATGTCCTTGAAGCGCCCGTCATAGACCTTGAGGATCGTGTTCTTGGTGGAGAGGTAAAGCGGATACTTGCGCTGCAGCGCGTACGTCATCGACGAGCGTGCGAACTCCACGATGCTGTCGTCGAGATTGTACATCGCCAGCGCGATGCCCGCGCCCGGCGCCTGGAACACCTCGCGCTCGATCACGGCGCCGTCTTCGCCGACGAACTTCATGGTCAGCACGCCCTTGCCGGGGAACTTGAAGTCGGTGGCGCGGTACTGGTCGCCGAAGGCGTGGCGACCGACGATGATCGGCTGCGTCCAGCCCGGCACGAGGCGCGGCACGTTCTGGCAGATGATCGGCTCACGGAAGATGACGCCGCCCAGGATGTTGCGGATCGTCCCGTTGGGCGATTTCCACATCTGCTTGAGGCCGAACTCCTTCACGCGGGCCTCGTCCGGCGTGATCGTGGCGCACTTGACGGCCACGCCGTGCTTCTTGGTGGCGTTGGCCGCGTCGATGGTCACCTGGTCGGCGGTGGCGTCGCGGTGTTCGATGCCGAGGTCGTAGTAGTCGAGGGTGATGTCCAGAAACGGGTGGATCAGCTTGTCCTTCAGGAGCTGCCAGATGATCCGGGTCATCTCGTCGCCATCCATGTCGACGACGGGATTTTCCACTTTGATCTTGGCCATGGGGGCTCCTTGCGGGCTCGAAATCTGCTGAGCGCGCTTGGTACCACGCGTTTGCGGCGGCGCAACATGCGCCGCCGCAATCTCAGTCATCCATGGCTATGCGCGCACACGGCGCGGGCGGTTACGGGGCCGGCGGAAGGGCGTCCGCCGGTTCCGCCAGTGCAGGCGCACTGGACTGGCGCATCGCATCTTCGGTCTGGGGCAGGGGGATGGGCGGCGTGATGTCCGGGCGGGTCGCGGGGTCGACGGCTGGCAGATCCGGCGCGCTGATCGTGGTCGGGCCGCTCGCGTCCTCGCCGCCCTGGCTGGACATCAGCGCATAGGCGCCGCCGGCCACCAGCAGCAGCAGCAGGCCGCCCATCAACATGCCCTTCGTCTTCTTGCGGGCCTGGCGGCGTTGTTCTTCCTGCTGGGCGCGGCGCGCATCGTCGAACGCGCGCGTGGCGGAAGGGGGCAGGCCGTCGTGTTCAGTCCATTGCGTGGTCATGGGTAGAACCTCCATTGCCCAACCAACGCAAGGCGCGCGTGAAGGGTTCCGGAGGGCGCCGCTGCGGGCGGGCCGGCTACTGGCCGCGGTGGGCGCGCATGGCGGCGGCGAAGCGCTCGAACAGGTAGTGGCTGTCCTGCGGACCGGGGCTGGCCTCGGGGTGATACTGCACCGAGAACACCGGGCGATCCTTCAGCCGCAGGCCGCAGTTGGAGCCGTCGAACAGGGAGACATGCGTCTCCTCCACATCGCCCGGCAGCGTGTCGCGATCGACGGCGAAGCCATGGTTCATGGACACGATCTCCACCTTGCCGGTGGCGAGATCCTTCACGGGATGGTTCGCGCCGTGATGGCCTTGCGGCATCTTGATGGTCTGGGCGCCGAGCGCGAGTCCCAGCATCTGGTGGCCGAGACAGATGCCGAACACCGGAATGCCGGCGTCGATCACCTTGCGGATTTCCTTTGCCGCGTAGGCGCCCGTCGCCGCAGGATCACCGGGGCCGTTGGACAGCACCACGCCGTGCGGCTTGCGCGCGAGCGCATCCTCCGCCGTCGCACTCGCCGGCAGCACGTGGCAGCGCGCACCCACATCGCCGAGGCCGCGCAGGATGTTGCGCTTCACGCCGTAGTCGAACACCACGACATCGAACTCAGGCGCTGCGATCTCGGTGACGCCTGCGCCCCAGCGCCAGCGGCTTTCGGCGACGGTGTAGGATTGCGCGGTGGTCACGTCGCGGGCGAGATCGAGGCCCTCCAGCCCCGGCCAGGCGCGGGCCTGCGCCTGCAGCGCCGCGAGATCGAAGGCGCCGGCTGGATCGTGGGCGATGACGCCGTTCGGCATGCCCAGTTCGCGGATGCGCCGCGTGAGCGCGCGGGTGTCGATGCCCGACAGCCCGATGATTCCGCGCCGCGCCAGCCAGTCGGGGAAGGGCAGGTCGTTGCGGTAGTTGCTGGGCCGCGTGGGCGGCGACCGGAAGATGGCGCCGCGGGCAGCCACACCGGCCGCGGGAGAAGAGGCCTCCACGTCCTCGACGTTGGACCCCACGTTGCCCACGTGCGGGAACGTGAACGCGACGATCTGGGCGGCGTAGGAGGGGTCGGTCAGGACCTCCTGGTAGCCGGTCATGGCGGTGTTGAAGCACACCTCGCCCACCGCGCTCCCCGCGTGACCGCAGCCCTGGCCAAGGAAAATAGTCCCATCAGCAAGCACCAGAGCGCCGGTCGCCCCGTCAAGTCGCGGGGAGGGGGATTTCGTCGCCTTGGGCGCAGCCACCACAGTCTCCAGTCAAACGGTCGTCGGCATAGGCATGGTCGCAGCCCCTGTCAAAGCGGGGGCGGCGCTGCAAAAGGGGGCGCGCCCGCCACAATCGGGCCGCGGGACGGCGGCACGGCATCGTTACCGCGCTGTTCAGCCCGACGGTTTTACGCCGCATGAGAAGTGTTTAAGGTTCGGCGATGGGGTCGGTTGTCCAGTCCTTGGGTCTGAAGAAGGCCGCCGCGCTGCTGGCGCTGGCGCTCGCTCTGGGCGTGGCCGCGTGCGACCGCGAAAAGGCGACGGCGCCCGTGCCGCGCGTCGCCGAGGCGCCGCTGATCCCGCGCACGGCGCTGTTCGGCAACCCTGAGCGCGCGCAGGCGCGGATCTCGCCGCGGGGCGATTTCATCTCCTTCCTTGCGCCCAAGGACGGCTATCTCAACGTGTTCGTGATGCCGTCGAACGGGGAGGTGTCGCGCAATCTCGCCCAGGCGCGCGCCGTGACGAACGACGTCACACGCGGAATCCGCAAGCATTTCTGGGCCGAGAACGGCACCCATATCCTGTACCTGCAGGACGCCGGCGGCGACGAGAACTGGCGCCTGCACAGCGTCGACGTGGCCACCGGCGTCGACACCGACCTCACGCCCATCGCCGGCGTTCAGGCCCAGGTGATCGCCTCCAACCGCAGCGAGCCGGACTGGGTGCTTGTGGGGCTGAACGACCGCGATCCGAAGTGGCACGACGTCTACAAGATCAATGTGCGCAACGGGCAGCGTGCGCTTGTGCAGCGCAACACAGAGAAGTTTTCGCAGTTCGTGGCGGACCGCGCCAACATCGTGCGCCTCGCGCTGCGCAACCTGCCCACCGGGGCGGTGGAGGTGTGGACCTTCAAGCTGCAGGGCGGCTGGGAGCAGCTGTTCGAGATCCCCTTCGAGGACAGCCTCACCACCTGGCCCGTGGCGTTCTCCGCCGACGGGCTCAGCTTCTTCATGATCGACAGCATGGGGCGCGACAAGGCGGCGCTCATGCGCGTGGACGCGCTCACCGGCAAGAAGGAGAAGCTGGGCGAAAGCCAGCGCGCGGACGTGGCCGACGTGTGGATCGATCCCGTGTCGTACGAACCGTCGGCCTACGCGTCGAACTACCTGAAGAACGAGTGGGTGGGTCTCAACGACGCCGCGCGCGCCGACATCGTCGCCCTCGACGAGGCCATGGAGGGCGAGCCCACCGTGGTCAGCCGCTCCGCCGACGACCAGAAGTGGATCGTGGTGGAAGATGGCCCGCTGACGCCGCTCCGCGTCCACCTGTACGACCGCGCCGCCAAGAGGCCGACGCTGCTGTTCAGCCAGCGGCCCGCGCTGTCGAACGCGCCGCTGCAGCCCATGATCCCCGTGGAGATCGCCTCCGGCGACGGGCAGACGCTGGTGTCGTATCTCACCTTGCCGCCCGGCTCGGACGCCAACGGCGACGGCGCGCCGGAAAGCCCCGTGCCGCTGGTCATCAATGTGCACGGCGGCCCCTGGGCGCGCGACCGCTACGGGTTCAATCCCGAACACCAATGGCTGGCCAACCGCAACTATGCGGTGCTCAGCGTGAACTTCCGCGGCTCCACCGGCTTCGGCAAGGCGTTCGTCAACCTCGGCAACAAGGAGTGGGGCGGCGCCATGCAGCGCGATCTCGCCGACGCCGCGCAGTGGGCCGTTCAGCGCGGCATCACCACCGCGGACCGCGTGGCGATCTACGGCGGCTCCTACGGGGGCTACGCGACGCTGGCGGGGCTTGCGTTCACGCCGGACTTTTTTCGCTGCGGTGTCGACTTCGTAGGGCCGTCGAACCTGCGCACGCTGTTTGAATCCATCCCGCCCTACTGGGAATCCTTCCGCAACGAGTTCTACCTGCGCGTGGGCAATCCCGCGGAAGAGGAGGGACGCAAGCTGCTGGTCGAGCGCTCGCCGCTCACCAAGGCCGGCGACATCCGCCGCCCGCTGCTCATCGCGCAGGGCGCCAACGATCCCCGCGTGAAGGCTGCGGAGTCCGAGCAGATCGTCGCCGCCATGAAGGCGCGCAGGCTGCCCGTCACCTACGTGGTGTATCCCGATGAGGGGCACGGCTTCGCCCGGCCGCAGAACCGCACGTCGTTCTTCGCCATCACCGAAGGCTTCCTGCAGCAATGTCTCGGCGGCCGCGCCGAACCCATCGGCCGCGACTTCGAGGGCGCCAGTCTTGAAGTGAAGGAGGGCGCGTCGGAAGTGCCGGGCCTCGCCGAAGCGCTGGCCGCCATGCCGCGTGCGCAGCCTGCTGCAGCGGCGCCAGCGCCGGGCAAATAGGCGCCGCACGCCCGCCTGTACGCAGGACGCCATGCGCCGCAAGCGCGCCCCTCCATGGCAGCCGCGTCGCCCGGGCGCCAACATAAAACGCGTTTGACATTAACGCTCTGGAACCCGCACGCTCGCATCATCGTTTGGCGATTGCGCCGAATACACGGAGCGTGCGGATGGATCGGGAAGAGTTTCGCCTGCAGCTGGAAGGCTGGCGCCTGACGACGGCGGAGGTGCTCTACTACATGCCCGATCACCCCACCCTCATCCAGAGTTTCGTCTGGCAGACGCTCGATCTCGCGCCGCGCTACCCGCGCATGCGCCAGTTTCTCGATTTCTGGAAAGCGGAGATCGAGGCCGTGATTCACTCGGTGAAGCTCGCCAGCGGCGAGGAGCTGGCGCCCGCCCGCGTGCGGGCCGCCACGCAGTTCTCCCTGATGAACTGACCGCGCTTCCAGCGCCATCCGCGCCCTGCTATAGCGCCCCTCCGCGGAGGGACCCCATGACCGTTTTCATCGCCCACGCCGAGGCGGACCGTGAGGTCGCCGAGGCGCTGGGGAAGTTTCTGGAGCGGCGCGGGCTCTTCGTGGAGATGGAGGACGGCGTGCGCGGGTTTCGCGCCGTGCAAGCGGCCGACACCGTGGTGGCGCTGTGGTCCAAGGACATGGTGTCTTCCCCGCACCGCCTGCCGTTCGAAAAACGCACCATGGAGGCGTGGGCGGACGAACAGCTGGTGCTGGTGAAGCTCGATCGCGCGTTCAGCCCCGTGGGCCTGCGCGATCTCCCGGCGATCGACGCAAGCCTCGATGCGCAGCGCGATATCGGATGGGCCGCCGTCGCCAAGGTTGCGCAGGACGCGCGCCAGCGGTCGGCCTCTGCGGGCGCCGGCGTTGCGGCAGGAAGCTCTTCGCAAGCGCCGTCGTCGCCGGCCCCTGCGCGCAAGACGCAGGCGCCCGCCGCGGAGGGCGGTTCGGCGCTGCTTCTGCTGTTGCCGCTTGTCCTTCTGCTCATCGGCGGCGGGCTCTACGTGCTGGCGACGCAACCCGATCTGCTCGCGCGCCTTCCGGCGAACGCCTACCAGACGACGCTGCCCATCGGCGGCGCGGTGCTTGCGCTGGTGCTGATCGGTTTTGTGTGGCTGGCGCGACGGCGGCCGAAGTCCGGCGCGTCGTCGTCGGCGGGGGCGGCGCCTGCGGGCGAACAGCTGTTCGTGTCCTACGCGCATGCCGACAACATGGCCGTGGTGCCGGTGGTGGAGGCGGTGCAGGCGCAGGGGCGCAGCGTGTGGCTCGACAGGCGCGGCATCGCCGCCGGCGCCGGCTGGGCGGGCGAGATCGTGCGGGCGATCAAGAACGCAAAGGGCGTCATCGTCATGTGCTCGGCGCAGGCGTTCGAGAGCGATCACGTCAAGCGCGAGGTCTATCTGGCGGACCGCTATAAGAAGCCCATGGTGCCGGTGTTCCTGGAGGCGGCCGCGCCGCCGGAGGATTTCGAGTACTTCTTCGCCGGCGTGCAGTGGCTCGAACTCTACAAGACCCCGGAGGGGGAGCGCGCCGCCGCCATCGCGCAGGCGCTGAAGGCGGTGTAGGGTCCGAGACCGCTGTCACTGGAGGTCTGCGATGACCGACGACTCCGTCCTGCTCGATGTCTCGCCCGAGGGGCTCGCCGTGGTGCGCCTCAACCGCCCCGACAAGCGCAACGCCTTCGACGAAACGATGATCGCCGCACTGGCCGATGCGTTCGAGACGCTGAAGGGCGCAGATCACGTGCGCATGGTGCTGGTGCGCGGCGCGGGCAAGCATTTCTGCGCCGGCGCCGATCTGGACTGGATGCAGCGCCAGGGCGGGCGCGACCGCGCCGACAACGAATCCGATGCGCTCGATCTCGCGCGCATGCTGAAGGCGCTGCATGACCTCCCGCAGGTGACCGTGGCGCTGGTGCAGGGCGCGGCCATGGGCGGCGGCGCGGGGCTTGTGGCCGCGTGCGACGTGGGCGTGGCCATGAAGGACGCCAGCTTCCGCTTCTCCGAGGTGCGCCTCGGCCTGACGCCCGCCACCATCAGCCCGTACGTTATCGCCGCCGTCGGGCCGCGCTGGGCGAATGCGCTGTTCGCCACGGCGGAGAGCTTCGACGGCGCGTATGCGGAGAAGATGGGCCTCGTGCACTACACCGTGGAGACCGAGGCCGAGCTGGAAGCCATGGCCGAGCATCTCGCCAAGCTCACGTTCAGCGCAGCCCCCGGCGCGGTGGCCGACGCCAAGAAGCTGGTGCGCGACATGACGGGCCAGAAGATCGACGACGGCCTCCTGCGCGAGACCGCCCGCCGGATCGCAGCCCGCCGCGCCAGCGACGAGGGCAAGGAGGGCGTCGGCGCCTTCCTGGAGCGCCGGAAACCTTCATGGGACGTGGGCTGACGCCCCGCGCGCGCAGGCGATTCCCGCGCGGGCCCGGAACGGCTAGAAGGGGCGCCGGAGGAGTCGCATGAGTGAACTGGGGGCCGCCGGGGCGGCGGCGACGGCGGGCCTCATCGCCGGCGCCATCGAGCGCAAGGGCGGCGCGGGCGAGGGCCCTCCCGCACCCGGTCAGGCGTGCCTCAACTGCGGCGCAGGTCTTGCGGGGGCGTACTGTCACGTCTGCGGCCAGCCCGCCCGGATCAGCCGCACGCTGGGCGACGTGATCCACGATGTCCTGCACGCCTTCCTCCACCTCGACACCAAGGCGTGGCGCACGTTTCCGCAGCTGGTGATGCGCCCCGGCACCATGACCCACGCCTACATCCACGGGCAGCGAGCGAAGTACGTGTCGCCGCTGGCGCTGTTCCTGTTCACCGTCTTCCTGATGTTCTTCGTGGCGTCGGTGATCGGGGGGCCTGTGCTGGGGCCGGAATCGCCGCCCGACGGACCCGTGGCCGAGCGGGTGCTCGATGTGCCCGCCGCACAGGCCGCGGTGGCGGCGGCCCAGGAGCGCCGGGACGAGGCGGTCGCGGCGTTCGCCAAGGCGGAAGCCGAAGCGGCGGCGTTGAAGGACGAAGGATCCCCCGGCGCCGGCGGCGCGGCGATCGGCATCGTCGCGGGCGCGAAGGGAAGTGTACAGGCGGCGGAGAACCGGCTGCAGCGGGCGAAGGCGCGGCTTGCGCTCGCGCAGGCCAACGAGGCGAGCAAGGCGGCCCAGGCGCAGGACGCGCCGGCGGATGCCGCGAAAGGCGAGGGCGTCTCCGTCACCGTCGATGTGGGCGAGGCCGGGACGGCCACGATCGAGCAGGATCGCGACGACCGCCCTTGGCAGGAGCAACTGCGCGAGGCGGTGGAGGACGGCGAAGTCACCGTCAACACGGGCTTCCCCGAGGCCGACGCACGCATCCTCGCCCAGCTCCGCAATCCCGATCTCGCGCTCTACAAGCTGCAGGAGACGGCGTCGAAGTTCTCCTTCCTGCTGGTGCCGATCTCGCTGCCGTTCATCGCGCTGCTGTTCCTGTGGAAGCGCGGCGTGACGCTGTTCGACCACGTGGTGGTCTCGCTCTACTCGCTGTCGTTCATGTCCGTGCTCTTCGTGCTGCTGGGGCTGATCGGAAGCCTGGGAGAGCCGGCTGCGCTGTTTGTGGCGAGTGCGGCGACCCTCATCCCGCCGGTGCACATCTTCTTCCACCTGAAGGGGGCGTATGGGCTCAAGGTGTGGTCGGCGCTGTGGCGTACGGTGCTTCTCCTGATCTTCATCACGTTCACGATCTCGCTGTTCGCCATCGCCATCCTCCTGCTCGGGCTGCTGGCATGAGCGCGCCGTTCCCGTCCGTCCTTGTGGCCAACCGCGGCGAGATCGCCTGCCGCATCTTCCGCACCGCGCGCGCACTCGGCATGCGCACCGTCGCCGTTCATTCGGATGCCGACGCCAACGCGCTGCACGTGCGCGCAGCGGATGTGGCGGTGCACATCGGCCCCAGTGCGGCCAGCGAAAGCTACTTGCGCGGAGACAAGATCCTCGCCGCCGCGAAAGAGACCGGCGCCGCCGCGATCCATCCCGGCTACGGATTCCTGTCGGAGAACGCCGAGTTCGCCGAAGCGGTGCGCGCCGCGGGCCTCATCTGGATCGGGCCGACGCCGGCGGCGATCCGCGCCATGGGCCTGAAGGACGAAGCCAAGCGCATCGCCATCGCCGCCGGCGTGCCGGTGCTGGAGGGCTACCAGGGCGACGACCAGAGCGAGAAGCGCCTGCTCGATGAAGCGAAGGCCATCGGCTTTCCCGTGCTGATCAAGGCGGTGGCGGGCGGCGGCGGGCGCGGCATCCGCGAGGTGATCGCGGCGAAAGACTTCAAGGACCAGCTCGCCAGCGCACGCCGCGAGGCGAAGGCTGCGTTCGGGGACGACCGCGTGCTGATCGAGCGCCTCGTGCAGCGTCCGCGCCACATCGAGGTGCAGGTGTTCGGCGACAGCCATGGCGATGTCGTCCACCTGTTCGAGCGCGACTGCTCGCTGCAGCGCCGCCGCCAGAAGGTGATCGAGGAAGCGCCTGCGCCGGGGATGACGCCCGCCGTGCGCAAGGCGATGACGGACGCCGCCATCAAGGTCGCGCGTGCGGTGGGATATGAGAACGCCGGCACCGTCGAGTTCATCGTCGATGGCGACGGCCCGCTGCGGCCGGACGGTTTCTGGTTTCTCGAGATGAACACCCGGCTGCAGGTGGAGCATCCGGTGACGGAGGCGATCACGGGGCTTGATCTGGTGGCCTGGCAGTTCCGCGTCGCCGCCGGCGAGCCGCTGCCGCTGAAGCAGCACGAGATCACGATGGACGGCCACGCCATCGAGGCGCGCATCTGTGCGGAGGATCCGAGCGAAGGCTTCCGCCCCAGCGTGGGCCGCCTGAAGACGCTCGAGTTCGACGGCTACTCCCGCGTCGATGCGGGGTTCGAGGCGGGCGACGAAATTCCGTCCGCCTACGATTCCCTCATCGCCAAGGAGATCACCCTCAAGCCTTCCCGCGAAGAAGCGATCTACCATGCCCGCGTCTGCCTCGGGCGCCTGCGCGCGGAGGGCGTGACCACCAACGGCGCCTGCCTCCAGCGGTGTCTCTCCGATGACGACTTCCGCAGCGGCGCGGTGCACACGGGGCTGATCGCCGACCGGATCGACATGCTGGCCGATCGCGCCGCCAGCCGGCGCCGTGCGGCCGTGGTGGCGGTGATGGCGCTGCAGACGGCGCCGCAGGGCGCTGACCCCTGGTCGCGCCTCGATGGCTGGCGCCTCAACGCCGCGCCGCGCCGCGTCTGGCTGCTGGAGGAGGGCGGCGAAACCGTCCGCGTCGATGCGGGCCCACCGCTGATGGTGGACGGCGCGACGCCCGATCTCGTGCCGGAATGGATCGATGAAGACGAGGTGCAGGCCGACATCGACGACACGCCTTTCCGCGCGCGCTATCGCCGGGGCGTGGCGTCAATGACGGTGCTGCTCGCGGGCGAGGCGTTCGTGTTCGAACCGCCCGGCGCGGCGGCGGACCATGAGGGCATCGATGGCGGAGACTCCATCCTTGCGCCCCTGCCTGGCAAGATCGTCGCCCTCGCCGCACGCATGGGCGCGGCGGTGAAGAAGGGGGATCCGCTCGTCACGCTGGAAGCCATGAAGATGGAGCACGCCCTGAAGGCGCCGCGCGACGGCGTCATCGCGGAGATCGCCGCCGCCGAGGGCGCACAGGTGAAGGAAGGCGCGCTGATCGTGCGGCTGGCGCCGGTGGAGGCCGCGCCGTGACGCCGGAAGAGACGCAGTTCGTGGCGGTGCAGCTTGTCTCCATCGGCGGCGTGGCGATCCTTGTGGCGCTGGCGTGGCTGCTGGGCTTCCGTGGCGGCGCGCGCATCGCGGGGGAGGCGCAGGTGCGAGACCTGGCGCAGGCGGCGCAGCTTGCCCCGCCGAAGGCTGTGGCGGTGGATGTGGACGGACGCGCGGCGCTGGCGGAGATCGACTCCGACACCGTGTTCCTCGTCAAGGCCATGGGGGACCGCTTCACCACCCGCGTGTTCAAGCGCCGCAGCGTGGCCGGCGTGAAGATGTACCGGCCGAAGGGCCGCGGCATCGGCGCGCGGCTGCGCTTTTCCGATGCGGGCTTCGATGACGTGCGCCTCGAATTCGCCGAGCGTGAGGCGCCGGCGTTCGTGGAGCGCCTGCGCCGCGGCGCGCGGATCAACTAGGGGGCTTACAGATGCAACCGGAAGTGCCCCCCTGGGTGCCTGACGACGTGGTGACGCTGGCCGTGCCCGCGTTCATCGTGCTGGTGATCCTCGAGATGCTTGTGGTGCGCCTGTTCCGGCGCGGCGCATATGACGCGAAGGACAGCGCCGCGAGCCTCCTCATGGGCTTCGGCAGCACCATCGCCGGCGTTCTCACCGGCGGGCTCTACGTGGTCAGCGCCTTCTGGGTCTACGACAACCACCGCGTGTTCGACATCGGCTGGACGTGGTGGGGGCTGCTGCTGTGCTTCCTTGCGGAGGATTTCGCCTACTATGTCTTCCACCGCATCAGCCACGAGCGGCGCATCTGGTGGGCGAGCCATGTGGTCCACCACTCCTCGCAGCACTACAATCTCTCCACCGCGCTGCGGCAGACGTGGACGGGCAATCTCGCGCTCTCGTTCATCACCAAGCTGCCGCTGTTCTGGCTCGGCTTTCCGCCGGCCATGGTGTTCTTCTTCACGGGCGTGAGCCTCGTGTACCAGTTCTGGATCCACACCGAGACGATCGGGCGGATGGGGCCGCTGGAGTGGGTGCTCAACACGCCCTCCCACCACCGCGTCCACCACGCGACGAACCCGCGCTATCTCGACGCGAACTATGCGGGCGTGCTGATCATCTGGGACCGCATCTTCAACACCTTCGTGCCGGAAACGGAGGAGGAGAAGCCGCGCTACGGCATCGTGGCCAACCTCGGCACGTTCAATCCGCTGCGCATCGCCCTCCACGAGTGGATCGCCATCGCGCGGGACCTGCGCGATGCGCAGAAGCCCTGGCACTGGGTCGGCTACCTGTTCGGCCCGCCGGGCTGGACGCCGGACGGCTCGCGCGACACCTCGCAAAGCCTCAAGGCGAAATGGAAAGCCGATCAGGTTGCGGCGGAGTGACCCTTTGGCCGCCGTGCCGACTCTGCCGTAAGCTTGCGCCATGGCCCTGCACATCATGAAGCTCTGCGTCGGCGCCGACGGCGTCGAGGATCTCGCCGTCTGGCAGACCCACCAGGTGACGAAGCTCAAGCGCCGGACGCCCGTGTGCGGCACGCGGATGTGGCCCAAGCGCGTGGACGAGGTGCTGGCGGGCGGGTCGCTCTACTGGGTGATAAAGGGCGCCGTGGTGGTGCGCCAGAAGATCGTCGCCATCGAAGAAGTGAAAGACGAGCACGGCCTGCGCTGCGGCCTCTGGCTCGATCCCGTGCTGCTGCGCACCGCGCCGCAGCCGCGCCGCGCCTTCCAGGGCTGGCGCTACCTGACGCCTGCAGATGCCCCGGCCGATCTGGAGACGCGCAAGGGCGCCGGCGCGCTGCCGCCGGAACTGCAGGCGGAACTGGTGGCGCTGGGGGCGTGGTGAGGGTGAAGGCAGGCAGGGGCGCAATTGCGTGAGACGCCTTGTACCCAAGCGGCACTATTAAGCAGCCTGGCCGGTCGCAACTTTGGCCACGATGGACCGGACTTGGCCCACATGAGACTCTCGGGACGACGCCTGGTCACGGTGGAGGATGCCTAGCTCTCGGGTATCCAGCATTTCTCAAGAGCAGCCGACATCTGGTCCCCCCATTGAGCGAGCGGTGTATCGAGATTGCCACCTATTTCGATTGCGCCCTCTGCACGCTGAGACAAGTCATAAACGCCAAACGCTGTCCATAACCGGAAATCTTCACCATCCATCAGTGCTGTCGTCGGAAGCCGATCTCGCCCAATGGTGGGTATATCGATCCTGGGCGCAGCTAGACGCTCCATGGTCGTGAGCATCGCCGTAATGGCCGGACAGTTTTCTGAATTTGTGCTGGACGCCTGCCGATTAAGCCCTGCGCCGCCAATTTGCCGCCGTGCGCCCCAGATACGAGGCCAATCGTGCGACCGATCTTGATCACGGCCGAAGCTGACGATTTCCCAGCGTTCTCCGAAACCGTCTATGCGGCTAAAGACGACCGTCCAACGCTTCGTACTTTGCCGCGTCTCGTGCAACGCATCCTCAAACTGGGTGAAGCGCGCCCAATAGGCGGCGGCGGCGTTTGGATCGTCTTGCGCCACAGCACTCCCCGCCATAGCAACAGCAAGAACGGTGGCGCAGATGAGGGCTTTCATGCGCGGAGTGTATTGCAAGCCTGGATCATTCGCAAAGCAAGCCTTGGCCGCTTTCGGCGAACGTCGGTTGGCCTTCTGCCGAGGCCTGACCGGCAGCCTTGGCCTACATCCCGTCCACCCGCACCGCCACGTTGTCGATCAGCCGCGTCGCGCCGACGCGCACGGCCGCGAGCAGGCGGGCCTCCTGATCGAGCGTCGTGATCTCCGCCAGGGTGTGCGCATCACAGAGCGCAGCGTACTCCACCGCATCGAAGCCGGCAGCGGCGAGATCGGCGCGTAGCGCTGACAGCGTGGGCGAAACAGACGCGCCGTCGCCGATCGCTTTCGCCGCCGCGAACAGCAGCCCGTTGAGCCGCCCTGCGATCACGCGCTCCGCCGCCGAGAGATACGCGTTGCGCGAACTCATCGCCGTGCCGTCCGCCTCGCGCGCGGTTGCGCCGGCGATCACGCGCACGGGAATGTCGAGATCGGCTGCCAGTTTCCGGATCACCAGCAGCTGCTGGTAGTCCTTCTCGCCGAACGCCGCGACATCGGGCAGGGCCTGCAACAGCAGCTTGGTCACCACCGTCGCCACGCCGCCGAAGAAGTGCGGGCGGATCGCGGTTTCCAGGCCCTCGGACACGCCCGACACCGTGACGCTCGTGGCGAAATCGGGCGGGTACATCACGGCCGTCGCCGGCGCCCACAGAAGGTCGCAGCCCGCGCCGGCGAGCTTGGCGGCGTCGCCCGCCTCATCCCGGGGATACTTGTCGAGATCCTCGTGGGCGGCGAACTGCTTCGGGTTGACGAAGAGGCTCGCCACGCAGCGGTCCGCCTCGCGCTTCACCAGCCGCACGAGCGACAGATGCCCCTCGTGCAGCGCGCCCATGGTGGGCACCATGCCGACAGTGAGGCCCTGCGCGCGCCAGGCGGCGATGGCGGCGCGGAGGTCTGGCACGGTGCGGACGACGGGCAGGGTCATGGGCGCGGAGGTAGCGCAAGTCCGCGCCTCCGGGAACCACCGACCATGACGAACCCGTCACACACCGCTTAAGCGCCGCTTAACCGCGATGAACGAATGTCCGGCCATGGTCATGCTTGCGCCAGCGCCGTTACAGGGGCCGGCCGCGGAAACGCGGGGCGCGCACGTGATCGTCATCGGCAACGAGAAGGGCGGCGCGGGCAAGTCCACCGTCGCCATGCACCTCATCGTGGCGCTGCTGAAGATGGGCCGCCGCGTGGGCGCCATCGATCTCGACCTGCGCCAGCGCACGCTCTCCCGCTACGTGGAGAACCGCGTGCAGTGGTGCGCCCAGCACGGCCAGGCGCTGGCCATGCCGCAGATCGCCGATGTCCGCGGCTCGATTTCGCGCGATCTTGATCTGGCGGCGTCCGAGGAGACGGCGCTGTTCGCCTCGGCGCTGAAGCGGCTCTCCGAGACCTGCCAGTTCATCGTCATCGACGCGCCGGGCGCCGACAGCTTCCTCTCGCGCGAGGCCCACGCCGCCGCCGACACCCTCATCACGCCCATGAACGACAGCTTCGTGGACTTCGACCTGCTGGGCGAGATCGACCCCGTCACCCACGAGGTGCTGCGCCCCAGCTTCTACGCCGAGCTCATCTGGGACAGCCGCAAGCGCAAGGCGCAGGGCCAGCGCCGTCCCATCGACTGGGTGGTGATGCGCAACCGCATGGCGCCGGGCAAGATCGAGGCGCGCAACAAGCTGCGCATGGGCGACGCGCTGCACGGGCTGTCCGGGCGCGTGGGCTTCCGTCTCGCCCCCGGCTTTTCCGAACGCGTGATCTTCCGCGAGCTGTTTCCCCAGGGGCTGACGCTGCTCGATGCGCCGGCCGCGGACGGCGGGCGCGACGACCTGAAGATGGCGCACGTGGCGGCGCGCCAGGAAGTGCGCGATCTGGTGATCGTGCTGAAGCTGCCCGGGCTTGAGGGCGAACCTCTCAAGTTCTGACCGGCAAGTTCTGATCGGCAAAGCCGCCCGTGCTGCGCTAGAAACCCCCGATGATCACCAACGTCCTCATTCTTCTGGCTCTCGGGTTCGCCGTGCTGGGCGCGCTGCGGTTCGCGGCCTCCCCGCCGCGGCCCCGGTGGCTTGCGCCGGCGCTCGTGGGGGTGGTGGTGGCGGCGGCGCTGTGGCGGCTGGGGCCGATCGGCCTGCTGGCGGGGGCCGCCGCCGGCGCGGTGGTCTGGGGCCTGCCGCGCCTGCGCGCGCGCTTTGCGCCCGACATGACCCCCACCGACGCACAGGCGCTGCTGGGGCTTGGGCCCACGGCCGACGAGGCCGACATCCGCGCCGCCCACCGCCGACGCATCACCGCGGCCCACCCCGACAAGGGCGGCGACGCAGAGCTTGCGGCACGGCTCAACGCCGCGCGCGATGTGTTGCTGAAAGCCTTGCGGACGAAAGGGTGATCAGCCGCCCGGACTGAACTGCGCCGCGCCGCCCATGCCGTCGCTTGCGACGCCGCCGGCTTCGGGGGCCGAAGATCCGCGGATCTGCAACGCGGCCCCCGGCGTCGGGGCCGCCGCCGGGCGGGGCGTGAAGGGGTAGGGCACCACGTAGCTCGGCTGGTCTGCGCTGGTCTGGACCACGGAGACGGTCGCCGCCTGCGGCGCGCCGACAGATGTCATCTCCGCATCGCCCATGTCCTCTGCCTCCTCGGTCGCGGCGACGGCGGCGGTGGCCGGAATCGTGACGGTGACGCGGTTGACCGGCAGGCTCGTGTAGGCCGCCGACGGCGCCGCAGGACGGCCGCCCGTCCGGGCCTCGATCTGCGAGAAGGCGTTGTCGATCAGATAGGCCATCTGCGCATCGCGCGAGGCCGCCGATTCCCCGCCCAGCACCACCGCGAAGATCCGGTGGCCGTTGCGCTGCGCCGACGACGCCAGGTTGAACCCGGAGGCGCGGGTGTAGCCGGTCTTGATCCCGTCCACGCCCTCCACGCGGCCGAGCAGGCTGTTGTGGTTGCGGGAGTAGACGTTGCGCCAGCTGAACGAGGCGGTCTGGAAGTAGCGGTACCGTTGCGGGTGATCGCGCAGCAGCGCCTGGCTCAGGGTCAGGGTGTCGCGCGCGGTGGTCACCTGGCCGGTGTCGGGCAGGCCGCTGGCGTTCACGTAGCGAGTGTCGCGCATGCCCAGGGCGCGGGCCTTGGCGGTCATGCGGGCGGCGAACCGCGATTCGCTGCCTTCAAGCTTCTCGGCCACCACCGTCGCCACGTCGTTGGCGGAGCGCGTGACGAGCGCCTCGATGGCGTCCTCCACCGTGATCCGGTCCCCCGCGCGCAGGCCGAGGCGGGACGGCGGCTGCTGCTGGGCCCGGCGGGAGGCGACCATGGTGTCGGACAGGTGGATGTTCCCGCGCTCCAGCTCGTCAAACAATACGAACAAAGTCATCATCTTGGTGAGGGAGGCGGGGTAGCGCTGCTCGTCGGCCTGGTCGGCGTGGAGGACCTCGTTGGTGGTCGCGTCCAGCACAATGGCGGCGTAGCGGTCCGCCCAGGCGGCGGGCGCGGCGGCAAGCGTCAGGACGGCCGCGCCGGCGCCTGCGATGAATCGGGTAGAGAGCCAGGCGGTCATCTTCATGGTCGTCGGTTCTCGCAAGTTTGCGGCCAATTTCAGGGAAAGCATATCGCAACGCAGTTTGACGAGTCGTGAATGCTGTTACGCCCGTCGTTGCGCAGATGGATCAAGGATTGGGCGCCCACGGTTTGGGCGCCTCTGGATTGGTGCGGTGCAACATAAGGGCCGTTGACTTCGCACTTGCAGCATGAGATATCCCGCTCAGGACGTCGGGGATTCCCCGGCCGACGAGATTCCCGGCGCGGGCGCCTCAAGCCTCCGCCGGCGCGCCTGCAAGACCAAACCGCAAGCCCCCAAGGAGAAAACCCCCGATGACCACCGTCGCGAAGACCGCCAAGACCGTTAAGGAAGCCACGCAGTCCATGGAAGCCATGACGGCGGCGGGCCAGCACCAGATGAAGGAAGGCCTTGAGCGCTCCATGGCGGCCATGGCCGAGGTGGGCGCGTTCGGCAAGGAGAACGTGGAAGCGTTCGTGGCGTCGGCCACCGCCACCACCAAGGGCATGGAAGCCATTTCGGCCCGCGCCGTGGCCTACTCCAAGACCGCCATGGAAAACCACATGGCCGCCGCGAAGTCGATCATGACCTCCAAGTCCGTCCAGGAAGTGGTGGAGAAGCAGGCCGAGTACGCGCGCTCGGTGTTCGACACCTACCTCGCGGAAATGAACAAGATGACGGAACTGATGTCCGGCGTGACGAAGGAAGCGGCCAAGCCGCTGAACGAGCGCATGACCGCCGTGTCGCACCTGATCCAGAACTCCGCCTCGCGCTAAATCGTTCGCACCTGCGAGACGATCGGAACGGGTCCGGCCTCTGGCCGGGCCCGTTTTTCGTTCCGGGCCAAAGGGTTAAACGTCAGCAATCCGGCGCCGTGGCGCCGCATGCGTACCGAATCGGCACGCCGGCGCGCGCCGCCTGCGTCCCGCCGCCGCGCACGAAAGGCGCCTCCCGACCGGGCGCCGGCGCCGCCGGGGCGAGATGGCCGCACGTCAAGGCCTTCCATCCGGCCCCCGCCTTCATATTTAATCCCTCGCTACCGGACGCGGCGCGCCCCTTAATGGCGCGTCGGCATCGTCCGGCGGCAGGAACCACGACCCGATGAGCGACGACCGGTGGGAAGACGATGGCGAGGAGGGAGACGGCAGCGTCTCCATCCAGACCCGTACGCGCACCAAGAAGCCATCTCTCTACCGCGTCCTGATCCTGAACGACGACTACACGCCCATGGAATTCGTGGTCTTCGTGCTGGAGCGGATCTTCAACAAGTCCAGGGACGAGGCGACCCACATCATGCTGCATGTTCACCAGCACGGCGTGGGGGTTTGCGGGGTGTACACCTATGAGGTGGCCGAGACGAAGGTCGCCCAGGTGATGGATCTGGCGCGGCGGAATGAACATCCGCTGCAATGCACGATGGAAAAGGAATAGGCGCAGTGGCGACTTTCTCCCGGACGCTCGAACACACCCTCCGCCGCTCGCAGGCGCTCGCCAACGAGCACCGCCACGAGTACGTGACCCTCGAACACCTGCTCTTGTCGCTCATCGACGACGATGACGCAGCCCAGGTCATGACGGCCTGCAAGGTCGATCTCGATCGCCTGCGCACGAGCCTCGACACCTACCTCGAGAACGAACTCGACAGCCTCATCGTCAACCACCCCGACAACGACGAGGCGCGCCCCACGGCCGGCTTCCAGCGCGTGCTCCAGCGCGCGATGCTGCACGTGGACTCGTCCGGCCAGCGCGAAGTCACCGGCGCCAACGTGCTCGTGGCGCTGTTCTCCGAGCGCGAGAGCCACGCCGCCTACTTCCTGCAGGAGCAGGACATGACCCGCTACGACGCGGTCAACTACATCAGCCACGGCCTCGCCAAGAAGCCTGGGCAATCGCAGTCGCGCCCCGCGCGCGGCGCCAGCGAGAACGAAGAGGAACGCGCCGTGAAGCAGGGCTCGGACGCGCTCGCTGCGTACTGCGTGAACCTCAACAAGAAGGCCAAGGAAGGCAAGATCGACCCGCTCATCGGCCGCGAGGCCGAGGTGCTGCGCTCGATCCAGATCCTGTGCCGCCGCCAGAAGAACAACCCGCTGCTGGTGGGCGATCCGGGCGTGGGCAAAACGGCCATCGCCGAAGGCCTCGCCCGCAAGATCAACGAGAAGCAGGTGCCGGAGGTGCTGGCGGACTCGGTGATCTATTCGCTCGACATGGGCGCGCTGCTGGCCGGCACCCGCTACCGCGGCGACTTCGAGGAGCGGCTGAAGGCGGTGATGAAGGAACTGGAAAGTTTGTTGTTGGAGGATACGGCGACCGACGAGATCTACACCGTGATCGGCGCCGGCGCGACGTCTGGCGGGGCGATGGATGCATCGAACCTGCTGAAGCCCGCGCTGCAGGGCGGGGCGCTGCGCTGCATGGGCTCCACCACCTACAAGGAGTACCGCCAGCACTTCGAGAAGGATCGCGCGCTCGCGCGGCGCTTCCAGAAGATCGACGTGAACGAGCCGTCGATCCCGGACGCGATCAAGATCCTCATCGGGCTGAAGCCGTATTACGAGGAGTACCACAAGGTCACCTACACCGACGATGCGGTGAAGGCGGCGGTGGAGCTGAGCTCGCGCCACATGGGCGACCGCAAGCTGCCCGACAAGGCGATCGACGTGATCGACGAGGCGGGCGCCTCCATGATGCTCCTGCCGCCCGACCAGCGCGGCAACGTCATCGACGTGGCGCAGGTGGAGGAGGTGGTCGCGCGCATGGCGCGGGTGCCCCCGAAGTCGGTGTCGAAGAACGACGCGGAGATGCTGCAGTCGCTGTCGAGCGATCTGAAGCGCGTGGTGTTCGGCCAGGACAACGCCATCGAACAGCTGGCCGCAGCCATCAAGATGTCGCGCGCGGGTCTGCGCGAACCGCAAAAGCCCATCGGCTCCTACCTGTTCGCCGGCCCCACCGGCGTCGGCAAGACGGAGGTGGCGCGGTCGCTGGCCAACATCATGGGCATCGAGCTGCTGCGCTTCGACATGTCGGAGTACATGGAGCGCCACACCGTGAGCCGCCTCATCGGCGCGCCTCCCGGCTACGTGGGCTACGACCAGGGCGGCCTCCTGACCGACGGCATCGACCAGCACCCGCACTCGGTGCTGCTGCTCGATGAAATCGAGAAGGCGCACCCCGACCTGTTCAACATCCTGCTGCAGGTCATGGACCACGGCACGCTGACGGACGCCAACGGCAAGAAGGTGGATTTCAGGAACGTCATCCTGATCATGACCACCAACGCCGGCGCGGCGGACGCGTCCAAGATGTCCATCGGCTTCGGCGCCGGCAAGAAGGACCACGAGAACGAGGAGGCCATCAAACGCCTCTTCACGCCGGAGTTCCGCAACCGTCTCGATGCGGTGATCCCGTTCGCGTCGCTGGCGCCGGAGATCGTGCGCAACGTGGTGCAGAAGTTCGTCATCCAGCTGGAGGCGCAACTGTCGGAACGCCACGTGCAGATCGAGATGACGGACGCGGCGGCGGACTGGATCGTCAAGCGCGGCTACGACGAGGCGTTCGGCGCAAGGCCCCTGGCCCGCGTGATCGCCGAGCACGTGAAGAAGCCGATGGCCGACGAACTCCTATTCGGCAAACTGAAGGACGGCGGCATCGTGAAGGTCGACATCGACCGGACCGATCCCGACAAGCTCGCCTTCGAGTACATCCAGGAAATCCGGCCCCGCGGCGACGCGGAACAGCCGAAGGAACTGGTGTAGGCCTCGGCGAACGCACGACAGGAAAGGGCGGCCTGCGAGGGCCGCCCTTTTCCTTTTCCGGCGCGGGTTTCGCGCCTAGCCGCCCCGCGTGCGGTGACGCTCCTCATCGGGAAGCGGGCCGACATCGGCGAGCGCAGAATGCTCCTGCAAGCGCTTCGCCCGGCGCACGCGGAAAAGCTGCCACACCCCGAAGCCCGCGAAGGCGAGAAGGGTGATGAGCGCGAGGGGATAGATCACGGCGAAGTCTGACATGGGCACCTCATCGGGTTGATGGGCGATCAACGCCTCTGAGCGGTTGTGGTTCTGCGGCGCATGGCCCGGCGCGCAGTCCGTAAAGATCGGCGACCACCCTGCGCAACCATCACACCTGGCCCGAACGGAAAAAGGGCGGCCCGTGAAGGCCGCCCTCTCCTGTTTCGCCACGTGCGCGCGCGCGGCGGGCGCCCGTCCGCTCAGCTCCCGAAGCGGTACGTCGCCGTCACCCGCACCTGTTGCAGGTCCAGCGTGTCGTCGTCGCGGCGGGTGTCGGTGCCGCCGGCGTTCACGAGGACGAACGGGTGGTTCGCGGCCGCACCGCCGCGGCCGAAGTTCACCACGTAGCCCTCATCGTCGAGCGAGGTGTAGAGGTACTCCGCGCCCAGCGAGAACTTCGAGTTGGTGATGCGGCGCTCGGCGCCGAACCCCAGCTGGTAGCCTTGGCCGTCGTCGCCGCCGCGCGGCGTGAAGCTGTTGAGGCCGTTGGTGGTGTTGAATTCGCGCTCGATGTCGCCGAACGCCACGCCGGCCGTGCCGTAGAGCAGATAGGAGCCGACCGGCGCGCCGACCCGCGCGCGCAACGCATACAGCGTGTCCAGCGAGCGCTTGAAGGAATAGGCGGCAGGGGTGGTGGTGAAGGCGGTGACGCTGTCGTTCACGTTCACGGCGGATACTTCGCCGACGACGCCCAGCACGAACCCGCCGTAGGCGATGTCATAGCCTGCGCGCAGGCCCGCATCGATCACGCCCTCGTCGTCCTTGCAGCCGGCGGCCGCGTTGTTCCCGAGGTTGGCGCCGTCGCAGAAGCCGGGGGAGAACACATCGGCGCCGCCGGCGTTGCGCACGGTGTCGCCGTAGGCGCCGTCCAGATTGGTGTCGAAGTTCACGCGCTCGCCGTCGTCCTCGTCGAGGAACGTGTAGCCAAGGGAACCGCCCACGTACGGGCCGGTCCAGTCCTGCGCCGTGGTCTGCGCTGCGGCGGTTCCCGCGCTGAAGAGAGCGGACCCCGCCACAAGGGCGGTCATGAGTGTGAGCGTGCGCATGCGGGAACTCCTGTGGGACGCGGTCGATCCGTACGTGACTCCCGGACTACGTGCAGCCGGAAGCGCTGGATCACAGTGCGCGTGAAACGGCGGCAGCGGCTTCGTCGCGCCGCAAGTGCTTGAA
>JAIYAO010000161.1 GCA_027488965.1 Alphaproteobacteria bacterium
GTGGCCTCCCGGGTACCAGCGTAGCGTGGCGTGCGGCAGGCGTGATGCAAGGTTCTTCACCGCTCCGCGCGGCGCCTGTCCGTCGTAGAGGCCGCCGCAGACCAGTGTTTCGTGGGTGATGTGCGGCAGTCTCTCCCAGCAGTCGTGGCCGGCGCGCGCGGTGAGCTGGCGCGTGCGGCCTTCGCGTGCGCCCGGTTCGTCCATGAAGGCGCTGGCATACGTTCCCATGATGCCGATACGGGTCTCCAGCGCAGGATCGGGGCTTTCCAGCGACGCCGGGTCGATGCGCGTGTCAAAGATGGAGAGCGCGCGCTTCGCACGGTCGCGCGGCGGGAGGCCTTCGAGCGTCTCGATCGGGTAGGAGGCGCCGCCTGCGCCGCCGGGCGAGGTGTCTGCAAGCACGAGACGTTCGATGCGGCCCGGATGGCGCAGCGCCAGATGCTGGGCGACCATGCCGCCGAACGAATAGCCCACCACATGCGCCCGCTCCCAGCCGACGGCATCCATGAGGGCGGCCGCGTCATCGGCGAAATCCGCCATGGTCGGTGTGGCGGCGGGATTTTCGGAGCGTCCGCATCCGCGCGCGTCGAACGCCAGTACATGGCACCGTTGCGCCAGCGGCGTGCGGGAGATGGATGGCGGCTTGCGCAGATCCCCGCCCGTGCCCGCCAGCGACAGGACGCGAGGCCCCTCGCCGAAGACTTCCGTGTAGAGCGCAACACGGGCGGTGGATGTGAGCGGCATCGCGGTTACGAGATGATCGCCGGTCCGCGCCGGAACTGGACGTCGGCTATGTCGGCGGAACGCAGTTCACCCATCATCAGATCGGAGGAGCGTATGGTGAGCGACCAGTTGTCGGGTGCGTAGGAGGTGGTGGCGGGTGTCAGCTTCACGATGGTGCTCTCGATCTCTAGCTTCGCGCCCGTGCGCGTGGCGACGCATGTCTGCTCTGCACTCCACTCCCCCCAGGGACAGGTTTCGGTGGCGATGAAGCGGCAGGCGTAGACGTTGGCGGAGGGGCCCCGCGTGATGGTCATGGACCCTGTCATCTGGCAGCCGCCGCCGTTGTCCACATCGTAGCGCGCCGTCTCGAAGCGCCAGGCGCCGAGCACGTTGGGCGCGGCCGGTTGCGCGATCGCTGCGCCGGCACAGGCCAGCAGGGCGGAGAGCAAGGCGGGGAGGGTGGCGGCTTTGCAGGGCATCAGGGTGTCCGTGGCTGGTGCGCTCAAGAGAGCAATGCCGGGGCCGCGCGTCGCCACGTGACCGGCTCGTCCCAGTGACCGGAATCCGTCAGGCGCCCGACCATGAGATCGGGCCCGCGCGGCTCCAGCCTAAAACTGTCGGCAAGATAACCGCTCGCGCCGGCGTGCTCGACGGTGCAGCGGATCGCCACGCGCGGTTGCGCCACCCGGGCGACGCAACGCTCCAGCGCAGTTAAAACGTCGCCATCCGGGCAGGTTTCGCGCACCTCGAGGCGTACGGCGTAGGCGCCGTCCGCGCCCGCAGCGATGGAAGCGTCGCCCCGGATGACGCAGCCTGTGACGCGATGCGGACCTGCCTCCATGAGCCAGGCGCCGGCGAGCGCCAGCCACGCCACGGCCGCCGGCAGCGCCCGCACTAGAGCACCGTCACGTCGGCCAGTGCCCTGCCGACCTCGAAGTCCAGTGGCGCTGACGTCCTGGGGAGCGCGAGCATCGCGTCGATGGCCTTCTTGGCGCGCACGCGCACATCCTCCGGCACCAGCACCTCGTGCTGCATGTTCGCCAGTGCGTCGTAGATGGCTTCCAGCGTGATGCGCTTCATGTGCGGGCACAGATTGCAGGGGCGCACGAAGTCCGTCATCGGCGCGGCCTGGGCCACGTTGTCGGACATGGAGCATTCCGTCAGCAGCACGACCTTCTTCGGGTTGTGCTTGCCCACGTAGTTGGCGAGCGCGGCGGTGGAGCCCGCGTAGTCCGACGCGGCCAGCACTTCGGGCGGGCACTCCGGGTGTGCGAGGACGATCACGCCCGGGTGGGCGGCGCGCAGTTCGGCGATGTCCTCGGCGCTGAAACGTTCGTGCACTTCGCAGCGGCCATGCCAGGCGATGATCTTGATGTCCGTCATGGCCGCGACGTTCTTGGCCAGGAATTCATCGGGCAGCATGATCACGCGATCGACGCCCCAGGTTTTCGCCGCCCACTCCACCACTTGCACGGCGTTGGACGAGGTGCAGGTGACATCGCTCTCGGCCTTCACGTCCGCGGACGTGTTGACGTAGGTGACCACCGGCAGGCCCGGATACTTCTGCTTGATCAGGCGCACGTCGGCGCCCGTGATCGAGGCCGCGAGCGAGCAGCCGGCGCGCATGTCCGGGATCAGCACGGTCTTGTCCGGCGAGAGAATCTTGGAGGTCTCGGCCATGAAGTGGACGCCCGCCTGCACGATGACTTTCGCTGGCGTGTTGGCAGCCTCGCGGGCGAGCTGCAGCGAGTCGCCGCGGAAATCGCCGACGCAGAAGAAGATCTCGCTCGTCATGTAGTTGTGCGCCAGGATCACGGCATTCTTCTGGCGCTTCAGCCGGTTGATCGCGGCGATCAACGGCGCGTAGGCCGGCCATTCCACGGGCGGAATGACGTGCTCGACCAACTCGTAGAGATGGTCGGTCTCCTCCTTCACGGCCTGGGTGAACGCGAGCCCGCGGCGGGTGGCGGCGTCGAGCGCGCCCCACTGGCCCGACGTGCGGGGCTTTTCGCAGACGCCGGTGTCGGCGAGGGGGGCGTCAATAATCCGGGCCATGACCGTGGTCCTTCCTCGTGCCCGCAGACCACCGCCGACATGGCTTGTGCTCATTGGGAGCATTTATATGGTGCGCCAATGATGGGAAGACAACCCTGCTCCCGCCACCGACGCCCACTTATGCTATCCGTGAGCATAAGTCCCGTCACTATAGCCGCTGCCGAGTCGGGCGCAAGGGCGCTCTCGCGCGTCAGGAGAACTGCACCGGTGCGAGCTTCGGTGTGAGCAGATGGATGGCCGCGAGCGCCACGAGGTAGGCGAACGCCGCCACGAGAAAGATCGGGGTGTACACGCCGATCTCCTCCAGCACCCAACCCACGGCAGGCGCCATGGCCATGCCGCCAAGGGCCCCGCACATGCCGCCGACGCCCACCACGGACCCCACCGCGGCGCGGGGAAACATGTCGGATGGCAACGTAAAGAGGTTGACGGAGAACGCCTGGTGCGCCGCGGTGGCAAGCCCGATGATCCCCACCGCCACCCAGAGATTGTCGGCATACATCGCAAACGCCACAGGCAGGGCGCACAGCGCGCACACGAACATCGTGGTCTTGCGCGCAGCGTTGATGCTCCACCCGCGCTTGATGAGCGCCGAGGACGCCCACCCGCCGATCACGTTGCCCGCGTCCGACATCAGATAGATCGCCACCAGCGGCGGGCCGAAGGTCTTGAGGTCGAGGCCATGCCGCTTGGCGAGGAAGTCGGGCAGCCAGAACAGGAACATCCACCAGATCGGATCGATGCAGAACTTGCCCACGGCATAGGCCCACGTCTCGCGCTTCATGATCACGCGCCGCCACGGGACTTTGGTCACCGCGTCCGGCGGGTCGCTTTCGATCCATGCGCGCTCGCCCGCCGATAGTCGCTTGTGATCGGCGGGGCGGCGGTAGAACACCAGCCATGCAATGAGCCACAGGCCCGTGAAAGCGCCGACGATCACGAACGCCGCGCGCCAGCCGTAGGCGAGCACGATGGCCGGCACGAGCAGGGGCGTGACGATGGCGCCGATGTTGACGCCCGCGTTGAAGAGGCCTGTGGCGAACGCGCGTTCCTGCTTGGGAAACCACTGCGCTACGGCGGCGAGTCCTGCCGGATAGGCGCCGCCTTCGCCGATGCCCAGCGCGATGCGCGCGAAGATGAAGTCGCGCACGCTGCCCGCCAGCCCGTGGGCCATCTGCGCGGCCGACCAGATCAGGTACGCAAGGCCGAACCCCACCCGCGCGCCCACGTGATCGACGATGCGCCCGAACGCAAGGTAACTGGCCGCATACGCTGCCTGAAACCAGAAGACGATGCGCGCATAGTCGGTCTCGCTCCATTGCAGTTCGGCGGCGAGCGTGGGCTTCAGCACCGCCAGCATCTGGCGGTCCACATAGTTGAACACCATCGCGGCGAAGAGGAGCGCGACCACCGTCCAGCGGACGTGGCCCGTGCGCACCGCAGGCGCTACACTCTCTGGAACGCTCTTCACGGTCGCTCCCGCGATTTTTTCAATGCAAGTGTAGCTGGCAATTCTGGCGATAGCTAACGCTGCAACGGGGTCGGCGCGCGCGCATGGCGGATCGCCCCTGAGCCCTGCGGAACAAGCACGACCGCGCTGTCGCGGGGCGTGGGGCCCGGGGTCGCCTTGCGCGTCGTTTCTGGCTTCAAGTCTTTGGTGAGCGCCGCGACCTGGACAAGCCGCCGTGGCTGTGTTGCGACTGGCAAGGGGGGGGCGAACCCGCTGCGCAGCGCAGTCTCTGCGTTTCGCCTATGAAGCACAATCTCGCACGTATCGGCGATGGGATTGGCTGGAAATCGATCAGCTTGCGAGAGGGCCGGTTCGAAAATCGCAACGCATCACGAGGTCAGGTCGCACGCCGCGCTTGCTGCACCGGACCAACTCATCGACGACGCCGATGCAACATGGGGGAGATCGCGGACCGCTTTGGTTATGACACGCACTACTCCGCTCCCGCACGTCACTGCCAGCCCGGGTCAATGCAATTGTAGAAGCCGACGTAGATGAGACGACCGTCTTCAATGCTCGCCCCAAAGCCAGGGCCTGCATCGTGCCATAGCCATGGCCGGAAAAGCAGGAGGCGGTTGAACATCATGGGCACGTGACGAATGCGCTGCCAGTACGTCAAATCCTTGTCGTTCGGCGGCTTCAGATCGACGCACAAGTCTTCCCATGTGATGGGGAGCTGCTCCTTCTCGCCTGGGAAAACAGGCGCCCTGATCGTCTTCGTGGCGCGGTGCCGGAAAAAGTAAGTGCCATCCTGACAATGTTCGGGGAGCGAGAGGTAGAGGATCGCCGTCCAGTGACAGGGATCAATATGCACCCCGCCGGTTCCTTGCTCGCCGGCGAGGCAGAGGCGGAACATGGCGTGCGAAGTGTCGGGCGCTGGAACGAGAGTTTGGCCGGTCAATCGCGCAATAACCTGATCGAAACCCGGAAGGATGTGGCGCTCGGCGGAATTGCGACCTGGGTATGGTTGATCGATGTTTGGAAGAAAACGAGCGGCGCTTAGCGCGCGCTCCCGCCATTTGAGCGGGTCCTTGAGAAGGTCGTCGATAACGATGATCGCTTCGGCATCATCGGCGGACATGTTGACGCACTCCCCCAGCTTAGCCAGTAGTTCGGTCGCTCTTGATCCGCACGTACGTTCCCGGCGCATCGCAGAGCGCCGGCAGCGGCCCCTCGCCAGGGATGCGCGCCTTCACCTGGTCGCCTGAAATTCCGGCGAGCCAGGCGTGCCAGTCCGGCCACCACGAGCCCGGGCGCTCCACCGCGCCTGCGACCCAGTCCTCCACGCGGTCGGGCAGCGCGGCGTTCACCCAGTGCTGGTACTTCTTTGCGTCGGGGTGGTTGATCACGCCGGCGATGTGGCCGGAGCCCGCCATCATGAATGTCACCGGCCCGCCGAACAGCTTGGCGCCGCGATAGATGGAGGCGAACGGCGCGATGTGGTCCTCCTTGGAGGACTGCATGTAGATCGGGATGGTCACATTCCCGAGGTCAATTTTCTCGTTGAGGATCGAGAGCTTGCCTTCCGCCAGCGCGTTGTCGCGGTACATTTTCTCCAGATAGAAAAGATGCAGCGCCTTGGGCATGCGCGTCTGGTCGGCGTTCCAGTAAAGCAGGTCGAACGCGGCGGGCTCGTTGCCCACGTAGTAGTTGTCGACCACGTAGTTCCAGATCAGGTCGTTGGCGCGCAGCGAGTTGAACGTGTCGGCCATGGCCTGCGCGTCGAGAAAGCCGCCCTTTTGGTCGATGCGTTCCTGCACGTAGCGGATGCCGGCGTCGTCGGCGAACACGAGCAACTCTCCCGCCAGCTTGAAGTCCGTCTGCGCCGCAAAGAACGTGGCGCTCTGGATGCGGCGGTCGTTCTTCTTGGCCATGTAGGCCAGCGTCGTCGCCAGCAGCGTGCCGCCGATGCAGTAGCCCACGGTGTTGACCCGCTGCACGTCGGCGGCCTGCTGCGCGGCGTCCACCGCCGCGAACACGCCTTCCTGCATGTAGTTCTCGAAGCCAAGCTCGGCGAGTTCTGCGTCGGGGTTCACCCAGGAGGCCACGAACACCGTATGGCCCTGCGCCACCAGCCAGCGGATCATGGAGTTCTTCGGCTGAAGGTCCATGATGTAGAACTTGTTGATCCACGGCGGAAAGATCAGCAGGGGCGTCTTGAAGACGGTCGCAGTCGTTGGCGCATACTGGATCAGTTCGATCAGCCGGTTGCGGAAGATCACCTTGCCCGGCGTGGTAGCGATGTTCACGCCCACCTCGAAGGCGTCGAGATCGGTCTGGCGGATCGAGAGCGCTCCGTGGCCGCGCTTCAGGTCCTCGCGCAGGTGCTCCACGCCGCGGAGCAGGTTTTCGCCCCGGCTCTCAAGCGTAGCGCGTAACGCGGCGGGATTGGTGAGCAGGAAATTGGAGGGGGAGGCTGCGTCCACCGCCTGCTTGATGAAGAAAGACGCCTTGCGTTTCGTCGCTTCGTCGAGGCCCTCGGCCTGCTCCACAAGGCCCGTGATCCACGACGAGGTGGCGAGGTACGTCTCGCGCATCAGGCTGAAGCCCGGATTGGTCCGCCACTCCACGTCGCGGAAGCGCTTGTCGCGCGGCGCGTCGGCCGGGGCATCCGTCGTGTCGAAGCCCTCCACCATGCGCCGGGCGTGGTTTTCCCAGATCTCCGCGTAGCGCCGCCACAGCGCGCCGTGGGATTCCCTGAGGGTCTCCGGGTCGGCGCCGATCCTCGACCACGTCTTGTTCAGTGTCCCCTGGACGTCGAACGGATCGGGGTTGGCGGTCGGCGCGGCGGTCTTGGTCTGGTCCTCGAAGGCCAGCGAGAACGTGTTGTTGGCCCGGGTCATCGCCTCAGCGAGGTTGCGGGACAGGACCTGGAGGCTGTCGGCCGTCTGTTCCTGCAGGAGGCTGTTGAGGGGCGCGGGGGCGACCGCTGGCGCCGGGGGGCGCATGGTCACAGCCGGCGCGATGGCAGGCGGCGGCGGGGCTGCCACGGGCGCGGATACGGGCGCCGCCGGCTTGGCGGCGGCCTTGCGCTTGCGGGGCGCGGCCTTGCGCGCCGGGCGGGGGGGGGCGTCGCTGGACTTCAGGTCGGTCACGGGCCGTTCCTCCCAGCGGGCGATTCTAGGGGCCGCCCGTCTTCACTGTTCTACTTGCGTGCGATGGTGGCGCAATCGCCCCGGCTGGTATAGGACCGCTTATCGCTTTCACCCCCGGAGTCTGCCTTGGGCCCGCGCCGCATCCCGCGCCTCCTGCTCCCCGCCGTCGCCGCCGCGATGTCGGTTTCCGCCTGCGCGGGCGCGTTTTCAACGCAGGAGCTGGCCCGTGCTCCGGGGTGGTTCAAGGAGCGCCAGAAGGAACTGGCGGGGCAGGGCTATCCCTCCCTCGAGTCGGTGCCCGCCGCCCCGGAACTTGCCGGTGACGCCCCCCGCTGGGCGGCTGTGGAGCAGGATCTGAAGGCCCAGGCCGCAGCGATCAACGCCTCGCCGCGCGGCCAGCCGGCGCCGCCTGTGGACGCGGACGCTGAAGCCTTCGAAAAGGCCGCCCGCGACGCGATCGATGCTGCCCGGCCCGGCGGCGCAAGCGCTCCGGCCGCGGAGCCGGCCCGCCCGCAATAAGCCGCACCCCGCCGCCTTACCTTTTTCCGCCCTAGCCGCGGTGCCCCGATGTCATCCGATTTCTATAAAATCCGTCGCCTCCCGCCCTACGTGTTCGAGGAGGTCAACAAGGTCAAAGCGCGCCTGCGCAACAAGGGCGTCGACATCATCGACTTCGGGATGGGCAATCCCGATCTGCCTGTGCCCCAGCACATCGTCGACAAGCTGGTGGAGACCGCCCGCAAGCCGCGCACCAACCGTTACTCCGCCTCCCGCGGAATCCCCGGCATCCGACGCGCCATGGCCGGCTACTACGACCGCCGCTTCGGCGTGAAGCTGAACCCGGACACGCAGATCATCGCCACCCTGGGGTCCAAGGAAGGCTTCGCCAACCTCGCGCAGGCCATCACCGCGCCGGGCGACACCATCATCGCGCCGAACCCCTCATATCCAATCCACGCCTTCGGGTTCATCATGGCTGGCGGCGTGATCCGCAGCGTCGAGGCGCATACGCCCGAACAGTACCTGTCGGGCCTCGGCCGCGCGGTGCGCCACTCGGTGCCCCCGCCGATCGCCATGATCGTCTGCTATCCCGCCAACCCCACCGCACAGGTGGCCGATCTCGATTTCTACAAGGAAGCCA
>JAIYAO010000168.1 GCA_027488965.1 Alphaproteobacteria bacterium
CTGGAACACGTCGGCGGTGTTTCCGCCGCCGTCCTGCTCGATCACGGAAGACTCGACGCCGGCCCCGCGTTGCTCCACGTAGGCGATCTGGTCATTATCGAGCTGGAGGATGGAGGACGTGGAGGCCTGACCGACCTGGAGGACCGTGGCGATGCCGCCGGCGCCGGATTGCACCACCGCAGAGGTGTTCTGCGACGCGTCGTCATCCTCGGCGCCTAGGCTGCGCTGGGTGATCGTCGCAGTGTTCGAGTCGCCCGACTGCGTCACACTGGAGTCATTGGCGAACACGGCGCCGACGGGCGAGCCATCGTCCGTCTGCAGGATCGTGGCCGTCTGCGAGCCGCCTGACTGGTCGACCGCCGAGATGGATCCGAAGATGCTCTGGTCCTGGTCCACGCTGGCCGCGTTGCCTTCATTGGCCTGCGTCACGGTGCTCTGGTTGCCGGGCGCCGCCAGAGCGCCTCCCGACAGGAGCGCGACGAACGAAACTCCCAGTGCGAACTTTCTCAACATCACACGTCCTCCTGCCTGCGTGCGCCCGCTTGCCGTGCGCCGAAATCGCCCACCAGTCGATCGCCGCATGGCGACCCTTCGTTTCCGGACGACGACAAAAGGTCGGCGCGCCGGCACTTGTCGCATCCGCCACGGCCCGACACGGGCCTGCGGAACGATCTATTCGCTCTGCAGCGGCGGCGTCACCTGGATGGCGGCAACCGCCTGCTGCCCGTCCTGTGCGGCCA
Source organism: Alphaproteobacteria bacterium (assembly GCA_027488965.1). Lineage (GTDB taxonomy): Bacteria > Pseudomonadota > Alphaproteobacteria > Caulobacterales > Aquidulcibacteraceae > VFBF01. The sequence goes on from JAIYAO010000168.1 coordinate 741, forward strand.
GCACGCGCGCTGTCCGGTTATCTCCGCGCCGCGACGCCACGCGCCGTGGCGCATCGCGCTGCGCCTGCGCATTGAGCGGCAGGGCGTCGGCCTCGTAGATGCCACGCTTGGCGCGCAGGTATTCCTCGATCAGCGGCACGCCCGCCGCCGTATCTTCAAACCGCCAGTAGCCGAGTTGCGCCCCCTCGAGCACAAGCGAATGCACTGCCTTCTCGATGGCCTGCTGCAAGGCGATCTGGTCGGGCTCGTTGGTGGAGACGCCGGTCTCCGCTTCCAGCAGTTCTCGGTAGGCGACAAACTTGAAGGCGCTGGCGCTCACGGCCACGGACGCCACCGTCTTGCGCGACACCACAGTGGTCAGAACTTCGCCGGTCTTCACCGACACCGCGCGCAGATACACGGTGACCGTGTCCTGTCTGTACTCGGAGAATGCCCCGATCCCGAGATAACGGGCGCCGGCGCCGCCGGAGAGCGTGTTCGAGTCATATCCTATGACGCCGCCCTCGAGCAGGATTCCGGCAAACATCAGAGAGGGCAACGCCTCGGGGTTGACCTGCTCCTCACCGAGGTAACGCTGGCGCATCTCCCGGATGATCTGGCGTTCCTTGAGAAGGTTGTCGAGGCGCTCGCGTTCCATCACCTGGAACCAGCGGCGGTTACCGGCGTCCTGCAGCGCCTTGACGAGGATCGACGTCGCCCCTTGCGAGACCACACGCGAGAGCGTCTGCGTCCCCTCGCCGCTGCGGAACTGACCGGTCTGATCCTGGAAGTTGTAAACTGCGACGGTCATGCGATTGGAGGGCGGCGGCAGCACCAGCAGGTCCCGTTGCGCCGCCGTGACGGCCGCCACCTGCGGCGCGCGCTCGATCAGGGAGTACGCGCCCTGGTTGGCCGAGCACGCGGACAACGCGAGCGCCGAGAACGCCGCCGCAAGGAGGGATCGCATCCGCATGACCTACTCGATCCCGCCGACAGCTGGAATTTCGATGACGGTGACGGAGCCTGTGTCGGCTTCCGTGATGGTCAGCCGGATGGCGTCGAGACCCGTCTCCCATTCGACAGTCTGCGTGCCATAGACGATGCGGCCAGTGGGCTGTGCGTTCTCCCCGAGAATGGCGTCGCTCACCTGGCTGGCAAGCGCCGAGAGCAGGCGCGACTGGAGGAGGCGCACAAACTGGTCCGCCTGAGATTGCTGTGTGGCGCTGCTGGGGCGCTCATTGTCGTTCTGGGCATTCGCCACAGAAAGAAGATGACTTGAGTTGAATGGGTTTCCGCCGAATGATGGATTTGTGAACTGGTATTTAAGTTCGTCAGCGGAAGCTGGCGCTGTCCATGCGAGAACTGCAAGGATGACGCCTGCAAAAGCGCCTGAACAAGGGCGGGCGCCCCCCGCCGGAGCCCCGCTTGCCAGTGTTTCGCGACGGAGCCGCATTGATCCCTACCCTGCGCAAACCGACGAGCCCGATATCGCCATACCCGCTATGATGGGCGACCGGGTGCAGGATCACTCTTCGCGCCACACCTGCGAGATTGCCATACATCTCACCTTGCAGGGTCTCACGCGGACCCGCTTCACGCCCGCGGTGAATACTATTGGGAGTTGGCGTGTCGGCCGGCGCTATGACGGCGGCATATCGCAGGTCTGGCACTCGAGGGCGCCGATCTGGAACTGCAATGAGCGTTCCGCAAATATCCTGTCACTCTCCGCGCGCGCGAGCGACAGACGCGCGCTGAGCAGATCCTGCTCCTGGTCCAGCACATCGATCACCGAACGTAGCCCGCTCTGCTGCTCGCGGCGGATGCCGCGCAATGCAAGCTCCGCGGCCCGGATCTCTTCCTGTGCGGCCACTTCTGCAGCCTGCGCGGCCTCAAGATCTGCGAGCGCAGTGGCGACACCCTGCGCCACATCCCGGTGCGCGATGGCGATCTCCTGGCGCGCCGCCGCGCGCAGCGCGCGTTGCTGGCGCGCCCGCGCCCGGTTGGCGCCGCCGCTGAAGATCGGGATCGTCATGCGCAGCGCCACGTAGTCCTCGATGAGACGGTCGTCGTCCTCGAACTCGAAGCCGTTATCGAGAAAAGAATTCGCCTCAAGCGCGAGTCTGGGCCGCCCGCCGGCATGCGCGGCATCCACGCCGGCATCAGCCGCCTTCTCCGACTTGCGGGCAGCTTCCAGGCTCTGGCGGCGCGCGATGGCAAGCGAGAGCGCGGCCTCGTAGTCCGTGGGCAGCGTCGAGAGGTTGTCCGGCCGCTCCAGTTCGCCCGGCGGACGCCCCACCAGCCGCGCGAACGCGCGCTCCGCCGAGACCACCTCCGCCTTCGCCCGCGCCAGCTGGCTCTGCGAGGCGGCGATTCGGGCATCGGCCTGGGCGACGTCGGTCAGTGTCAGAAAGCCGGCGCGCTGGTTGGCAAAGACATAGTCGCGCTGGCCCTTCAGGTTCTCCAGCGTCGCCTGCTGGGCCGCAGCGACGGCGCGGGCTTCGCGCACCTCGGCGAAGGCCTGCGCCGTCTGGAGCAGCAGGGACTGCACGGACTCCCGATACGCGGCCTCGCTCGCCTCCACCTGCGCGCGCGCCTGGCGGATGGCCGCGCGCACGCGACCGGAGCCAAACACGAGCTGGCTGGCCTGCGCGCCCACGCGCCACTCGTCACGCACCTCGGTGCCGGTGATCCGGCGGGCCGGATCGTCCCGGTCCAGGCGCTGGGCGGTGATGTTGGTGCTCAGCTGCGGCAAGGCTTCGGAGTACGCGAGCGTGATGGACGCGCGCTGGGCGTCGATGCGCGCGCGACGAACCGCGAGATCGGGGCTTGTCTTCACCGCATCGCGGAACACGCCCTCAAGCGTCTCAGACCGTGCCGCCGACGGCGTCACGAGCCCCGCGGCAATGCTGATCGCGGCGACCGCGAGGGCCCGGAGAGATGTGTGAAGGGTGATCACGGTGCGGATCCCGCCTCAATGTTCGCGGAAGGACTTCCAGACCGACTGGTCCAGAGGTTCCATGATGTACTGGAGCGCCGTCCGCTTGCGGATCGGCACGACGATTTCGGCAGGCAGGCCCGGGCGCAGCGGTAATGCGGTCTCGCCACGCTTTCGGGCAAGGCGCTGCAGTTCGGCGACGCCCACCTCCACCTGCACCTTGAAGTATTCCCCGCCTGTCCGTTCATCCTGGAAGCTGTCGGCGGAGATCCGCGTCACCCCGCCCTGCGCGCGTGCAAAACTGCGTCCCTCGAACGCCGTGAACCGCACTTCGGCGGTATCGCCGATGGCGAGATCGTCCGCATCGTTGGTGGCGACCTTCGCCTCGATGATGAGCTCCGACTGGTCAGGCACGATGTCGGCAATACGTTCGCCTGGACCCACGACTGCCCCGTCGTTGAAGAAGGCGAGACCCACGACTGTACCGCTCGTGGGCGCGCGGACCTGCGCCCGTTCCACGGCCCCGCGGATTTCCGCCAGCTTCGGGATTGCATCGATCAGCCGTTCCGACACCTGACGAAGCTCCGCAGCAGCAGCCTCACGCCGGTCCTGCCGGATCGACACGATCTGCATGCGCGACTCGCCCACGCCCTCTCTGGCCTGCTCCATCTGGCTGGCCACCTCGATGCGGCGCGCATCGATTTCAGCCCGGGTGCGCTCCAGCGCGCGCACGCGGGCGAGCGGCGCGAAGCCCTCCTCGGCGAGTTCGCGCATGGCTTTGAGCTCTTCGTCCACCAGCACCCCTTGGCGATCCAGTGCACCGAGTTCATCGCGATATCCCTGCGAGCGTGTGGCGAGCTGGCCGGTGCGGGAGGAAATCACTGCGGCCTGTCCCGAATACGCGCCGTAGCGTGCGCGCAGTTCCTGCGACTGGCGGGCGAACACATCGTCTGCGATCTCGCGATCGGCGACAGGCAATGTCGCCCAGCTCGCCGGGCGGCGCATCGTCGAGCGCCCCTCCAGCTCCGCCACGAGCCGTTCGCGCGATGCTTCGAGTTCGAGCACGAGACCCGCCAGCGCGCGCTCCTGCGCCAGCAGTTCGTGCGCGGCGAGATCGATGAGCACCTGGCCGCTCTCCACCTTGTCGCCTTCGGCAACGGCGATCCGCGCGATTACGCCACCGTCTCGGTGCTGGATGACTTCTCTGTTGCCGGACACCTTGACCGCGCCCTGGCCGACCACGGCCGCATCCAGCGGCGCGAACATCGCCCACCCGAGGAAGACACCGAAGAAGAGAACAATCAGCGCAAGGCCGATGCGCGCCTCGGGGCGCGGATCGTCGCTGACGTGGCCTCGGGAGGATATGCTCTCAGTCATGAGGATTCAGGCCCTGTCGACCCAGGCGGCCGCGCGCGTGGCCGCATCATCGTCACCGCCGACCCGGCATGCTGCGCGGCCTGAGCGCCTGCCTGCATCCGGGCGATCACGGCCTCGCGCGGGCCGCAGTCCAGCATCATTCCTTCGCGCATCACGGCGAGCGTATCGGCCACGCCGATGAGGCGCGCGCGGTGGGCCACCACGATCACCGTTGCGCCCCGGTCTTTCGCGGCCTTTATCGCCCAGAGCAGTGCGAGCTCCCCTTCCTCGTCCACGTGCGCATTGGGCTCGTCGAGCACCAGCAGCACCGGATCGCCGAACAGCGCCCGCGCCAGTCCCACCCGCTGGGCCTGTCCAAACGACAACCCCTTGCCGCCGGCGCCGACAGGCGTGTCATAGGCGCGCGGCAGGCCGAGGACGAGATCGTGTACACCGGCAGCCTTCGCCGCGGCGACGACCTGGCTTGACGAGGACTCCAACGTCTCGGGCGTCACCGGCCGGAAGCGGCGAATGTTTTCGGCGATCGTGCCGGCCATGAGGTCCACGGCCTGCGGCAGATACCCGATGGCGTCCGCCAGCTGGTCGACGGGCCAGTCCTGGTACCGCGCGCCGTCGAGGCGCAGGACCCCCGCGTTGGGAATGCAGGCATTGGCGATCGTCCGCGCGAGCGTGCTTTTGCCGGCACCGCTTGGGCCGACGATGCCAACGATCTCACCGGCTGCGAAGGAAGCGCTCACGCCGGCAAGGGCAGGCTTCTCGACGCCGGGGTGACGCACGATCACCTTGTCCACCTCCACCCGGCCGACAGCGGCCGGAAGCCGCGTCCGCGCCGGCGGCTCGGCGAAGCTCTCCAGCGCGGTCTCCAGCGAACGGAACGCAAGCCACGCTTGCTGCGTCTGCCTCCAGCTTGAAACGACTTGCTCAATCGGGGCGAATGCGCGCGCTGTCAGGATCGTCACGGCGATGATGGCGCCTGCCGAGATCTCCTGCAGCACCGCAAGGTATGCGCCGAGGCCCAGGGTGGCGGACTGCAGCAGCATCCGCAGAAACTTCGTGGCCGATCCGTAATGCGCCGAGACGAATGCAGTGCGCGTCTGTCCCCCGACCAGCGCCTCGCGTTCGCCGAGTCGACGAGCGATCAGCGCGGACTCCATGCCCATGGCGCGGGCGGTTTCCGCCGTGCGCAGGTCCGCCTCAAGGCCGCCGTAGAAGTGCGGCCCCGCCTGGGTGGTCTCACGAACGCCGACGCGGGAAGCACGCTCGTTGAGCCAAGCGACAGCGAAAATGGCGATAGCGCCGACCGTGGCCAGGAAGCCGACGGCGGGGTGTATCCAGAAGCAGATCAGGATGAAGAACGGCGTCCATGGCACATCAAGGAGCGCCACGGCGCCGGGGCTGCTGACCCCCTGGCGCAGGGTGTCGAGATCCCGCACGCCGGAGAAGTCCCGCGAGTCTCCAGACCGCGCCCGCGCAGCGAAGTTCGCACGCATGACAGTCTCCGCTAGCGCAGCGTCCAGCCGCACGGACAATCGGGCCATGATGCGCGTCCGCATGGCATCCACCACCGCCATCACCACCAGCGCCACGAACGCGATGGCGCTCAGGAACGCGAGCGTCAGTAATCCGCCCGACACGAGGACACGGTCATAGACCTGCAGCATGTAGAGGGACGGGGCGAGATACAGCACGTTGACGGCGGCGCTGAACACTCCGGCGAGAACGATGTACTCCCGCGCCTGCGCAAACGCGGCGCGCACCGGCTTGGCCTCCGGCGCAGACGCGGGCCCGGGGGGGGGCGTCCTCGCCCCGCCTGGGCCCGATGCCAGGTCACGAAGGTAGCGCGCCGTGGAGCGGACGGCGTCGAAAAGAGAGCTCCGGACGGAGGGCCTCTCCGGCGTCCTCGCGTCATGCGGCGTCGGCGCATCCATGGTCACTGCACGGCCTCCCCATGGGCAGACGGGCTGCCCAGTCCCCGTGCTTGAATATGGGAGATATCTATCACGAGATCACCCTGTCGTCCCGGGTTGCGCTGTGGCTGCCGGCGCTTCGGCGGGAGGCATGGGAGCCGGCGTTGCGGCGCGCCCGCCATGCACGAGCGGGCGCGAGCCCGGCGCGCGCCACGGCAACAATGTATAGACCCGCGGTCCCCTGGCCCGCAGCGCCGCATTCATGGCCCCCGCATAGACCGTCGCCGCGTCCTCCATCTCGTCGTCGGTGTGCATGATGTGCGGGGTAATGAGGATGAGCAGCTCCACCTTGGTGCCGGCCACGGAGTCCGAGCGGAACGCCGCTCCCACGAGCGGAGCGTCCTTCAGGAACGGCACCCCCCGCTGCTCGCGCGAGTAGTTGTCCTGGATGAGCCCGCCGATCACGGCCGTCATGCCCTCGCGCAGGGACAGCTGCGTCGTCACACTGCGATTGAGGATAAGCGGGCTCGAGATCGACGATGTGCGGTTCGGTTCCTGGCTGGAAACCTCCTGAAACAGTTCGATGTCGATGCGATCATCGCCGTACACAACCGGCCGCATGTTCAGGATCACGCCGGTCTGGCGGTACTGAACGGTCTGGAGGATGTCGGTGTCGCCCCCGGTCTGGTTGTTGGCCGCGCGCTGCGAGGTGATGATCGGCACGTCCGTGCCCACGAGGATTTGCGCGTTGCTGCCCGAACGCGCCACGAGGCGCGGCGTGGACAGGATGTTGAGGTTGCGGTTCTCTGCGATGGCGTTGAGAGCTGCCTCGACCCGGCCGCGCGAAAAGATCCGCGAATAAGTCGCGCCGAGTCCGCCCGGCTCGCGGACGGAGCCGCCGCGCGTGTCAAACGTGACACCTGCCGAGCCGATGGCTTCCTGCAGGTACCAGTCCACCCCGAACCGGGTTTCGTCGGTGAGCGTCACCTCCGCGATCGTGATCTCGACGAGGACCTGCTGGGGCGGCGTGTCGAGCTGCATCATGATTGCGCGCGCCTGCTGGAATTCACTCGGGCTGCCGCGGAAAAGAAGCCTGTTGCCCCCCGCATCGACGGTAATCCGGCCCCGCCCGTCCTCCGTGGCCGGCGCTGAGGCGGAACGTACATTGGACGAAGGACGCGTCAGCGTGGCGCGCCCCGGCGGCGTGCGCGCCGGCGGTGCGTCCGACTGGCGCTGCGGCTCATTGCCTAGGACGCGCTCGACGATTTCGCCGAGTTCGGCGGCGCTTGTGTTCTTGACCGTGTAGACAAAAACGGAGTCCTGGTCACCCAGCGCCGACGGCTTGTCCAGTTCCTCGGCCCAGTAGATGGCGCGCTGGAACACCTGCGGATCGTTGGAGAACAGCAGCACCTGGTTGGTGAACGGGATGGGCAGTATGGCCACCGGGCCGGTGGCGGCAGGGTCCACGCGATAGCCTTCGGTGGTCAATGTTTCGATCACCGCCGCCGCGAGTCCCTCCGCCGACCAGAACACCGGCTCGATCCGTGCAATCTGGCCGCCGGCGAACTTTGGCTGGTCGATCTGGTCGATCACCGCGGCGGTCGACGCCACGTCCCGCAGCGACCCGGTCATTACAATGGTGTTGATGTCCTCGCGCGGAACAAGCCGAACGCTGCCCCGATCCGGGTGCAGTTCGGACACGAGCGCCATCACCGAGGGCACATCCAGCGCGCGCAGCTCAAAGTACTGCATCACCGGCCGTGACGACGCCGGCGATTCCGGCGCACTTCGAGCCCGGAGAATGGCAGTCGCCGGCGCATTCGCCCCACCGCTCTCCACCAGCTTCACGACGCCGTTCTCGATGCCGACGGATACCCCGTACTCAGACAGCGCGGTACGGACGATCTCGAAGAAACGGCGGCTCGACATGGCGTCGGATCCCCGCAGGGTGACGATGTCGCGACGCTGAGCGATGCCCGGCCCCGTGAAATACGGCGCTGAAAGCACCCCGCCAAAGACCGTGTCGATGAACTGCGGAAGCGGCTGCGGCGGCAGACTGACGTTGATCGTCCGGTCCGCGAGGAGCGCGGCCACCTCCTCTGGCGTGGGCGCAGGCAACGCGACGGCAGACGCCGCAGGCGCCGGCTCGGGCTTTGGGAGGATTTCCACCGACGTGCGCGGAGCAGACGCCGTGCGTGCGGCGTCAGCGCCCTGGCCTGCGGACTCACCGCGCACCACAGGCGCTGCAACACCTGTCTGCAGCCGCGGAAACGCCGTGCATCCCGCGCCGGCCGTCGCCAGTGCAATCCACAGTCCCGCCCAGGCGAGCCGCGCCACGCTGTGCTGCGCCTGAAGCATCATCGCAATTCTCCCCGCGCATCCGCCCGGGAGAGAACCCGTCGGCGGGGCGCCTGAGCAAACACCAGCGAGGACTCGCCGCCGGCGACCGCAGGGTAATCGCCCATCACGGCGACACGTCGCACTTCGTGGCGGCGGACCAGCTTTACCGCGTCGGGTGCAATCTCCTGCACCCGCCAGCCCTCCCGATAGACGCCCCCCACGGCGATCCTCTTGAAGCCCCCTTCCGTGGCGAGGACGACAGCGGGCTGGCCGCTGTCCTCGGTGACGACAGCGCTCAGTTCGCGCCGGAACACTTCGGCGATGTCGGGCCGTGGCGCTGGCGGGGTGACATCGACGGACCTGTCGATGTCACCATCCAACCCAACCATTTCGGCAGCCCCAGCTGCGGTCGGAGGGTGCATGCGGCGGGCGGCCTCGGTAAGCACGGCCCCCGGGTGGACGAATGTGGCCGACGCTTCTGCAACGCGAGAGACAGCGCTTGTCCCAATCGGAACAGGCGCCAGATAGCCGGTCACGCCACACAGGGCCGCGACAGCAATGGCGAGCCACGCGCGCGTGCCGGATGCCCCGCGAAGCCACGCAGATCCGAGGACAGTCATGACGCATCTCCCGGCGTCAGAGCATAGGCTTCGACAGTCATGCGGAAGCGGCCAGACTCCCTGCCGGCAATCGCATCTACGGTCCGCGGCGCAAGGCTGGCCTCCGAACGCGACAGCGCCTCAAGGAATGCGGCGAAGGATGCCGTCGTGTAGGCGCCGTCCACATCCAGAAGGATCGTCTCCACGGGTCCTGACGTTTCCGGCCTTGCCCCCAGCGACACCGTGACATCAGCCACCCCCGCCACACGCGCCGCCGATTCTACCTCCGCCTGCGCCCGCGCCCGAGCTATGTGAATGGTTTCACCACCTATAGAGGCGCTGCGCGCGGCGCGGGCGGCGGCATCAGCGAGCGCGTCACGACGCGTCGAAAGGGTTGTGCCGCCGACATCGACAAGTTGCGCACGCTGCAGCGCCGCAGCAGCTGACTCGGCACGAGCCTGTAGCGCCACGGCATACAGTTCGCTGCAGACCGTCATCGCAGCGGCAAACGTCACCACAGCCGCAAGCGCGCGTTCGCGGGGCGAACGTTGCGCGGTCCAGGTCCGCATGCGCTCAAGTACAGCCTCTGGCGAGGAGGGCTTCGCATTCTCAGCCGTCATGGCGCACCGTCCGCCAGGCTGGCATTGGAGGGCCGGATCGCAGCCGTCACCACGATGGCGCCATCTTCCCGCAGCGGGGCCACATCGCGCAGGCGGGGATTGGCCTTGAGGAGCGCGGCGATGTCCTCGGTGCGGATGGCCGCGTCAGATTTGCTTGCGGCGTACACGCGGACGCCATCGCTGCGCCAGGTGTCCGGGTCAGCGCCGACCTCCCTCATCGCGGCCAGAACATCGGCGGCGGCGATCAGATGTTCGGGCGGGGCGGCGCGCGCCGCGGCAGCACGCGCGAGCGCGATGTTGCTGTCCGTGAAGGCCAAGCCGGCTGGAGCAGCCGCAGCCTCCGTCTGCGCAGCGACCCACTGCAGGTCGGTGTTCGCGCGGATGCGGTGTTGCATGGCATGACCGCCGAAAGCCATGGCGATGGCTAGCGAGAGAGCCGCGCCCGCCCACCCCGCCTGTTCGACGCGCCGCCATGGCCCGCCAGGAAGTACGCGTTGGCCGCGCGCGCGCACGTCCCTCCGCCAGAGCACCTGCACCGGAGCGGGCGGCCCGGCCCCGCCCGGATCGACACCGGCGGATTCCGCGAACGCGCGCCATTGCAGGGCGTCGAACGGCCTGCGCCGCCATTGCGAGGCGCGCAGGCTGTTGCCCACCAGGTACTGAGCCTCGAAGCCATCGGCCGTCTGCAGTTGGCGCAGCCCCTCGCGAGCCACATAGCCCACGCTTTCCGGCGCGAGCCGCCGCGGATCGTAGCGCCAGCGCCCACCGACAAGCGCCTCCACGCGCGCCCTGTCCCACCACCAGAGTTCGAAGCCCGCAGCAGTCCGGTACACAGCGCAATCGGCGGCGGCGAAGGGAGCGTGACCCTCCGCATGAAGCAATGCCGCGCGCATGGCTTCTTGCGCGGAGACGCCCGGCATCGTGGGCAAGAACCGGAAGCGACAGAGGGCGCGGCTGACCAGAACGACCGGCGAAACCGGCTCAGCCAGCGGCACAGCCTCCGCATCGACGAGGTCACCGGCCTCGCGGAGCACGCAGATGGGGGCTTTCAGGAAGTGTTTCCAGTCCGCTTGCCGCATCAGCGTTGCTCTGCTCCCTCCCTCCGGCCCGCAGCGGCGCTCCGAGGCGCCGGATCAGTACAGGCCTGTCCGCACTCTGTTCTGCGATGCTGATCCGCACTGCGTAAACGTAACTCTCCTGTGAAGGGCTGACGGCGACCTTCATCCTGAGTCGCAGGCTTCTGGCGGGAGACGGACGCAAACGAGACTGGAAATCTCCGCCGCCTGTACGCGCCACAACATCATCGACAGTCAGGAGCAATTGTTCTTCGCGTGCGCCGATAAGTTTTCGCGCCGTACTCGCGTCGATGCCGAAAACCGATTGCAGCGTCAGCGCCGTGGCCGTGTTCGGATTGACTGGCGCATCGAGGGTCAAAGCGGTCGTAGCGTCAACCAGCGTGCGCATCTGGAGCGGCGAGAGCTGGTTGCCCCAGCCGTCGGCGCCGAAAGCCTGGCGCGGATCGTCGAGCATGGCGTTGCGCGGCCCGGCAGGGCCAGCAGACTCCGCGGTCTCCGGCTCCGCGCCATAAAGCCTTGGCAGAGCGTCGTCGTCGACATGGTCGGCGAGCGTCGCCGCAAGCCGCTGGGCTGTCGCATCGTCTGCGCCCAAGGCGCGCGCGAGACGGTCCACGACGGCCTCGTCGGTCCGGTTCAGGTTGATGAGCCCCGCCTCGTCCTGAAGACCCACAATGACTGTGTCTGCCCGCAGCCGCGTGCCGGCCGCATAGGGCCGGCCATCGAGCACGACGGGCGCAGCGCCCGCGCCGCCCACGCCCAGCGTCCGCACGCCCAGCGGTTCAGTGGCCAGAAGATGCGCAACGCGCGCCGCCACATCGGCGGCTGCGAGCTCAGCGCGCCACAGCCTCGCCATGCTGGACGCACCGCTGCGGCCAATCGCTTCCACCCGCGCAAGCGTCAGCACGGAAACCGAGACGAGCGCGATCGCCACAAGCGCCAGCGGCAATGCGAAGCCGGAGGTTCCGGGCCGTTTCACCGGTCAAGATCTCCGCCGCCCCGGCCGGCGCCGTCGTCCGCCGTCGCCAACGGGGCGTGGGACAGGGGTGCACGCTCAATCCATTCAGGCGCCTCGGCGCTTCCGCCCACCACCTGGAAACGGACATAGAGGGGGGGCGCCGCGCCGGGCTGCCCCTTCCATCCCGATGCGGAATCGCCGTACGCAAACGCGCCGCGCCCGGCGGCCCAGCGCGCCAGCACAGCACCGCGGCCCGGGGCCACACAACGAAGAACGCCCCCCGATGCGCTGTTCTCCACGCGAAGAACGACGCGCAGCAACCCGGGCCGGAGCGTGCAGGCCGAGGGGCGATCCAGAAAAACGTCCATCGTCATGCTTGACGCATCGCCGATGAGGGGGGTGTCGATGTCGTCCGCAGCTTGCATGGGACGCGCGCCTCCCAGGAGATCACGGAAGGCTGCTTCACCCCGCTGCTGCGCCGCCCTGGACAGGCCATTCTGCGCGAGACCGAAGTCCGCACGCACACCCTGACCAATGACCGGCAGCACCATCGCCGTCGCCAGCGCGCCGACCGCC
>JAIYAO010000190.1 GCA_027488965.1 Alphaproteobacteria bacterium
CCCAGGTGGGCGTGTAGTAGCTCGTCCGGTAGGGAATGAGGTCCGGCCGGTCCGGCATGGAGTGGAGGTGCGGGCGCAACTCCTCCAGCGTGAACCGCCCGCGGACGGGGACGCTGTAGTTCACCACGTGCAGGTTGTGCGCACGGAAATCGACGATGCGGCGTCCGTCCGGCCCGGCGATCCAGGCGTCGCGGATCGTCCACTCCTGCGGGGCCTCCCAGTCGAACGCGGGCGTGCCGGTGGGCACTTCCCTGACGGCGATAGGGTGAATTTCGGAGAGGATGCGCAGCGTCTCGCGCACCCCGTCGCCGGTGATGCTGCGGCAGATCGGATAGAGCCGGCGCACGAGGTCGTGCATCTCCGCGCCCCGCGCCGCCAGGTCCGGCGCCGTCATCGACATGCGTTAACTCCACGGTGGGCGACGCCGCGCAACCAGGCTCTAGTGACCACTGCCCACCCTCGCGAAAATCGTTCCAGATGGCGCGCTTGCTGCATGTCGAGGGCCATGTTGCACAATGTTCATAGCGGTCCTAAGCCTCGCTTGGAAACGGCTGTGCTCAATCCGTTGAGGCGGATCGTGTTCAGGGGTGCGCCAGAATGGGCGCGCCTTTCCCTCAAAGCAGTACCACCGGCCGACGAGGCCGGCGAAGGGGTGGATATGGCGATGGCGGCGGGTCGGACATTTCTGGTGCAGGCGCCGAACTGCCGTCACTGCCATGCGCCGTTGACGGTCACCCTGGCGGACCTAGGCATGAGCCCGGTGGCGAACGACTACCTCGAACCCAACAAGCACGCGTCCATGGAGCCGTTCTACCCGCTGGAAGTGCTGGTGTGCTCCGCCTGCCGGCTTGCGCAGACGCGGGACCTGCTGGGCGCCGGCGCCATGTTCCGGGACGACTACGCCTACTTCTCCTCCCACAGCACGTCATGGCTCGATCACGCCCGCCGCTACGTGGAGGCGCAGCGCGCGCGCTTCGACCTGACGGCGACGAGCCAGGTGGTGGAGGTGGCCAGCAACGACGGCTACCTGCTCCAGTACGTGCGCGATTTCGGCATCGGGGCGGTGGGCGTCGAGCCTTGCAAGTCCGTGGCGGACGCTGCAATCGCGCGGGGCATCGACACGCGCGTGACGTTTTTCGGGCGCGGCACGGCGCGGGCGCTGGCGGCGGAAGGGCTCTACGCTGACCTGCTGGTGGCCAACAACGTGCTGGCGCACGTGCCCGACATCAACGACTTCGTGAGCGGCGTCGCGATCCTCTTGAAGGCAGACGGCGTGGCGACCTTCGAGGTGCAGCACCTGCTGCGCATGATGGAGCGCCGCCAGTTCGACACCATCTACCACGAGCACTTCTCCTACCTCTCGCTGATTGCGGCCAGGAAGCTGTTCGAGGCCGCGGACCTGCGGGTGTTCGACGTGGAGGAGATCGAGACCCACGGCGGATCGATCCGCTTCTTCGTCTGCCGCGCCGACGCACGGCACGAGGAAACCCCCAACGTCGCCCGCGTGCTGGCGGACGAACACGCCTTCGGCATGAACGATGACGCAGTTTACGCCAACTGGGGCAAGGCGGTGCACGCCAGCAAGCGCAACCTGTTGCGGCTGCTGATCGAGCTGAAGGACGCAGGCTGCTCGATCGCCGCCTACGGGGCGCCGGCGAAGGGCGTGACGCTGCTCAATTTCTGCGGCATCGGGCGCGACATCATCGACTTCACCGTCGACCGCGCGCCCTCCAAGCAGAACCACCTGCTGCCGGGCGTGCACATCCCGATCCTGCCGACGGACGTGTTGTTCGAGCGCAAGCCCGACTACGTGCTGGTCCTGCCGTGGAACATCGAGCAGGAAATCGTCACCCAGTGCGCCGGCATCCGCGAATGGGGCGGAAAGTTCATCGTGCCCGTGCCCGATCCGCGCATCGTGGACTGATCTGCGCGCCGTCAGGACCTGCGCTTCGTCGACCGCGGCGGGCGCGTCTCGTGGCCGGGGCGGCGCCAGACGCGCACCCAGTCCACCTCCACCTGCGCGGGAAAGGGCGTCGTCTCGTCCGGGTAGCCCGGCCACTTCCCCCCCACCGCAAGGTTGAGGATCATGTACATCCGGTTGTGCATGTCGGGCGGCGTGGGCACCTGGAACACTTCCACATCGTCGATGTAGTAGGTCAGCGTCGTGGGCCGCCAGTCCACGGTGAAGACATGGAAGTCCTTGGTGATGTCGATGGCGTGCGGCACGCCGCGGCCGCTGGACGTGTGGCGGCCACGCGAGCGCCAGTGCGTCACCGCGTAGGTGGTGTGCACGTCGTGGCCGAGAAACTCCATGATATCGAGTTCGTTCGGGAGATCGCCGGTCGCATCCAGCGTCCAGAACGCGGGCCAGAATCCGCGACCGCGCGGCAGGCGCATGCGCGCCTCGAACACGCCGTAGCGCTGGTCGAACATGCCCCAGCTCGACACCATGCCCGAAGTGAAGCTCAAGCCGTGGATCTTGTCCTTCAGCGTGTCCGGCGCACGGTCGGCGCGGAGCCGCAGGAGCCCGTCACGGACGCTGACGGAGTCCGGGAGGACAAGCCCATCCTCCCTCGGCGGCCACGCGGCGTCCACGTAGGCCTGCGCCTCCTTGTTCCCGGGCAGCGTGCGGTTGTGCAGGTTGTAGGGATCCGGCCCGTTCCGATACCAGGTCTTCCAGTTGGGCGCGACCCACGTTTTCACGTCGCGCGGATCGGCCACGTGGAGGGTGTTGAACTCGTCCTGGAAGGTCGGCACGAGACCGCGGCGATCGAGCGTGCGCGCGTCGGCCGCGCCGGCGAAAGAGATCGCGGCCACACAAGCCAATGTGATTGCCGCAAGTTGCGCGGCGAGATGTCCGGCGCGTGCTCGACCCGTCTTTTTGCCCTTTGACCCACTCTCACGCATGACCCAGAACAACACGCCTTCCCCCGGCAATCGCGCTTCCCCA
>JAIYAO010000096.1 GCA_027488965.1 Alphaproteobacteria bacterium
GAGATCGATCCGATCTGCGCGCTGCAGGCCGCGATGGAAGGCTATGAAGTGGTGACGATGGATGACGCCGCGCCCCGCGCCGACATCTTCGTCACCGCCACCGGCAACAAGGACGTCATCACCATCGAGCACATGCGCGCGATGAAGGATCGCGCCATCGTGTGCAACATCGGCCACTTCGACAACGAGATTCAGGTCGCCGCGCTGAAGAACTACAAGTGGTCCAACATCAAGCCGCAGGTGGATGAAATCACGCTGGCCGATGGCAAGCGCATCATCCTGCTGTCGGAAGGGCGCCTCGTGAACCTCGGCAACGCCATGGGCCACCCGAGCTTCGTGATGTCGGCGTCATTCACCAAACAGACGCTCGCGCAAATCGAACTCTGGACCAACCACGCGAAGTACGAGCGTCAGGTCTACACCCTGCCGAAGCACCTGGATGAAAAGGTCGCGCTGCTGCACCTGGAAAAGGTCGGCGCGAAACTGACGAAGCTGCGGCCGGACCAGAGCGAGTATCTGGGCGTGTCTGAGGCCGGCCCGTTCAAGCCGGATCATTATAGGTATTAGGCGTCACGGGCGGCGCGCTACGGCGCGTCGCCCAGCACCTCATCCAGAGTCCACCGCAGCGTCTCGTCGCGCGGCGCGTCCGGTTCGTGCATGTCAAAAACTGCGCCCGCATCGCGGATCGCGCGCAGGTGCAGCCGTTCGAGGTCAGCCGCGATGGCGTTGCGCAGCGTCGCCGTCAGCACGTCTTCCAGCACGCCGCGAAACCTGACGATCTCCGCGCGCCAGCCGGCCTTCGGCTCCTCGTGTTGCGTCCACGCCGCTTCAGCATCTGCTCGATGATCAGGGCGATATAGCTGCGCGCCTCCCGCAGGTCCCGCTTCCCCAAGTCCTCCACCTCCTCGGCGAGCCGCTCCCACTCCACCGCGTTGGACCGTCCCCCGGCCTTGGCCGCCGCGCGCAGGGCCGCCGCCTGTTCCTGGGTCCAGACGTAGAAGTCCCGCTCGTAGAGGTCGTCGATGGCCATGGGGCCAGAATACCACGGCTCGACGGAAACGGCGCCCCCGTCTAGACGGGGCGGAGCATAGACCCGGGGAACATCCGCCATGCACCGTCTGCTCATCGCGCTCGCCATGCTGGGCGCCGCCGCCTTCGCGCCCGCAGCCGCCCAGACGCCCACCCCGTCGCCCGATCCCGCGCTCGCGCCCCTGCGGGAAGCGGTGGCGTCCTTCGTGCAGCCGGACACGGACGCCCGCCACGCGGCCGCCCTCCAGGTGGTGCGCGCCGCCGGCTTCACGCCCACGGTGGAGACGTTCGCGGGCGCACAGGGAGAGCAGGGCCGCAACATCGTGTTCACCATCGGCGGCGGCGCCCGCGAGATCCTGCTGGTGGCCCACTACGATACCGTGCGCCTGCCCGACGGGACGTGGTCGCAGGGCGTCGTGGACAATGCCGCGTCGGTGGTGGCCATCGTGGAGGCCGCGAAGGTCCTGAAGCGCGCGCGCCTGCGCCACCGCATCCGCGTGATCCTGTTCGACCAGGAGGAGCGGGGCCTGCTCGGCGCCAAGGCGTGGATCGCCGCGCACGGGATCGCCAAGGTCGCGGCCGTGGTGAACTCCGACGTGGCCGGCTACGGCGATGTGCTGATGTACGGGCTCAACAACGGCGCAGCGTCCGCGCCCGTGGTGCGCGCGTTGCGGGCCACCTGCGCGGCGCAGGCGCAGGAGTGCGTGGGCTATCCCGCCTATCCGCCCAGCGACGACCGCGCTTTCATCGCGGCGGGCGCACCGACGGTGTCCGTCGGCTTCCAGGACGGCGTGGGCGTCCATCAGATGTGGCTGGCGTTCAACACGCAGAAGGGCGGGAGCGGGCTGGCCGAGGGCGTCGTGCCGGAGGTGTTCCGCACCATCCACACCGCCGGGGACCGGATGGAGAAGATCGATCCGGCCACCATCGCCCGGGCCGCGGCGTTCCATGCGGCGCTGGTCCGCGAGATCGACCGCACCGTGCGCCGGCGCTGAAAACAGAAACGCCGCCCGGCGAGGGGCGGCGTTTCGAAAACCATAAGCCTGGGGCCTACTTCTTCTTGAGGAAGCCGCCGAACTTGTCGTTGAACTTCGAGACCCGGCCCGCGCGGTCCATCATCTGGGCGTTGCCGCCGGTCCAGGCCGGGTGGGTCTTGGGGTCGATGTCGAGCGCGAGCGTCGCGCCCTCGGCGCCGTAGGTGGAGCGCGTCTTGTAGGTCGTCCCGTCGGTCATCTGGACGGTGATGAAGTGGTAGTCGGGATGGCCTTCGGACTTCATGACGGGCTCACGGGCAAAATCGGCGGAAATCGGGAAGCGGGGGCAATAGCGGAAGGGGGACGTGAAGGCAAGGTGGTCTTCCGTGCCGCCTCAGCCGCCGGCCGCCCAGGGCAGCGCCAGCCGGCGGGTGATGCCGATGGCCGCCAGGAACGCCTCGTCGTGGCTGACCACCAGCAGCGCGCCGTCATAGCCCCTCAATCCCGCCTCCACGGCCTCCAGCGCCTCCAGGTCGAGGTGGTTGGTCGGCTCGTCGAGGATCAGCAAAGGCGGCGGCGAGGGCCCCCCGAGCACGCAGGCCAGTCCCGCCCGCAGCTTCTGGCCGCCGCTGAGGTCGCCGACGGTCTGCAGGGCGGCCTCCGCCCGGAACACGAAGCGCGCCAGCGCCGCCCGGCACGCGCTCTCGTCCGTGTGCGGATTGAGCCGGGCGAAGTTGTCCCGGACCGACTGGCGCGGATCGAGCAGGCTCACCTGCTGGTCCAGCATGGCGAGGGGCGTGAACACGCGCACCCCGCCCGAGAGGGGCGGCAGCGTTCCCGCGATCACCGAGAAGAGGGTCGTCTTGCTCGCGCCGTTCGGGCCCGTCAGCGCGACGCGTTCCGGGCCGGTGATGGTGAAGCTCACGTCGGCGAGGACCGGCCTTTCGGGGACATGGCCGGCGCTCACGTTCGCCAGTCGAAGCACCGTCTTGTGCGGCGCGAGACCGGTCGGCGCCAGCGAGACGGCCATGGGCAGGAGCACCGCGATCCGGTCGCGCGCGGCCTTCGCGGCGGCCAGCGCGTCGTCGCGGCGGCGCTCGGCGAGGCGCGCCATGTCGCCTTTGGTGTTCTCCGCCCGCGCCTTTCGCGCGCCGAGGAGAATTTTCGGCTGGCCGCCCCTGGCTGCCGCACGCGCGCCGGCGCCGTCCTTGCGCGCCTTTCGCTCCGCGGCCAGCTGCGTGTGGCGTGCATGCTCGGCGAGCCGGCGTTCCGCATGCGCGAGGTCATGGTGCGCCGCTGCGAGGTCCAGCGCCTTGCGGGCGCGAAAGGCGCTCCACCCGCCGCCGTAACGCGCAGCGCCATGCGGCGTCAGCTCCACGATGGCGTCCATCGTCTCCAGCAGCTCACGGTCGTGGCTGGCCACGACTGCGCCGGCCCGCCACCGGGCCAGCAGCTCGAAGAGGGCGTGGCGACCGTCACGGTCGAGGTTGTTGGTCGGTTCGTCGAGCAGCAGGAAATCCGGCTCGGCAAACACCAGCGCCGCCAGTCCGGCGCGGGCGCGCTGGCCGCCGGACAGCGCAGCGAGACGCGTGTGCGGCTCTGCATCCAGCGCCATGGAGGCGAGGGCGGCGGCGATGCGTGCCTCGAGGGACCAGTCCGCGAGGGCGAGGTCTTCCGCGTCGGCTGCGCCCTGCGTGACGCGCTCAAGTCGCGCCAGCGGTGCGCGCACGCCGAACAGATCGGCGATCGTCTCGTCGGGATCGACATCAAGCGACTGGCGCAGCGCAGCGATCCGTCCGTGGACGGCGACAACGCCGCGCGCCGGCGCCAGCGCGCCCGCGATCAGGCGCAGGAGCGTCGTCTTGCCGGCGCCGTTGCGCCCCACAAGGCCCGTGCGCTCTGCGGCGAACTGGAGATCAAGCCCTGAAAACAGGGAACGTCCGTCCGGCGTGGACCACGCGAGACCGGACACGGCGATGGACGGTGACATGACATGAAATTCCCGCTGGCAATCCGGAAGGGCTTGCGGTCGGGAAAATCACATGGCGGCTACCGTCGTCTGGCGAGAGGCAGGCATTTACGGCGACGGCTCGCCGGTTTCAAGCCGTTGCGGCCGCCGGTGCAAGCCCCACGCGCCCAAGCATCTCCGCCTGCCGCGCCGCCACGGCGTCCTTCTCGAACCCCGCGATCTGGGCTTCGAACATGCGGCGGAAGTTGAGTTCGGCGTCGAGGTGCAGGAAGGCCGCGCCCAGGCCGATGGCGGCGCGGTCCATGAACACGAACTCGCGGGGAATGGTCACGGGGCCGTGGATGGCCAGCCGCTCCTTCACCTCGATCACTTCGCGGCGGCCGTACATGCCCGGCGCCACGCCCTCCGCCACGCGCCGGGTGCGGTCCTCCAGCATCGGCCCGTAGATGAACCGGGCCCAGATGGTGAGCGCTTCGATGGCGCCGTCGGAGAGGTCGCCGAAGCCCCAGTCCTGGTAGGCGCGCGCCACGCCGTCGAGGTCGTCGGCGTCGAGCGCCCGGTAGAGGTTGATCACGCCCTGCACGAAGGCGGCGGGGAAGATGCGCACGCAGCCGAAGTCAAACAGGTTGAGGCTGCGGCCCTCGTCCCCGAAGGTGTAGTTGCCGAGGTGCGGATCGCCGTGGATCACGCCCAGCGAGGACATCGGCCCCCACCACGCCTCGAACAACAGCACGGCGATGCGGTTGCGCGTGTCCTGCGGTGCGTCGAGGAAGGACTTGAGCGGCGCGCCGTCCAGCCACTGCATCGTCAGCAGGCGTTTTGTGGACAGCGCCGCCATGGGCTCCGGGGCCACGATGTCGTCGCGGTCGGCGAAGAAGGCGCGGTAGAGCGCCATGTGCTTCGCCTCGCGGTCATAGTCGAGTTCCTCGCGCAGGCGCTCGGCGATCTCGGCGCCCATCTCGGTGGGGTCCACCACGCGGTTGAGGCGGCGCACCAGATTGATGATGCCCTGCATCTGGCCGATGTCGGCCTCCACGGCGCTCGCCATCTCCGGGTACTGCAGCTTGCACGCCACGGCGCGGCCGTCGGCGGTGACGGCGCGGTGCACCTGGCCCAGCGAGGCGGCGGCGGCGGCTTCCCGCTCAAAGCTCGCAAACTTCGCTTCCCAGCCGGCGCCCAGCTCGCCGCGCATGCGCCGTTGCACGAACGGCCAGCCCATCGCCGGCGCGTTCATCTGCAGCTGCGCGAACTCCTCGGCATATTGCGGGGGCAGGAAATCGGGGATCGTCGCCATCATCTGGGCGACCTTCATCAGCGGGCCCTTCGTGCGCCCAAGCGCTGCGCGCACGGCCTGCGCGATCTGCTTTTCCGCCGCGCCGCCGCCGAACAGCGCGCTGACGCCGGCACTGGCCGCAGCGCCAGCCATGTTGGCGCCCACGGCGGCCACGCGACCCGCGCGGGCGGCGAGGCGATTGCGTTCCCGGTCTTGTGTGTCGTCGCTCATGCGAACCGCTGCGCGCGCTCCAGATCGTCCATCGCGACATCATACGCCGCATCGTAGAGGGCCGGATCGTCGGCGCGGGCGCCGAGCAAGGCTGCCGCATCCGCGAAGCGCGCGTCCGGCCCGGCGCGCACCCAGTTCACGTAGGCGCCGCGCACCCGGGCGTCACCCTCCATGCGGGCGAACAGCGTGGTCGCCAGTGTCGCAGCCATGGCGTAGCCGAGGGTGGACAGCGGTTCCGCGCGGGCGCGGGCGGTCAGCGGCGGCGCATCGCCGGCCCAGGCGAGATCGGGCGCATAGCGCCGGGCGATGGGCCCCCACGCGTCGGGCTCGGCTTCCAGCGCGTCGCGCGCGGGGTGGCGGACCAGCATGGCGAGAAGATCGTCGGCGAGGCGCGCGGCGGCGGCGCGGGGCGGGCCGTCTTCGGCATAGACGGCGTGGAATGCGCGTTCGGCCACGTGGGCGGCGAGTTCCGCCGCGGCCATGGGCGGAGGCGGGCGGCTCGGCCCCAGCGGACGCACGGCCATCTGGGCGGCATGGCCCAGCTCGTGGGCGAGGATGAGCGGCGATTCGCTGGTGGCGTCGAAGCGGGTGACCACCAGCGGCGGCCCCAACCGGGCGGCCCTCGTCTGCGGCGAGGCGGTCGCCGACGCCCGGATCCGGCGCAGCCGCACCATCGCACGCGCGTTGCGGCCCAGGTCCGGGTGCACCCGCGCCAGCGCCGCCACGGCCAGCGCCTGGGTGCGCGGCCAGGTGAGGGTTTCGCTCCATCCGTGGGGCCACGCGGTGCGCCAGCGCGGCGGCAGGGCTGCAAGCCCGTCGCGGACGAAGGCGGCGCGGAACAGCGCCGCGTAGGCCCCGGCCAGCAGCGGCGCGCGCCGCACGGCCACGGACCGGAATGCGGCGGCGGCGGCCTCGTCTACGCCGATCTCGCCCAGCCGTTCCCGCGTGTTAACCAACGCAAATATTTGGTTTTTCTGTCCCATTTTAACGCGACCTTGACGCCCCCTCCGTACGGTCCGGGTCCGAGCGCCCGACAGAGGCGCTGCCCGACAAAGTATGGTGGACCATGGCCAAGACGATCCTGATCGCGGATGACGATCCCGCGCAGCGCCGGCTGCTGCAGGCCTCCGTGGAGCGGAATGGATTCAATACGAAGACGGCGGAAGATGGACGCGCCGCCGTGCGTCTGGCCGAGGACGAGACGGTCGATCTCGTCCTTCTCGATCTTGTCATGCCGGGGTTGACGGGCGTTGAAGCCCTCAAGGAAATCCGCCTGCGCCGCCCGGGCCTGCCGTGCATCGTGCTGACCGCCTCGGGCGGGATCGACACCGTCGTCCAGGCCATGCAGGCCGGCGCGAACGACTTCTTCGTGAAGCCCGCCAGCCCCGAGCGCATCCTCGTCTCCATCCGCAACGCGCTGGAGATGTCGACGCTGAAGGTGGAGGTGACGCGCCTCAAGAAAAAGGCCGCCAACACGCTGACGTTCGAGGACATGGTGGCCGAGGCCCCGTCCATGAACCTTGTGGTGCGCATGGGCCAGCGGGCTGCGGCCTCCAACATCCCGGTGCTGATCACAGGCGAAAGCGGCGTCGGCAAGGAACTGCTCGCGCGCGCCATCCAGGGTTCGGGCGAACGCGCCGGCAAGCCGTTCATCGCGGTGAACTGTGGGGCCATCCCGGAAAACCTCGTGGAGTCGATCCTGTTCGGCCACGAGAAGGGTGCGTTCACGGGCGCTGTGGAAAAGCACGCGGGCAAGTTCGTGGAAGCCCACGGCGGCACGCTGTTCCTCGACGAAGTGGGCGAACTGCCGCTCGACATGCAGGTGAAACTGCTGCGCGTGCTGCAGGAGAGCGAAGTCGATCCGGTGGGCGGCAAGCGCCCGGTGAAGGTCGATGTGCGGATCATCTCCGCCACCAACAAGGACCTCGCCAAGCTGGTCGCCGAGGGGCGATTCCGCGAGGATCTCTACTACCGCCTCAACGTGTTTCCCATCGAGGCCCCGCCGCTGCGCGAGCGTCGCGAAGATATCCCCGCGATGGTTGCGCGCTTCATCACGCGTTTCAACGCTGAGGAAAACCGCACTGTGCGCGGCTGCGCGCCGGACACGATGGCCATGCTCGTCGCATACGACTGGCCGGGTAACGTGCGCCAGCTGGAAAACACCGTGTTCCGCGCGGTGGTGCTGAGCGAAGGAGATGTGCTGCTGCCGGACGATTTCCCGCAGATCTCCGGCGTCAAGCCGCGTCCGATGACGGCGGCCAACGATTCGCTGCCGCAAGGCGCGGGCCTCGCGGCCAATGATGCATCGCCCATGCAATCGGCGACGGAAGCGACCCCGGTTTCGATCTTCGACGCGGGCGGCCACCTGCGCCGCCTCGAAGAAGTGGAGCGCGATCTCATCGAACTGGCGATCGAGCACTACGCCGGCCACATGAGCGAAATCGCCCGGCGCCTCGGCATCGGCCGCTCCACGCTCTATCGCAAGCTGCGCGAATACGGCCTGGACGAGAGCCGGCTGGCGGGGTGACCTATTTGCGTAGCTGACGCGACGGGACAAGGCGCTTGCGCGACGAGTCCTGTAGCGCCCCATGCCGCTGGCGCAGCTTGTAGCCCACGTGCGCGATGGCCTCGATGGCGGGCACGATCTCGCGGCCGAGATCGGTCAGCGCGTACTCCACCGAAGGCGGGGAGGTGTCCATCACCGTGCGCGTCAGCACGCCCTTTTCCTCCAGCGCTTTCAGCCGCTGCGACAGCATCTTGGCTGAGATGGGCGCCATGTCGGCGGCGAGTTCGCTGAAGCGGCGCGGGCCGGCGGAGAGATACCAGATCACGTTCGGCGTCCACGCGCCGCCAAGCAGCTCCATGCAGGTGCCGATGGGGCAGAGCGGACGTCCGCCCTCCGTCGTCTTCACCGCGCTCCTGCGCATCTTCAGCATGGCTCAAGCCCCGTATCGCGGGTTACCGCCGGGAAACCCGTTATTTTGGTAACACGAAGTCATGAGGTTTCCAAAGGTAATCGAGCGGCCTAGATAGCCCTCCGTGACGCGCACCGCCGGGACGGTCGGTGTGCGAGTCAGAGGAGACACAAGATGAAGCTCTATTACGCCCCCGGCGCCTGTTCGCTCGCACCCCACATCATCCTGCGCGAGACCGGTGCGGACTTCACGCTGGAGAAGGTCGACATCCGCGGCAAGAAGACCGAGACCGGCGCCGACTTCCTCGCCGTCAATCCGAAGGGCTACGTGCCCGCGCTCGATATGGGCGGCGGCGACGTGCTCACCGAGGGCGTCGTGATGCACCAGTACATCGCCGATCTCGCGCCGCAGTCGGGCCTTGCGCCCGCGCGCGGCACCCGCGAGCGTCTGCGCGTGGAGGAGTGGCTCGTCTACATCTCCACCGAACTGCACAAGACCCACTCGCCGCTGTTCTCGCCGGACACGACGGCGGAAACCAAGGCCGGCATCCTCGACAAGATCGCCAGCCGCTACGACTACATCGAAAAGGCGCTGGCGGACGGTCGCGCCTACCTGACGGGGTCGTCGTTCACCGTGGCTGACGCCTACCTGTTCACCATCGCCAACTGGGCCCGCCTTGTCGGCATCGATCTCGCCCGCTGGCCGCGGCTCAGCGCCTTCATGGGCCGGGTCGCGGCGCGGCCGGCGGTGCACGCGGCGCTGGTGGCGGAAGGTCTCGTCAAGGCGGCGTAGGCCGCACGGTGGAAGCGGGTTCGGCCTTGGCCGCCAAGGCCGGGCCCGCGCCTCTTGCAAGCACCCCCGCAACCGGCCATCTGAGAGGGCAAGTTTCCTCCCGAAAGGCCCTGCCGGCATGACCCGCTTCACCCGCCTCGACGAAGACGAAAAGCCCGACGAATCCGCCCCGCCGCTGCCCGGCATGGCCGCCGAGAAGGCGCTGTTCAACGCGCGCATCATCACGTTGACCGGCGAGATCAACGATCGCCAGGCCAAGCGCGTCACGGATTCCTTGCTGGCGTTGGCCGCCGACAAGGACGACCCGATCACGCTGGTGATCTCCTCGCCCGGCGGTCACGTGGAAAGTGGGGACATGATCCACGACATGATCAAGTTCGTGAAGCCGCGGGTGCGCGTGCTCGGCACGGGCTGGGTCGCGTCCGCCGGCGCGCTGATCTACGCCGCTGCGGAACGGGTCGATCGCTACGCGCTGCCCAACACCCGCTTCCTGCTGCATGAGCCGCGCGGCGGCGTGGGCGGGGCGGCGTCGGACGTGGAGATCCAGGCGCGCGAGATCCTGAAGATGCGCGAACGCCTGAACCGCATCTTCGCCACCGCCACCGGCCAGCCGATCGAGCGCATCAAGGCCGACACGGACCGTGACCACTGGATGACCGCCGAGGAAGCCCGCAGCTATGGCCTCGTGGGCGAGATCATCACGGGGATGGGCCAGCTGCGGTAGGGCGCAGCAGCGGGCCGATGAAGGCCAGCGGCCACAGCAGCAGCGCAAGGTTGGGCAGGTACCAGGCGGGGTCGAACTCCCCGAGCAGCGTCCAGTAGGCGACGGCCATGCCGCCCGCCACCATGGTCAGCACCAGCGACACCAGCGCCATGGGCCGCCAGCGCGCGTCGCTGCGCCCCGCGAGGCGCACGGCGTAGAGGCCGGTGATCGAGAACGCGATGTCGAGCGGGAAGAACGACCAGTTCCACGCCACCACGCGCGGATCGTGCGCGTTCGCGTAGAGCCAGTCCGCCGGGATCGCCACGACGCCTGCCGCATCGAGCGCCGCCATCGTCCAGTAGAGCAGGAACAGGATGTCCGTGGTGCTGATCGCAAAACGCAGGGGCTGTGACATCGCTACTCCCGCGGCGTGACGCGCAGGTTCGTGGGCGGCTCCGGCACGTCGTACCGCGTGCGCAGCGGCGGCGTGGGCTCCACGATCACGTCCGCCAGCGCGTCGATGGCGGAGACGGCGGCGGCGATGGCCGCGCCTTTCTCGCCCGCCTGCGGAAATTCCGGTGAGACGTGCGTGGTCACATGGCGCGACCAGCCGCCGCCCGAGCCCTTCCACATGCTCGCCAGGGCGCCCAGCGTCTCCTCCAGCCGCGCATAGGCCACGAGGAACCGGCGATAGCGGTGCTCGGCCTCGTCGAACGGCGTGAAGGTCTCGGTCGGTTCCAGTGCGGGCCGGCGCCACCAGGCGGCGGGCTCCGGCGGCAAGGGATCGGGCACGCGCCCGCACAGCATGACGCCCGCCTGCTTCCCGCGGAACATGGCGCTGGCGATGTCGCGGCGCGCCATCTCGAAATCGAAGCCGCCCTGTTTCTTAGTCAGCCCCACCACGCACACGCGCTCCCGGTAGCCGGGAAGGGACGTCTGCACCTGGTCGCGCCACCCGCCGGCCGTCTGGAAAATGAGCCCAAGCGCGTCGGCAAGGGACGCCGGCGTTCTGCGCGGCTTTGGACGCGCGTCGCTGCGATCGATCTTCACGCTGCCCCGCTTCGGATCGGCCGACGGCTCCAGTGCGATGGCGAGCGTGGGCCAGCTGGGCAGGAGGCCATCGTAGAAATGGATCGGGAAGTTCGAGCAGATACCGCCGTCGGTGAACAGCGTGCGCTCGGGCTTGCCGTGCGGATCGTCGCTGCGGTGGTACAGCGGCACCATGCGGAACAGCACGGGATAACAGAGGCTCATGCGCACCGCGAACAGCACGGGCAGCTTGTGCCACGGCGGCAGCGGGTGCGATTTCGCGGGATCCCCGTTCTTCGCATCGTACATGGCGTCGACCACCGCCTGCGGCAGCACCTGCGCCAACTCGTTCGGGACGAACTGCATGTGCGGGGGCAGGAACGGCAGCGTGTGCGGCCGGCGCAGGCCAAGGTCCGTCACCGTCATGCGCAGTTCGATGTCGTTGGTGTTGACCGGCGGCGTGAAGGGCCGGCCTTCCGCCTTGGCCAGCTCCGCGTCGAGGCGCGTGGCTTCCAGGTCTCCGAAGGTGAGCGGCGCCTGCGTGCCGGCGGCGGCCTGCACGTGGTGGTGCAGCCATTCCATCAGCGCGGCGTCCTTGCGCGGCGCTTCCGTGCGCCCGCTGCAGACGCCGAAGCGGTGTTTCGTACTGGCGATGCGCAACAGGTCGATGGTCAGCAGCACGATGAAGGCGAAGATCATCGCCGATGTGGCCGCGAGGGCGGCCATGCCCATGTGCACGAAGAAATCGTCGTTCACGCCGGCGCCGCCCGGCACGTAGCGCAGAAAGAAGTCGCACATGGCCCAAAGCAAGCCGCCCGCCAGCAGCAGCGCCATCGGCCCGTCCAGCACGCGCCGCGACCGGGTGCTCAGGGACTTCAACAGAAAGAGCATCAAACCCACCCCCAGCTGTGCGCCAAGGATCATCAGCGTCTCGCCGGAGTCGCGCACCAGCTCCGCCAGCGGCGGTGACCCCGCCACGAGCCAGCCGATGTTGAGAAATCCCAGCGCGCCTGCCAGCCACACCACCGGCCAGTAGGTGCCCACATAGGCCAGCACGCCCGCGATGGCGCCGCGGGACTGCAGCGCCACCAGGAGGTCGAACGGTCCCGCCATGCCCGCCGTGGGCTGGAACAGGCGCCCGATCCCCTTGTCGAGGATGTCCTTGCTCAGCGCCGCCAGCTGCCCGTAGCCCGTCCCGGTGCGCCGGCGCCGGCCGTACTCCGCCGCCGCCGCCACCACGGCGCCGATGGCGCCGGCGGAGGTGCCGCCCACGCCGCGCAGTTCGTGCTTACGGGCGATCTCCATGATCGCCAGCGGGTACACCACGCCGGATGCCACGCCGCCCTGCATGATGAGATCGCAGGGCAGGGTCGGGATGGGCGTCGCAGGGTCGCTGAAATAAGCGCTGTAGTCGTCGAGCTCGCGCTGGATCGCACTGTCTTGTCTGGCCATGGTCATCCCCACCGCTGCCGCAGCGTCAGTATGCCATTGCGCGGCGCGGCGGCCAACGGCCTGAAGCGGCGCGCCTCATTCCGCCGCGTGGCAGCACGCCTCGATCTTGTTGCCGTCCGGATCGCGCACGAAGGCTGCGTAGTAGGTCGGGTGATACTGCTCGCGCACGCCGGGGCGGCCGTCCTCGATGCCGCCATGCGCCATGGCCGCGAGGTAGAAATCGTCCACCGCCGCGCGCGTGGAGGCCGCGAAGCAGATGTGCACGCCGTTGCCCATGCTGGCGGGCTGGCCGTTGACGGGAAACTGGATCCAGAACGTGGGCTTGTGCGGATCGTCCCCGTAGCCCACGCCCACCAGCTGGCCGCCGGCGTTCACGGGCATCACCGGTGTTATGCCCAGCGGCGCCAGCACTGCGTCGTAGAACGTCTTGGCGTGTTTGATGTTGGTGACGCCGATGGACACGTGGTCGATGCTCATGGCGTGCTCCCGTGGCAGATGCGGCCGGAAGCCTAGACCGCCGCCCCCGCCCGGAACAAGCGCCCGCGCTCCGTCACCCAGACCACGCCAAGCGCCGCCGCCCCCAGCAGCATGTGCCCGACGATGAGCGGCGTCGCCGAACCGTCATACGCGCGTCCCACGGCGCCGCCGATCAGCGCGCTCCCGAAGGTGGTGGCGAAGCCGTAGAACGCAGCCCCCGTGCCCGCCCGCGCGCCCAGCGGCTCCATGACGATGGCGCTGAAGTTGGCGCCGATCATCCCGAACATGAGCATCGCCGGGGCCAGCAGCGCGAGATACCGCCACAGCGGATCGGCATCCAGCTGCAGCAGCAGGACATGGACGGCGCTGATAACGGTGAACGCGATCAGCGCGGAATGGGAGATGCGTCGCATCCCGAGACGTGTGACGAAGCGCGAGTTGATGAAGGACGCCATCGACATGGACAGCGCCACGCTCGCGAACGCCAGCGGAAACAGGGGGCCCAGGCCGAACACGTCCACGAACACGGGCTGGGCCGTGGTGAGAAAGCCGAACAGCGCGCCGAAGGCCACGGTGCTCGCCAGCGTGTAGCCCAGCGCCACGCGGTCGGCCATCACGGCGCGATAGCCCCGCCAGATCTCGCCCACATTGAATGGCGTGCGCTGCGTTTTCGGTCGCGTCTCGGGGAGGCGGAACCAGGTCCATGCCATCACGAACGCGCCGGCGGCGAACAGGAATCCGAAGATCCAGCGCCACGGTCCCGCCAGCAGCACAAGCTGGCCGACGCCGGGCGCGAGGATTGGCACCACCATGAACACCACCATGGCCAGCGACATCACCCGCGCCATCTCGCGCCCGGCCATCAGGTCGCGCACGACCGCCACGGCGATCACCCGCGCGGCCGCCGCACTCGCGCCCTGCAGCGCGCGGGCGGCCAGGAACAGCTCGAAGCTCGGCGCTACGAGGCAGGCAAACGTGGCCACGAGATACACGGCCATGGACGCGATCAGCACGGGTCTGCGGCCGTAGGAATCCGACAACGGTCCGAACAGCAGCTGGGCCACGCCGAACGCCAGCACATAGGCCAGGATCACCAGCTGTTCGTCGGGCTTGTGCGTCACCCCGTAGGCCGCGCCGATGTCGGGCAGCGCGGGCAGCATGATGTCGATGCCCAGGGCGTTCAACGCCATGAACGAGGCCACCATCGCCACAAGCTCGGGCGTGGACGGAGTGCGCATTGTGCGAGAGGTCATCGGGAGATTTAGACTGCCTCAACTGGCCCGCCCACGCCAGCGACCCTGGGACGCCGGGAGGCTGTGTCGCAGCCGGGCTTTCGCAGGCGCGCAAGCGGGCGCATGATGGGGCGGTAGTGCGGAGTTGGGCCCATGAAGCCACTGGTCGCCATTGTTTTCGCCCTGGCGCTCTCCCTCGTGGCCGGCCCCGCCCGCGCCGCCGACGATCTGGCCCCCGACTTCGCCATCCCCACCACCGCCGACGGCGTCGGCCGCGTGATGGCGCCGGTGTACGTCAACGGGCAGGGCCCGTTCCGCTTTGTGGTCGATACCGGGGCCAACCGGTCGGTGCTGTCGCCGCGGCTCGCGGCGCAGCTTCTGATCGACACCAAGGGCGCCCCGCAGCAGCTTGTCCACGGCGTGACGGGCGCAGAGCCGGCGCCCATCGTGCCTGTGGGGGCGTTGCGCGTGGGCCGGCTGACGCGGAATGCGCTCGACCTGCCGGTGCTGTCCAACCGGCTCCACGCCGGCGCCGACGGGACGCTGGGCGCCGATCACCTCAGCGCGGGACGCCTCATCATCGACTTCCGGGAAGACCGGATCTCGCTCCTGTCATCCTCGGCGCCGACCCCGCCGGGGTACGTGGCGATTACGACCCAGATGCGCTTTGGCCAGCTGCCGCTGGTCTGGGCGCGGATCGGCAATGTCAACGTCCGCGCCGTCGTCGATACGGGCGCGGAGCGCTCGGTGGCCAACGGCGCCCTTCGCCGGCTGCTGGAGGCCAACCGCACGCGTCTGGCGCGCGAAGGCATGCAGCTGTTCTACGGCGCGGTGGGGCCTGAGGCGGTGGCCGAACTGGTGTGGGCGCCGCGGCTGACGATCGGCGGCATCCGCGTGGAGCGCATGCCGATCCTGTTCGCCGACACGCACATCTTCCGTATGTGGGGCCTGGAGAATGAGCCCGCACTGTTGCTGGGGATGGACGTGATCGGGCAGTTCGACGCCATCGTGATCGACTATCGCCGCCGCCTAGTGTCGGTGCGCCTGCCGCGCGTCAATCCCGGGGCCGGCCGGCGCGCTGCGCCGCCCATGCCGCTGTTCTAGGCGCAGTCCCGCCGCTCAAACGATGTCGGTGCAGAACGCCAGAAGCAGCACCAGCGGCAGCGGCACGCCGACGAGGAAGAGCAGAAGCGCACGCATGGGCCGTCTCCACAAAACGCCCTTCGGGGCGTTGCCGGACATATGCGCCACGGCCGCGATTGTTCCCTGACGTTGCGGGTAGTTGCGCATGTCGCTGCGGCGGCCTTAGCTGCGTTAGCGGCACATCGTCTAGGAGATCCCCATGTCCAACACCGCCATCGTCGCGGACTTCATCGCCGGCTGGGAAGCGCGCGACATAGACCGGATCATGACCTTCTTCGCGCCCGGCGCGACCTATCACAACATCCCCATGCCGAAGCTCACCGGCCATGACGCCATCCGCCAGTTCATCTCGGGCTTCCTCGCCGATGCCGAGAAGGCGACCTTCGACATCGTCCATTCCGCGGAAAACGCGCACGGCGTCGTGCTCAACGAGCGGGTGGATACGTTTGTCCTCAAGTCCGGCAAGACGCTGCGTTTCGAGGTGATGGGCGTCTGGGAGCTGCAGGCCGGCAAGATCGTGGCCTGGCGCGACTACTTCGACATGAAGGACGTGGAACGCCAAATGGCGGGCTGAGCCGCCGCCGCTCCTGCATGGCCGGTTGTTCACTATCCACCGGGGGTGACGCAGGCTAGGCCGCGGCCCGGCGCGCATGGGCGCCGGGCCGCGGAGCGGGCGTCATGTCGCTGTCCGACATCGAACGGGACATCGTGCTCCGCGACGGTCGCACATTGCGCCTGCGGCCCATACGCCCCGGCGATGCCGAGGCGCTTGTGGAGATGGGACGGCGCTCGACGCCGGAGGACCTGCGCCTGCGGTTTCTCTCCACGGTGCGGCCGCGGCTGGGCTCCATCACGACGATGCTGACCCAGTTCGATCCTGTGCGTCATCTGGCGGCCGCCGCCTACGCGCCGGAGCGTCCGGAGGATGGCTTCATGGGCGTGGTGCGCCTCGTCATCTCGCCCACGGGCGACTACGGCGAGTACGCCATCATGGTGCGGTCCGACTGCAAGGGACTGGGGCTTGGCCGCGCGCTCATGGGCGAGATGCTCGGCTGGGCGCGCGATCGTGGCCTTGCGCGGGTCGAAGGCCAGGTCCTGCCCGAGAATGCGCCCATGCTGCGCATGGTGCGCGCGTGCGGCGGCGCCATCCTGCCCAGCGACGGCGACTACCACACCGTCCGCGTCGAATTCGACCTGCGGTCTACGACGTGAACCGGAAGTGCATCACGTCGCCATCCTTGACGACGTACTCCTTGCCTTCCAGCCGCATCTTGCCCGCTTCCTTGGCGCCGCCTTCGCCGTTGAACTTCACGTAGTCGTCGTAGGCGATGGTCTCGGCGCGGATGAAGCCTTTCTCGAAATCGCTGTGGATGACACCCGCGGCCTGCGGCGCGGTATCGCCCACGTGGATCGTCCAGGCGCGCGCTTCCTTCGGCCCGACAGTGAAGTACGTCTGCAGGCCCAGCAGCTTGTAGCCGGCGTGAATCAGCGTCACGAGGCCCGGCTCTGAAAGCCCCGCCGCCGCGAGGTATTCGACCTGTTCGGCTTCATCAAGCGCCGCGAGTTCGGCCTCCATCTGCGCGCAGATGACGACACATTCGGCGCCTTCCTGCTTGGCGCGTTCCGCCACACGCGCGGAATAGGCGTTGCCGGAGACCGCGTCCTGTTCACCGACGTTGCAGACAAACAGCACGGGCTTCGACGTGAGAAGCTGCAGCATCTCGAAGGCCTTCTTCTCGTCGTCGGCGAGTTTCGTCACCCGCGCAGGTTGCCCGGCTTCAAGGTGCGCCTTCGCGCGCAGCACGAGATCGAGCGTGAGCTTTGCGTCCTTGTCGCCGCCCGTCTTGGCCTTCTTCTCCAGCGCGCCGATGCGCTTCTCCAGGCTCTCCAGATCCGCCAGCATCAGCTCGGTTTCCACCGTGTCGAGATCGGAGATCGGATCGACGCGGCCTTCCACGTGAATGATGTCGTCGCTTTCAAAGCAGCGCAGCACATAGACGATGGCGTCGGTCTCGCGGATGTTGCCGAGGAAGGCGTTGCCGAGGCCTTCGCCCTTGGAGGCGCCGCGCACGAGGCCCGCAATGTCCACGAAGTTCATCCGCGTGGGGATGATCTCCTTCGATCCCGCGATCTTCGCCAGAACGGGAAGGCGCGGTTCCGGCATCGCCACCTCGCCGACGTTCGGCTCGATGGTGCAGAACGGATAGTTCGCCGCCTGCGCCGCCGCGGTCTGCGTCAGCGCATTGAAGAGCGTGGACTTGCCGACGTTGGGCAAGCCCACGATGCCGCATTTGAAACCCATGATGTCCTCTGGAAAAACTCAGGCGGCGCCCAGCACGTCCGCAGGCGCCACGTCGAACGGATTGACGATGCCGATACCCTCGATGGTCGGCGCGGAGAAGCGGTCTTCGCTCAGGAAATGCGTGCAATCCTGCGCCAGGGCGAAGGCGATATGGACGGCATCCCACCATTGCGTCTTCCAGCGCAGGTAGATCTCCATCGCCCGCTCGGTGTCGGCGATTTCCATGACGCCGGGGCACCAGCGCAGAATGTCACGGCTTGCCGCCGCCGCCTCGGCGGGGGCGCGGCCGAACTTCCGGACCGCCGCGTTCTGATGTTCCCCCGCGACCTGCTGGCTCGTCACCATCGCGCCGGAACGGATCAACGCCCTCAGCCACGCCTCCGAGCGCGCCTGCCTCTCCGGAAACCGGGTATCCCGGCTGTAGAGGAAAACGTTGGTGTCCACCAGGATACGGACGGTCATTCAGTTCTTCCCGCGAAGGCGCCGTCCCGTCGTCATTCAGCAGGTTCAGCGGCGGCCCCGACAGGAACGCCTCCATCGCCGCGATGCTCTCCTGGCGCAACCGTTCCTGATCGGCGGCCACGAGATCGGCGATGTAGCGGGAGACGCTCTTGCCGGCTTTCTGGGCGTCCCGCCGCAGATGCGCCAGCACGGCGTCATCGAGCGCGATGGTCACGTTGGCCATAAGAATGATTACCACGTGTCACGGGTCCGTGCAACACGGGCCCGTGGACAGGCTATCGCGCGCCTACGGCCTTCGCGGCCATGTCCACCCAGGGGCGATCGATGCCCCGGAGCTGCGGGTTCACCTTGGCGAAGCGGCGCTCGATGTCCGCCAGGGCCGCGCGGGCGTCCTCGCCGCGGCCTGTCCGGGCCAGGAAGGCGGCGTAGCGGCAGGCGGCTTCCAGGCCGGGCAGGCGCTCGGCGGCGAACTTGAAAGGCGCGTCGGCGTCCTTCACGCGACCCAGGCCCTCGAAGGTCCGCGCGTAGGCAAGCGCCACGGGGGCGGTGTCGTTCTCCTTTCCCTGCGTCGACAGCTGCTCCAGCCGTTTGAGCGCCTCGGGAAAACGGCCGAGTTCGATCAGGGCGTTGGCGTGGCCTAACAGCACCACCGGATCGTCGGCGAACTGGCCGACGACGCAGGAAGCCCAGGCGGTCTCAGCCTCCTGCCAGCGGCCCAGAGCGGCGGCGGCCTGCGCCAGCCGCATCCGCCCGCCCACGGTGTCGGCGTCCTCCAGCGCGGCCTTGGCGGCGCGGTAGTCCCTTTCGGGGTCGAGCACCGCGCGCGCAGTGGCCGAGATGTTGCGCGCCGTGCGCCCGCCCATCCACTCGGGCACGAGCACGGCGAACACGTAGATCGTTGCCCCCAGCGGCCCGCCGATCACGAGAATCCACAGCCACGTCTGCGCCCGGCCGGAGCGCACGGCATGCAGGCCGCACAGCAGCGACGGCACGTAGGACAGAATGAGAAGCTCCATGCCCGATCAGGTAGGCAGGCGCGGCGGGCGGCGCAATTGCCCGGCCAGGGCGGCTGGTCCATCGTGAAACCGGATGACCCGGGGTTGAGAAATGAAAAGACTGATCGTCAGTGCAGCGTTCGCCGTGGCGCTGGCCGCCTGCGGGCAGGCCGCGAACACTGCACCCGAACCGGCCCGCGCCGCCACGCCGTCGGGGCCCAACGCCGCCTCCCTGAAAGCGGCTGCGCTGGTCCTGGAGCCTTATGACGACGCGCTCGGCGCGGCGGCGGCCGTCGCGCGGGTGGTGGTGCTGGAGCGGGGCGACGCAAAGCTCTATTCCACCGTCGGCGGCGATCCGGCGATCAACGGCGAGTATGTTTTCATGGCCGTGATCGGGGCGCCGCAGGAGGGCTGGAAGGTCTTCAAGGTGGGCGATTTCAACAGTTGGGATCTCGTCTCCCAGACGCCGGAACGAGTGGTTTTGAAGGTCAGCCACAGCGCCGTGGAAGAAACCACGGGCGAGATCGTGACCGCCGAGCAGACCATCGCCGTCGACGTGCCCGTATTCGCGGCCAATGAGATTACTCTGACCCCGCTAAAGTAACCGCGCTGGCGGGCGGGCGCGCGATCCTGCCCGCAGACATCGTCAGGTCACCGGCCGGCAGCCGTAGCCATCCTCGAACTGTGCGGTCGCCGCGATCAGCCCGGCGGCGGCCGACACCGTCACTTTGTCCTCGGCCACCTTCCACGTGAACTGGCTGACCGCGTCTTGTGGATAGTCCATCTTGCAGCTCACGAGATCGCGGCCGGAAAGGAAGAGACACGAACAGGTCTGTTTGGCGGCGTAGGTCGTGCCGATGCGCGCGAAGGCGTAGATGTCGCGGCCGGCCCACGCGGCGCCGCCGATCGCCAGCAGCAGCGCCATAGCTCCCGCCAGCACCCATTTGCCTCGCATGCCCGCCTCCCTCTATCTGTCTTCCCGAAGATACGGGGAGGGGCGGGGAAACGCCATGCGCACACTGACTGCAGCCATCGTGGCGGCCGTTCTTTCTTTTGCGGCGCCCGGCGCTGTGGCCCTTGAGCCGTTGCGTCCGCACCCCGCGGGCGTGCCGTGGCCCACGGCCGCCTGGACGGTGGCCGCGCCCGCCGGGGTCGATGGTGCGGCGCTCGCCGCCGCCATGTCCGACGCGTTCGACAGGAAGATTTCGCAGCTCGGCGAAACCCGCGAGGTGGTGATCATCCAGAACGGCCGGATGGTGTACGAGCGCTACGCCCCCGGCTACGGGCCCGGCACGCGGCTTGTGTCGTGGTCCATGGCGAAATCGGTGACGCAGGCGCTGGTGGGCGCAGCGGTGCTGCAGGGCCGCCTCGATCCCGATACGCCCATGGGCTCCCCGCACTGGGCCGCCGCCGATCCGCAGGCGAACTTCACCTGGCGCACCTGGCTGACCATGACGGACGGCCAGCGCTATCGTGAGATCGGAGAAACCGCCGTTGCGCGCAACGATGCGGCGCGCAAGTTGTTCGGGCCCGGGCGGCTCGATGTGGCGCGCTGGTGCGCCGGGCTGCCGCTCCTCCATGCGCCGGGGGCAGTGTGGAACTACAACTCCTGCGGCATCGTGCTGACAGCCGATGCCCTGACGCGCGTCATCGCGCCTGCCCCCACCGACGCCGCCGCGCGGCGTGCGGCGATGCTGGCCTGGATGCGCGCCAGCCTGTTCGACCCCATCGGCATGAAGACCGCGCAGCCGGAGTTCGACAACACGGGTCTCTTCTACGGCAGCGCCCTGATCTACGCGCCCGCACGGGAGTTTGCGAAGTTCGGCTATCTCTACCTGCGGGACGGCGTGTGGGACGGCCAGCGCATCCTGCCTGAGGGCTGGGTGGACTTTGCGCGCACGCCGGGGCCGGCGGCGAACTCCGATGGCTACGGCGCCGGCTGGTGGCTCAATCCCGCCACCGGACCGGGCAAGCCGCGCCGCGTGCTGATGGATGCCGGCCGCGACGGCTTCTCCGCGCAGGGTCACGAAGGCCAGCTGGTGCTGGTGATTCCCTCGCGCGATCTCGTCATCGTGCGCATGGGCCTGATCGCGGAAACGCCGGACGCCTGGGACAAGCTCTATGACTGGATGGGCCGCGTGGGCGCGCTGTTTCCTGCGGTGTAACGACATCTCCGGGCGGGGCCGGGAGTCCTCATCCTGAGCCTGTCGAAGGACGAGGGCGTCGGGCGGGTTCAATGGCGCTTGCTCATCCTTCGACAGGCTCAGGATGAGGGAAACAGCAGCGCCCGCACGTCGTCCGGCGTGACGCCGCGCTCCCGCAAACTCCGCAGCGTCTGCGCCCGGTCGCGCTTCGCCAGGCGTTTGCCGTCGGGACCGGTGAGAAGGCGGTGGTGGCGATAGTCCGGCGTCGGCCAGTCGAACAGGGCCTGCAACAGCACATGCAGGTGCGCGGCCTCGCGCAGGTCCTCGCCGCGCACCACAAGCGTCACGCCCTGCAATGCATCGTCGTGCACGCTGGCGAGGTGATAGCTGGCGGGAAAGTCCTTCCGCGCCAGCACGGCGTCGCCGAGGCGAGCGGGGTCGGCCTGCACGCGTGCGCCGTCGGCCTCGAACCAAAGGGCATCCCAGCGGGCGCCCAGATGATCGCGGGCGCGATCGAGTGAGAGGCGCCACGCGAACGCATCGCCGCGTGCAAGGCGTTCCGGTTCGTCGGCGGCAGTCCCGCCGCGCACCACCTCCGCCGGCGCGTGCGGCGCGGCGGCGCTGTCGGCGGCGATCTCGCGGCGCGTGCGGAAGTCACGGTAGACGAGGCCCGCCCCGATGAGGTGGTCAAGCGCGGCCGCGTAGTCCGCCATGTGCTGCGATTGCCGCCGCACGGGGGCCTCCCAGCGCAGGCCCAGCCAGGCGAGGTCCTCAAGGATCGCGGTTTCGAACTCTGGCCGGCAACGGCCGGTGTCGAGATCCTCGATGCGCAGCAGGAAGCGGTCCGCGGCGGCGGCGGCCGTCAGCGCCGAGAAGGCGTGGCCGAGATGCAGGTGGCCCGTGGGCGAGGGGGCGAAACGCGTGACGATCACGATCAACGCCTAACCGGCGTTCGCCCCAAAGTCGAAGCGCCATGACTTCGCCGGGAAACCGGCGCACGGCTGCGCACTCAGGACGGGAGCGGAGCGATGCGGAGTATTCTGGCGGCGGGGCTGATGGGGCTTGCCCTCATCGGCTGCAGTCCGGAGGGGGCGATGACCGCGCCGGAGGCCGCGCCACAAGGCATGGTGACGGAAGAGTATGCGGCGGACGCCGCTGCGCCGGCGGAGGGCCGCATGCAGGGCGGCGCCGGCGGCGAACAGGACGCCGCGCCCGACGCCCCCGCGGCCGGTGCGCCGCTCCTCGCCTACGTGTATGGCGCCTCGCTCGAGCTGCCGTTCCGGGAGGTGCGCGCCACGATGGCGCGCCACGAGGCGGCCTGCCGCGCCGCAGGGCCCGCGGTCTGTTCGGTGCTCGGCTCCAGCGTCAACGCCACCGGCGATGAGCAGGTATTCGGCCAGATGCAGCTGCGCGCGGCGCCGCGGTGGCTCGACGCGTTCCGCGCCGGCCTTGACGCCGAAGCCCGCACCGCCGGCGGACGCGTGCGTGAGACCAGCGTGTCGAGCGAAGACCTCACCCGCCAGATCGTCGATACAGACGCACGGCTGCGTGCGCAGAAGACGCTGCGCGATCGGCTGCAGCAGTTGCTGCGGTCCCGCCCCGGCCGGCTGTCGGACCTGCTGGAGACGGAGCGGGAGCTCGCCCGCGTGCAGGGCGAGATCGACAGCGCCGAGAGCCAGCTCGCCGTGATGCGCCAGCGGGTGGCGACCTCGCTGCTCAACCTCGGCTACCAGTCAAAGCCCAACGCCGTGACGGGGGGCACGTTCGCGCCGGTGGCCAGTGCGTTGACGGAATTCGCCGGCATCGTGATGCAGGGGTTCGCCGTCATCATCCGGCTGGTGGCGGTGCTGATCCCGGTGGGCGCTGTGCTGGCCCCGCTGGCGTGGCTGGTCTGGCGGTGGCGCCGGCGCCGCGCCGCAGCGAAGGCCCAGGCCGCAAGCTGAGGGCGCGCCGCCGCGGCCAGGGCGCCCTCGCGTAAACGCGCGGCCCCCGCTAAACCCGCTCCATGCTCGGAAACATCGACGGCCCCCGCATGCCGCCCGCCGCTGGCGGCAAACCATCCAGCCTTGTGGTGCTGCTGCACGGCTATGGCTCCAACGGGGCGGACCTCATCTCGCTTGCGCCCTACTGGGCCAAGGCGCTGCCGCACGCGCAGTTCGTCTCGCCCAACGCGCCGGAGCCGGTGGCCATGGCGCCGGGCGGCTACCAGTGGTTTCCCATCTCGCGGATGGACCCGCGCGAGCTGGAGCAGGGCGTGGCGCGCGCCGCGCCGGCGCTCATGAAATTCCTCGACCGTGAGCTGGAGCGCTACCAGTTGCCCGCCGCGAAGTTGGCGCTGGTGGGTTTCTCGCAGGGCACGATGATGGCGTTGCATGTAGGCCTGCGCCGTGCGGGCGTGGCGGGGATCGTGGGCTTCTCCGGCGCGCTGCCGGCGCCGGGCAAGGTGCAGGCCGAAGCGCAGGGGCGGCCCCCGGTGCTGCTGGTGCACGGCGACCAGGACGACATCGTGCCCGTCACCGCCACCTTCGACGCCGCCGACGCGCTGGCCGCGGCCGGCCTCTCCGCGCAGTGGCACATCTCCTACGGCGTGCCGCACTCCATCGGCCCCGACGGCCTCGCCCTGGGCGGTGATTTCCTCAAGGCGGCCCTGGCGGGCAGGCTCGCCTGACCGCCCGACGTCCTCCCGGCCAGGCGCCGGCCGTCATCACCATGTCACGGGGAATCAGGCATCTTTGGCTCGCACCGGGCGTCCCGATGCGGTAGAGAGGGGTGAGGAGGATGCGTCTTCAGGGTTGACCAGCAGCGTCATCTGACCATCCGGGCGCTCGCCGCCCCGGCGGGGCTCGCATGGGCGGCTTTCCGGATGGGAGGGCGCCGTGCAGGTCATTAGCGCACCGCCCGCCGGCCATCCGGCCCTCGTCCTCAACGCAGACTACCGCCCGCTCTCCTACTATCCGCTGTCCCTTTGGCCCTGGCAGGAGGTTGTGAAGGCCGTCTTCCTCGAGCGGGTGGACGTGATCGCGGAGTACGACCACGAGGTCCACTCCCCCAGCTTCACCATGAAGCTGCCCTCGGTGATCTCGCTCCGGGAATACGTGAGCCAGGACCGCCCGCCCGCGTTCACACGGTTCA
>JAIYAO010000001.1 GCA_027488965.1 Alphaproteobacteria bacterium
GCCTGCACGGAGACCCCGGCTCGCGCGCGCTCATCGAGGCGGCGCGTGCGGAGATGGCCGCACGCGCCGCACCCTGACCTCACATCGCCCCTACCCTACATAGACATGACCGGGCGCACCTCGATGGCGCCCCGCGTCGCGGCGGGGCACTTGGCGGCCCAGTCGAGCGCAGCGTCGAGATCGGAGGCCTCGATCAGGAAGAATCCGCCGAGCTGTTCCTTGGTCTCCGCATAAGGCCCGTCCACCACCTGCCGGGAGCCGCCGCGCAGGCGCAGCGTGGTGGCCGTGGAGGGCGGCAGCAGGCCCGCGCCGCCGGCGGCG
Organism: Alphaproteobacteria bacterium; assembly: GCA_027488965.1. Classification (GTDB taxonomy): domain Bacteria; phylum Pseudomonadota; class Alphaproteobacteria; order Caulobacterales; family Aquidulcibacteraceae; genus VFBF01. The sequence goes on from JAIYAO010000001.1 coordinate 322, forward strand.
ACGCCCCCCTGCCCGAGGCTTTGCCCGTACGCCGTGTAGGCCCCCCAGTAGGCGCCGCGCAGGGCTTCATCGTCGCGTTCGGCGAACTCTTCGGGGGTTTCGTAGATGAGGATCGCATACTTCATCGGATTGCTCCTTCGCTGAGGCCGGCGCCGTCGCCGGTCTGCTGTGGTGACGGGGATCAGGGGCGGTCTTCGACCGTCGCAGTCAGCCGCGCCGCTTTTTCTTTCAGGTAGCGCACCACCGCGGCGTCGTGCTCGCGGGCGATCCCCTCGCCGTACGCGGCGCGCGCCTCCCCGTCGCGGCCGACGGCTTCCAGCAGGTGCGCGCGCAGCGCCCAGTAAGGCTGGTAGTCGTCGAGCTCCCCCGCCAGCGCGTCGAGATCCTCCAGCGCCGCCGCCGCACCTGCCGCCTGGGCTTGCGCCGCCGCCCGGTTGAGCCGCGCCACCGGCGACCCCGTGAGCGCCACGAGGGCATCGTAGATCGACACGATGGCCGCCCAGTCCGTGGCGCCAAGCCTGCGGCGCGCAGCGTGCGCGGACTGGATCGCCGCTTCCAGCTGGAACCGGCCCACGCGCCGGCGTGCGGCGGCGGCGAACAGCGTGCGCTCCGCCTCCACGATCATCGGCTCGTTCCACAGCGCGCAGTCCTGTGCGCCCAGGGGCACGAAGGCGCCGGCGCCGTCGCGGCGCGCGCCCCGGCGGGCCTCGAGGTGCAGCATCAGCGCCAGCAGGCCCAGCGCCTCCGGCTCCTGCGGCGCGGCGCGCGCGAGCACGCGGCCCAGCCAGATCGCCTCCTCCGCCAGCGCGCGGCGTTCGCCGTCGGCGCCGTCGGCGTCGATCCAGCCTTCGGCGAAGGCGGCGTAGATGGCGTCCAGCACCGCGGTGATCCGCGCCGGCCAGAGCGCAGGCTCCGGGATGGAGAACGGCACGCCGCTGTCCCGGATCTTGCGCTTGGCGCGCACGAGGCGCTGGCCCATGGCGGCGGGCTCCACCAGGAACGCCGCGGCGATCCTGTCGGCATTGAGGCCCAGCACCGTCTGCAACATCAGCGCAGTGCGCACGCCGGGATCGATGGCCGGGTGTGCGCAGGCGAACATGAGCCCGAGGCGCCGGTCGGGCATGTCGTGTGCGGCGGCCATGTCTTCCTCGATCTCTTCCATGGCGAGCGCGAGGCGATCCTCTCCCGCGTGCGCCACCGCGCGGCGACGCGCGGCGTCGATCAGGCGGCGCTTGGCGGCGGCGAACAGCCACGCTTCGGGATTGTCCGGCGGCCCGGTCTGCGGCCAGGTGCGCAGCGCGGCGGCGAAGGCCTCCGACAAGGCGTCTTCCGCCGCCGCCACATCGCGCGTGCGCGCCGCCAGCCACGCCACCAGCCGGCCATAACTCTCGCGCGCGACGCGCTCTGCGGGCTCCATCAGCCGAAGACGACGCAGGGCCGGACTTCGACCCCGCCGTGGGCGGCGCCGGGGCAGCGGCTGGCCCACGCGATGGCGTCTTCCTCGGAGTCGGCGTCGATGAGGTAGAAGCCGCCCAGCTGCTCCTTGGTGTCCACGTACGGACCGTCCATCACACGCACCTCGCCGTCGCGCACGGTGACGCTCTTGGCGGTATGGACCGGCGACAGCTCTTCCCCGATCACCATTTTCCCGGAGCTGCCGAGCGCCCCGGAGTAGGCCATGTAGGCCCCCATGGCGCGCTCCATCTCCGCCGGCGACTGCGCCATCCAGGCGGCTTCCGAACCGTAGATGAGGATCATGTACTTCATGGCCGTCTCCCTTCGCGAAGCATGACGCTTCGAGGGGATGACGCGCAAGCGGGACCGATTTCGACACCCCGCCCCCGCAGCTGGGCATTTTTGGCGAGGGGTTAACGGTGTTTTATTTGATGGCCGACATGATCGGCCCCGAAGGATGAGAGGCGCGCCGCCTTCCGCCGCCGGGCGGATGTGGCGCGACAGACCCGGGACGCACGCGCCATGACCAAGATTGCCGACCGCCGCGACCTTTCGCTGGTCCGGGAAAGTGCAGCGACCACGCGCGTCCTCGATCTGGCGTTCATCAAAAAGTGCCATGGGGAGAATCCCGAGTACCTGCAGCGCCCGCTGTTCCGCAACCCGCAGCTGAACGCCAGCATCATCATGAAGCACGCGCTGCGCGCGCATGAGCGGAACCTGTTCAGCGGCGTGCGCATGACGGCCACCAAGCTCGTCTTCCCCTTTTCCACCGCGGACCTGCGCCTCGGCGGATCGAACCTCTTCGTGGGCGAGCCGGACTTCGAGCGCACGCTGAAGCAGAATCTCTCGTACACGAACAACAGCGATCTCGACGCCGACATGGGCGTGCTGCTGCTGCTCGACTCGCTGCCCTCCTTCGACCCCTTCCTGATGCGCGAGCGCATGCGCCAGGCCGGCATCGAGCCCGCGCGCTGCTACTTCGAGATCACCGAGGCCGACGCCGGCCGCATGCGCACGTTCGTAAGCAGCCAGATCGCCGCCCTCGTGGAGCTGGCGTTCGCCGACAAGGTGCCCGCGCCGCAGGCGCTGTCCACGAGGCTGGCCGAGAAGCTCATGACCGACGAGACGGCCGAGAGCCTCGCCCCCTTGCGCGCCACGCTCCGCCTGACGGGCGACGAGTACCGCGAGGGCGTGTTCGCGTGGAAGGGCTTCCTCTACTACAAGTGGGTGGTGGGCGAGCTGACGCCGCGCCTGCCGGATCTGGCGCGCAGCATCATCGCCGCCCGCGTGGTGAACGTTTCACGTGAGGACATGGCGATGCTGGCGGGCCTGCGCCAGCGCATCGTCAAGATTCTCGGCCGCACCATGCACCGCGTGCAGCAGGCGCTGCAGGACTACGACGCGGCGTTCAAGTCCCTCTCGCAGGGCCGGCCCACGGCGTTCCGCGATTTCCTGCTGAGCGCGCCGGCCATGTTCCTCGTGATCGGCGAGGCCGTGGGCGTGCTCAAGCACATCGACTCCTTCTGGCGCTTCCGCTTCCCGCCCGGCCGCGTGCCGATGATGGAAGGCGACGAGGCGCTGGACGTGTTCCAGGAATTCGAACTCACGCTGTCCGGCATCGAGGCCGCCCAGCGCGAGGATGTGTTCACCACCCACGCGCGGCTGTAGCGGCGCTACGGCGCCAGGTCTGCGCGGCGATCGCGGAAGAAGCCCCAGGCGGCGCGGTGGGTGTCGAGGAAATCGAGATCGAAGGTGTGCACGATCACGCCTTCCTCCGTGCGGTCGAGGGTTTGCACGAGGTCGCCGCGGTGGTCGGCGATGAAGCTGGAGCCGTAGAAGTTCTGCGGGGCGCCCAGGCC
>JAIYAO010000057.1 GCA_027488965.1 Alphaproteobacteria bacterium
TTCCCCGGTCCGATGCGCAGGGCCGCCAGTCACGGCGCCCTGGACCCGACGGTTTAGCTCCCCGCCGGCAACCGCACTCGATCGCACCGCCCGCATCGATCCGGTGACTGGCCCCAGACACCCTCCTTGCACAGGCGGCGAGGAGGAGTGTGCCACGGGGGTTTCATCCCCCGGATTGGGAGGCTGCATTTTCTTTTTCCGGGGCGCAGGCCAGCCGCGAACCCGGAAGCCCTACGCGCGGTGGCGCAGGCGAAAACACCCGTCGTTGCAGCATTTCCCGCATGTCCGGTGCGAATGGTCTCCGGGGTCGCCGCGATGCGGCGCCCCGGAGGCAGCGGCGCGATAAACAGGGACAGCAGCTGTCACTATCCCCCTATTTTCAGCGCCATGCCGCTAGAACTCCTCCCCCTGCAAGGGAGAGGTGGGAGGGGGGCCGGCTCATCACTCGGTGAAATTAGGTCGCTTCGCCACCGCTCGCTCATTCTGGAGCGGTCGGCGCGCGGGGGATCCAGCCGCTTACTACTCGGGATCAATGAAAAAGGGGATGCGGATGTAGTACCGATCTGCCCGGTTCTGGCAAGGACGACTGCCCGCCTGCCACTCCACCCGCCAGGTGGAGATCGCCGCCATGACTGCGGGAGCAAAAAACTCATTGGACGGCGCCGTCGCTATGATCTGGGGATTCTCAATCGCACCGTCTTCAGTGAGCACAACCCTGACGATGACTGTGCCGACGGCGAGCTTGTCGAGCGCCTTTGATGGATACTCAATTTCCTTCCGCTTCAGGTACCTCACCGGGCAGGGAGGGAGTTTTGTTGAGTTCTCCTCCGTTGCCGGTCTTTCGCGAAGCTCCGGAATATCCCGCCTTCCCAAGGAATACATGTAGGACCGCAGCACGGCATACCAGGCGTCTGCGGCTCCGCGCACCCGTTCTGCACGAGACACGCCAGCGCCAACGTTGTTGCGGTCGAGTGTCTGCCCCACATCGAGCGCCCGGTTCAGGGCGGCTGCGGACTCTTCAAACTGCTCGACATACACGTGCGCGGCGCCGAGGCCTGTGAGCGCAATGACAAGCTCCATGTTGGCTTGCGGACCGATCCGCTCGGCGATGGCGACAGCGCGCCGGAATGCGACCACGGCCGCGCGCGGACGTTCGTCGCGCAGCGACCAAAGGCCGGACGCGCGCGACACTTCAAACAGGAACCCAAGGTCGCTGCCCGGCTTCGCAGCGCGCGCCGCAACCAGTTCGTCAAGCGCCTCGAACCGCGCCGGACTACCGGCAAGGGTCACGAGGATTTGCGCCTCTTCGCTGTCGACCCCCTCGCCGCCCAGTTCGAGCGCGCGTTTTGCGGGGCCTCTCGCGCGCTCCATGTCGTTGAACTGGAGCGCCTCCAGCCGCGCCAGATTGGTCGCCAGCACGCCCACGCGCGGGCTGCCGGCGGCCTCCGCCGCCGCCAGCGCCGCCTGCGCGGACGTCCGCGCCGCGACATAGTCTCCACGCGCTTCCGCAGCCGCATAGGCGCGGTAGTGCGTCATTATGGCGTTGGGCGCAGGCGGCGCCGGCGGCGTCTGCGCGGACGCCCCGCAGGCCGCCGCCAGAAAGACCGCCGCGATCACAGCGCCCCGCATCGTCGTCCCCTGCTTGCGTCCCCGGCCTGCATCCGTCACGTAGCAAAGGTCATGATCGCAAAGCAAATGAACACCGTTCACGTCATCGGCGCCGGCCTTGCGGGCTCGGAGGCGGCCTGGCAGCTGGCCAACGCCGGCGTGCCCGTGACGCTGCACGAGATGCGCCCCCTCCGCATGACGCCTGCGCACAAGACCGGCGGCTGTGCGGAGCTGGTCTGCTCCAACTCCTTCCGCTCCGACGACTGGGAGAACAACGCCGTCGGGCTGCTGCATGCGGAGCTGCGGCGCGCGGGCAGCATCGTGATGGCGGCGGGCGATGCCCACCAGGTGCCGGCGGGCTCGGCGCTGGCGGTGGACCGCGACGGCTTCTCCGCGGCGGTGACGGCCGCCCTCGACGCCCATCCCCGCATCACCCGCGTGGCGGGCGAGATCGAGGCGCTGCCGCCGGCGGACTGGGACAACGTCATCGTCGCCACCGGCCCGCTGACGTCGCCTGCGCTGGCGGACGCGATCCGCGCGCGCACGGGCGAGGACGATCTCGCCTTCTTCGATGCGCTCGCGCCCATCGTGCACCGCGACAGCATCGACTTCTCCATCGCGTGGATGCAGTCGCGCTACGACAAGGCGGGCCCCGCAGGGGATACGGCGGCTTACGTCAACTGCCCGCTCGACAAGGAGCAGTACAACGCCTTCATCGATGCGCTGCTGGCGGGCGACAAGACCGAGTTCAAGGACTGGGAAAAGGACACGCCCTACTTCGAGGGCTGCCTGCCCATCGAGGTGATGGCCGAGCGCGGGCGCGAGACGCTGCGCTTCGGGCCGATGAAGCCCGTGGGCCTCGACGATCCGCGCACCGGGCGGTGGCCCTACGCGGTGGTGCAGCTGCGCCAGGACAACGCGCTGGGCACGCTGTTCAACATCGTGGGCTTCCAGACCAAGCTGAAGCACGGCGCGCAGACCGACATCTTCCGCATGATCCCCGGCCTGCAGAACGCCCAGTTCGCGCGGCTCGGCGGCATCCACCGCAACACCTTCCTCCATTCGCCCAAGCTGCTCGACGACACGCTGCGGCTGAAGGCGGAGCCGCGGCTGCGGTTCGCGGGGCAGATCACGGGCGTGGAAGGCTATGTGGAAAGTGCGGCCATGGGGCTGCTGGCCGGGCGTTTTGCGGCGGCGGACTTCCTGGGCGAAGCGCTTCCTGCGCCGCCGCGCACCACCGCACTCGGCGCGCTGCTGGCGCACGTGACCGGCGGCCACCTTACGGGCGCGAAGGGCTCCTTCCAGCCGATGAACGTGAACTTCGGCCTCTTTCCCCCGCTCGGCGCCGACCCCGTGACGGATGCCGACGGCAAGCGCCTGAAGGGCGCCGACAAGGGCCGCGCCCGCAAACAGGCTATGGCGCGCCGCGCGCTGGCGGATCTGGACATGTGGCTGGGCGGCGCGCGGATCGCGGCGGAATAGCGCGCGCAGCGCTTCCGAGCGTTAAACCGACCCCGTCGCCGAGGCCGCCACAAGCCGCAACTGGCGCTTGAACAGCGGGACCTTCACCGCGCCGTCGTACGGGCGGTCGAGCGCGCGCATGTAGTCGCTGACCAGCGCCACGTAGCCGTAGGCGGGGAAGAATTCCTTGGGCGCGCCGTAGACGAGCCGGCGCACTTCCTTGTGGGCCGCCACGGACCGCTCCAGCACCGCGCGGCAGGCGGAGCTCGTGGCGTGCGTGGTGGCGCCCTCGAACAGCACCTCGGGCGTCAGCTGCACGTGGTCGAGCAGTTTCTGCGGGAAGAACGTGCGCCGCCGCTCATTCCACAGCGCCAGCGACCGGATGAGGCCGGTGTAGCCCCACACGCGCCCGGCGTTGGTGAAGAGCGCCAGGTGCTGCTTGGTCTGGACGAGATCGGGCGCGCAGATGCGGGCGGCGAGACGGATGACGGCGCCGGCGGTGCCGTCCACGTAGGCCTCGAAGGCCGGCCACGTCTCGAACGGGCGGTCCTCAAGGTCGCGGGCGCGGCAGTCCACGAGGGACTCCAGCAGGGCCCGGTCGAGGCTCGCCTCGCGCACCAGGCCCGCCAGGCCCTCCGCCGCGGGATACTTCGCCACGCCCTCGCCGCTGTAGATGGCCGCGATCGCCTCGCGCCACCATTGCAGCCGGATGAGGCCGAGGGCGGGCTCGCGCACGGCCTCGGGGATCCGGGCGATCTCGTAGACGACGGTGTAGAAGGTGTTCAGCCGCTCGCGCACCGGCGGGTCGGCGAACCGGGCGGCCAGCCAGCGGTCCTCGTCGACACGGCGCACGATGTCGTCGGCGGTTTCGACGCCGGTCCCGGCCTCGGCCTTCCTGTCCGCCTTCGACTTGAGCTTGCCGCGAAGCAAAGGCGGCTCCCCCGCAGGTTGTTGAGACGACTGATCGAACCGGACACCCCCATAGGTCATGTCCATTGCATTATCCACAGCAGGGCGCCTCGCCAGAGTTCAACGGTTCGTGCCGACAGTGCACACGTCGGCGGTCTTCACCCTGGCATTGCAATTCGGGGGCCTCAGCCCGCGGCGGCGGCGTCGATCAGTTCCGCCTCGACCCGCTCGTCCCCGCCCCAGCTGTTGCGCTTGAGCTTCACGGCGGCGTGAAACATGCCCTCGCGGCGCAGGAACGCCTCGCCGACGGGGGTCTGGGCAAGGCGAAAGCCGATGCCCCGCAGCTTCTGGCCGCGCCCGTCCTCCAGCACGAAGCGGACGTGGTCGCCCTTGACCGCTCCGGCGTAGCTGACGCGGACGTCGGGGATGGCGAACACGGGTTCAGGGTGGCCCACGCCGTAGGGGCCGATGCGGTCCAGCGCGTCCATCAGCGGCAGGCCCGCCGCCCCCACCGACGCCGCGGCGTCGATCCAGAGGGCCCGCGCCTCCCCGGCGGCGGCGGCCAGTTCGGGGGCCAGCGCCTCCGACAGAAAGTCCCGCAGGTCGTCGAGGCGGTCCCAGTCCATGCTGAGGCCCGCGGCCATGGCGTGCCCGCCGCCCGCCTTCAGGATGCCCGCCTTCGCCGCCGCCGCCACCGCCGCGCCCAGGTTGACCCCCGGCACCGAGCGGCCCGACCCCTTGCAGGGCGTATCGGGCCCGCCGCCGCCGAGGACGATGGTGGGTTTCAGGATCCGGTCCTTCAGCCGCCCCGCCGCGATGCCGATGACGCCGGGGTGCCAGTCGGGGTCGCCCACCACCGCCACTGCGCGGTTCACGGCCTCGGCCTCCGCCATGGACTGCGCCAGGGCCAGCATATCGGCCTCCTTCTGGCGGCGCTCGATGTTGAGGGCCTCCAGCTCGGCGGCGATTTCGGCGGCCTCCACGGGGTCCTCGGTGGACAGGATGCGGGTGGCCAGCGACGCGTCGCCCACGCGCCCGCCGGCGTTGAGGCGGGGCCCGAGGATGAAGCCCAGCTCGTACACCGACCCCGTCGACGGCTTGCCCGCGCTGTCGGCCAGCGCCTTGAGGCCCACTTTGCCCGCCCGGGCCAGCACCTTGAGCCCCTGCGCCACCATCGCCCGGTTGAACCCCGTCAACGGCGCCACGTCGCACACCGTGCCCAGCGCCGCGAGATCGAGGTTGGACATCAGGTCCGGCAGGTGGTTGGAGCCCACGGACCCCCGCCGGCGCGCCTCGCGGTTCACCGCCGCCAGCGTCACCATGACCACGCCCGCCGCGGTCAGGTGGCCCTGCCCGGAGGGGCAGTCCGGCCGGTTGGGATTGACGCACGCCAGCGACGGCGGCGGCGGGCCGGACATGAGGTGGTGGTCGATCACCACCACGTCGAGCCCGATGGCGGCTGCCGCCTCCAGCGGCTCCATGGCGGCGGCGCCGCAGTCCACGGTGATGACGAGGTCCATGCCCATCGCCTTCAGCCGTTCGAACGCAAAGGCCGAGGGCCCGTAGCCCTCCCGCATCCGGTCCGGCACGTAGATGGTGAGCTCCCGGCCCCGCGCCCGGAAGTAGCGCACGAGTTGCGCCGCCGAGGTGCCGCCGTCCACGTCGTAGTCCGCGAAGACGGCCGTCCGGCGGCAGGAGACGATGGCGTCCTCGATGACGCGGGCGGCCACGTCCATGTCGGCGAATGTGGACGGATCGGGGAAGAAGTCCCTCAGGGTGGGGTCGAGAAAGCCCTTGGCGTCAGCCTCGGCCACGCCGCGCGCCGCCAGCAGCCGAGCGGCGATCTCGGGCAGGCCATGGCGGCGGCGGAAGATCTCGGCCAGGCCGTCGTCGGCGGCGCGGGTGCGCCAGCAGCGCCCGGACAGGGAGTTGGAGACGTCGAGGAAGGCGCGGCCGGCGTCGGCCGGCGCGGCACGCGCGGAAAGAACCATGGCTCACGTTGACAGGGATTCTGCGCAGCCGCGAAGCCCACCGTTGCGGCGCCGAAGCGACACAGCCGGCCTTCGCTCCTGTTTCTCCGCGGGTTCACTTTCCGCGGGCTCCCGAGTTTGTTAACCATCCGACATGGCTGACGTTTTCATCACCTACGCCCCCGCGGACGCGGAACTCGCCGCGCGGATCCAGAAGAGCCTCGAGCGCTCGGGCATCACCGCGACCCGGGGGCCTGTGCAGTACACGGCGTCGTGGCCGACGCGGCTGCTGGACGAGCTCGACGCCTGCGTGGCCGTGCTTGCCCTCTGGTCGCGCCAGGCCCTGCAGGTGGACTGGGTGATGACCGAGGCGGCCATCGGCAGCCATTTCGGCCAGACCATCTCGATCCGCACCGACACCGCGCTCGACCGCGCCCTCATCCCCGCGCAGTTCCGCGAGGGGCCTGGGCTGGAGGTCATCGACGTGCTGGAGGGCGACTACGCGCCCAACGGCTGGGGCCAGTCCGCCTCGGAGATGCTGGACCGCAGGCTCGGGCCCGTGGCCGGCCGCATCCGGGCGCTGAAGGCGCGGGGGCCCGTGCCCGCCCCTGCCGCCGCCGCCGGGGCCGTGCCGCCGGCGGAAGAGGCGCAACGGCGCCTTTCGGCCGGCTTCACCTGGGTGCGCCAGAGCGGCGAGGCCCGCGGCAAGTCCATGCCGGCGCTGGCCGCGACCCGTCGGGAAGCGGCGTTCCGGTCTGCCTTCTCCGCCCTCGCGGGAATGGACTACCCGAGCGACATCCGCGCGGGCCTTGTGGACTTCACCGACGCCACCGCCGCCCGCCGCGGCCTCGCGCGGATCTACGCCGAAGGCCTGTCCCGCAATGATCGCGAGTTCTGGGGCCAGGTCGGGCGTTTGGCGGCGCCCCTGTCCGCGACATTGACCCTCGGCGGCCTCCTGCGCGCCGGCGCCCCCGGCGCGGTGATCGCCGACCTTGCCGACCCGCGCGACGCCCGCGACCTCCACGACGAGCGGTTCGGCCGCGCCCGCGGCCGCAGCGCCGGCGGCTCCGGCGGGGTGGTGATGTGGCCGCTGGCCGCGGTGGCGGTGGGCCTGATCGCGCTGGTGGCCGCGCCGCAGATCCAGCGGTTCGCCCCGACCTTCGAGTCCGCCTTCGAGAACGTGTCGCTGAAGCTGCCGTCGCTGCCGAAGGCCAAGCCCGCCGCGCCGCCCACCGCCCAGGAGATCGCGCCGCCGCCGTGGGCCAACGGCGCCGACACCGTGCGCGCGGCCCCGCTTGCGCCGCTGCCGCCCGCGCCGATCCCGGCGAGCCTGCCTGCAGCCCCGACCACAACCCCAACGCCCGGCACCTCCGCCGACCTCATCCCCACCCCTGTCCGCCTGCGCCTGTGCCGCCTCACGCCGGGGCCCACGGAAATGGTGGTGGAGGTGATGGAGGGCGAGCGCATGTTCGATGTGGCGGGCCGGGTGTTCATGGACAGCCCCGCCGGCATCGCCGAGATCGCGGCGCGCAACAGCGACTGCCTCGGGCCCCGGTCGCTCTATCTCGGCGACGGGCGCACCATCGCGGGCAACGATCTCATCTTCGCCGGCGACCGTCTCGTGATCCCGGCGCAGGACGCCACCAGCGCGCGCGCCGCCCCGGCGAACGCGCAGCTGCGCTAGCCGGCCTCCGCCGCGAGCCAGGCAATTCCGTCGGCGCCGACCACGTAGCGGGCGAGGCGGTCCTCCTGGGCGCCGATGGCCTCGAAGAAGCGCCGCGCCACGGCATTCTCCACGCCGGTGACGATGGTGATCTCCCGCACGCCCGTCTCGCGCGCGCGCACGGCCACCTGCGCGATGAGCAGGCGAGCGAGTCCGTCGCGCCGGTTCTCGGCGGCCACGAACAGGTGCAGCAGCACCATGGTCGGCGCGGCGCGTTGCAGATCATAGCCGCGAGCGGTGATGGCCTGCGCACAGGCGTGCCCGCGCGCGTCCTCCGCGATCCAGACATCGATGCGGGCGGCAGGGCCTATGGCGTCGCGGCGAAACGTGTCCGGGCCGAAACCGTTGGACGCGCCCTCCTCGGCCGCCGCCGCCGCCACGAAGCGGCACACGGTCTCGGCGTCATGGGCGGTGGCGCGACGGATGCGGAAGCTGGACACCACGCCATGAAACGCCGCGCAGGGCGCGCCGTCCAGTGCGGGCTGTGCTCAGTGGAAGTCGTCGTCGCGCGGGCCGGGAA
>JAIYAO010000015.1 GCA_027488965.1 Alphaproteobacteria bacterium
AGGGCGTCGTCAGCACAAACCGCAGCGCGCGCGTGTGCGCCGGCGGCAGTGTCGGAAATGTCCGCGTCGCGCAGCGTCGCGCGCGCACAGCCGGCACCTCAAGCGCGAGGATCAGCACCACATACCGCAGCAGCCGCGCCAGCCGCCGCACTATGGCGAACGCCTCAGCGAGATCCGCGAACGCCCCGGCGTTGGACAGCCGCAGCGCCTCCGGCGTCCCGTAGCGATGCCGCAACCCGCGCAAACCTCGCCCCACGCTCTCCAGCAGGAGATCGACGAAGCGGCGCACGGCGATGGGGAGGGGGATGTCGGCCTGTGTCATGCGCTGGATCATGCCGGAGCTTTCACCCTCCCCGGATTGGCGGGGGTGACGTTTGTCTGCGCGCGATGGCGGCCATGAAGGGGGCTGCGCGCAAAGCGTGGATAGCGGCGGCGCTTGTCCTCCTGTTTTCGTCATTCCGGGGCTCGCGGAGCGAGAACCCGGAATCCAGTCCGATCCTGCAGGACTTGGCTGGATTCCGGGCTCGGCCTGCGGCCGCCCCGGAATGACGAAAGGTGGCATAACGGGCGCGCAAGCGTTAGGGCGGTCTCCTGACTGCTGGCTGGGGTGACAATGGCGCGTTTCGCCTACATCGCCGTCTACCTGATGGCCTCACAGCGAAACGGAACGCTCTATCTTGGCGTGACGGGCAATCTTCCGCGCCGCGTCCACGAACATCGCGAGGGCCTCATATCCGGCTTCACGCGCAAGTACGGCGTCAAGCTGCTGGTATGGTACGAGCCCCACAGCGAAATGACGCTCGCCATCGCGCGAGAGAAGGAAATCAAGGCTTGGCGCCGCGCCTGGAAATTGGCGCTCATCGAGAAGGCCAACCCCGAGTGGCGTGATCTCTATCTCGATCTCAATCGGTGACTTTCGTCATTCCGGGGCTCGCGGAGCGAGAACCCGGAATCCAGCCCGGCTTTGCAAGACTTGGCTGGATTCCGGGCTCGGCCTGCGGCCGCCCCGGAATGACGAAGATCCGCGCAGCTGTCGTGGCCTTGCCTGTTCCGCGCTTGCAGTTATGCGCGGTTGCGGTCCGCTCACCCCCGCGCCGCCGCCGAGACTTTCGCAACTCGTCGATACGCCTGCGGCCCTGTTGACCGAAGACGGCGCTATTGCAGCGAAAGAACCTGCTCGCCGATTTTGAAGGGAGCGATCCGCTCTATGCGGGCCGAGTCCGCAGTAACCGCGACTACGCGAACCGATGCGGGCCCGGCGTGAAGTACGCCGGATTCCCCCAAAGGCATGACATATCGACCCGATGCGTAGCGAAGGTTTGGGGGCGCATCCGGCGCTGCTGCAGGCGGACCATCCAAGCCGAGGCCCAGTACGCGTTCGCGTCTCATTTCGCTTTGCTCGTTCTCAACGAGTGGCGCGACGGACGTCTCAAAAACAGCACTGGCTCCGCGCACCGCCTGAAACCGGAACGTCAGTCTTGCGACTTCTTCGCGGGGCAAGACTGAATAAGGCGTCGCTTCTATGGCTGAGCGTTTTCGGATCTGAGCAATTGTAAACAGCAGCTGGGTTTCCACCGCAGTTCCGTGAGCTGCCGCTTCAAAGTAGCCGTCGCTATCGATGTCCTGAAAGCAGACAAAGTCATCGAGCCTGTTCCAGTCAATTTTTGCAAACCCGCAGAACAGGGCGCCAATAGGCGAACCGACGAGATAGAGTCTTGTTTGGGCGGGAATGCACTTCGGGGATCCGTTGCCGCCGGATCGCGGAATGTTGGCCTCCAAGTTCAGGAGAACAGTTTTCGTTGGGACGACGCCTTGCGTCCAAAGCGCGCCACCGACATTGACAGTTTGCTGGCTGGGCTGCGTCGGTGGCAAGACTTCCAAAATTGGCACGGCTCTGATGCTCTCATCGTCGCGTGGCTGGCTAGACGACGGGGCGGGGAGGAGGAGGAATGCGCCGCTGAATGCCAGCGCAATCAAGAAGACGAATCGTCGTTTCAATGGCTTCCCCTTTCCAGAGCGTCGAACTTCACTACCCCCGCGCCGCCGCCGCGATTTCCGCCACCCGGCGGTACGCCGCTTCCGCGATCGCCTCCTGCGGGCTGCCGGCGCTTTTCGCGCGCAGCTCCGCGGCCCACAGCACGTTGAGTGCGTCGAGCAGGCGCGGGGCGGACCACAATCGCACTTGCCCCGCGAACGCCTCGCGGTCCTTCCAGAACACTTTCGGCTTCAGGCGGTCGCCGGCCTCGGCGGGGGAGACGCCGTTGTCCACGAGCGTGCGCGCTTCGAGCAGGCGCAGCAGGCGCCGCTCCAGCGCCTTCAGCAGCGAGATGCCGCCCGTCGCTTCGAGGCGGTCGAGCGCGTTCAGCGCCCGGGCGGGATCGCCGGCGGTGGCGGCGCCGGTGGCGTCGTCGAGCGCGCTCTCGGCCTCCACGGCGGAAAGCGCCGCAAGATCATGGGGTTCCACCGGCCGGCCGAGATCGTGCGCGTAGAGCGCGATCTTCTCCAGTTCGCCGCGCATGATGGCGCGGTCGGCGTGCGCTTCGGCGATGAAGAGTTCACGAGCGTCGTTGCTCATGGGCACGCGTTCGGCGTCGATCAGCTGGCGCAGGAACGCCGCGCGCTCGGCCTCGCTCTCCTCGTAGCAGGCGATGGCGACGGCGCGCTTTGCGCCCTCGAACGCCGCCACCAGCTTGCCTTTGCCCGACAGCTCGCCGCCCTCGATGATGAACCAGGCGGTGCTCTGGCCCGCGTCGATGGCGGCGAGGGCGGGGAGGATGGCGTCGTTGGCGCTCTCGTTCTCCACCCGCGCCCACACCACCGTGGCGCCGCCCAGCAGCGACTGCGCGGTGAGCGCCTCGTCGAGGCGGGCCTTGTCCTTGCGGATCTCGTCTTCGCCGAGACGCGTGATGGCGAAGGGATCATCGCCGCCGCCCAGCGCGAACGCGGCCAGCGCCTTGGCGTATTCCGACACCACCGCGCGGTTGGGGCCGTAGAGCAGGGCCGCGCGCACGCCGGCGTCCGGGGCGGCGACGAAGCGCCGCGCGGCGGCGGCGGCGAGCTTCAACGCTTCGGCTGTTGGGCGGTGACCGGGCCGCCGGGCAGCGTCTGCGCGGCGGGCAGGCCCGCAGGCTCCGGCGCGGGCTCCGCCGGCAGCGTCTGCACGGCGGCGGGGGCGGAACCGCGCGCGGCGCGCGCAAGCCGCAGCGCCAGGTCCGTGCGCATCTTCTGCGCCAGCATCACGCCGGCGCGCTCGCGCGCGTCGTCCTGCGCCGCGGCGGCGCCGAAGGCCGAGACGGGGATGTCGTAGCTGGCCACCGCCACCACCGACCCGCGCACCAGCGCGCTGTCGTTGACGTCGAAGAAGGTGTAGGCGCCGTTGAGCACGAGGTCGGCGCGGGTGGCCGATTCATCGACGCGCAGGCCCAGCTGCGACACCGATTCCGTCACCGTCACATCGAGGCGGCGCGTGGGGCCCCGGCCGCGCTCGGCGTCCAGCAGGCGCGACAGTTCGGTGCGGAAGGCGTGGCCGGATTTGCCCTGCACTTCGGGGATGGACACGGGGCCGATCACCGCGCCGCCGCCGCCCGCGGCGGGCGCGTACATGGGGCTGAAGCCGCAGCCGGCGAGGGCCGCAAGGGCCACGGCGATCACCACTACCCGCATCACGATCCCCTCATTGCACCACGATATTGACGATCCGGTCCGGCACCACAACCACCTTGGTCACGGTCTTGCCGTCCGTGAAGGCGGCGACCCCGGGGGCTGCCAGCGCGGCGGCGCGGACCTCGGCCTCCGGCGAACCCTTCGGCACGGCGATCTCGCCGCGCCGCTTGCCGTTGACCTGGACGGGGAGGGTGACGGTGTTTTCCTCCACCAGGTCGGGGTCGGCCTCGGGCCACGGCGCAGCAGTGACGAACCCGGTCCGCCCCAGCGCCTGCCAGCACTCCTCGGCCAGGTGCGGCATGAACGGGGTGACGATCTGCGTCAGCAGCGCCAGCGCCTCGCCGCGCGCCCAGACAAGGGCGGGATCGCTCGCGCCGTCGTGCTTGCGGATGGCGTTGACGAGCTCGTAGGCGCGCGCCACGGCGCGGTTGAAGCGGAAGCCCTCGATGTCGGCGCCGACGGCCGCCACCGCGCGATGCGCAGCCTGGCGCAGCTCCAGCGCTGCGCCCTGGTCCGCGCCCGGAGGCGGCTGTTCGCCGATGGCCGGAGCCGGCCGGCCGTGGCTCTCCACGGCGCTCCACACGCGCCCCACGAAACCCCACGCGCCCTTTACGCCCGCGTCCGTCCACTCCACGTCCCGCTCGGGCGGGCTGTCCGACAGCACAAACCAGCGCGCCACGTCGGCGCCGAAGTCGCTCACGAACGCGTCGAGATCGACGACGTTCTTCTTGGACTTGGACATCTTCTCGATGGGGCCGGGCCAGTAGGGCTTTCCGGAGAACGTCAGTGTCTCCGTGTCCGTGTCTTCAGGGCCAAGCCATACGATCTTGTAGACGTCGTTTGTTCCATCCGCGATTTGTATAACGTTGCCGACCGACCACTCTTCCAGATTGCGGACCACGTCTTCCGACCTCCACAAAGCGTAAGCGGTAGAGTTGTCTGCACCGACGGGCTGCACGGCGTCCGTCACTCTCTGCAGGCCTTTGCGGACCTCGTGCGTCACCATCCCCTGCGTGAACAGGCCGGCGAACGGCTCGCCGGAGGCGGGGAAGTCGCTCGCGGTGTTTCTTCCCCCGCTTGCGGGGGAAGTGGCCCGGAGGGCCGATGGGGGCGGCGCTGCCCCCTCCGTCGCGCTGCGCGCGCCACCTCCCCCGTGAACGGGGGAGGAATGAACATCGAAATACCCGCAGTCGCGCATCGCGCGAGTGAAGAAGCGCGAATACAGCAGGTGCAGCACCGCGTGCTCCACGCCACCGACGTACTGGTCCACCGGCAGCCAGTATTGCGCCTTCACGGGATCGAACGGCGCGTCGGCGTTCTTCGCGTCGGTGAAGCGCGCGAAGTACCAGCTTGAATCCACGAACGTGTCGAGCGTGTCGGTCTCGCGCTCGGCGGGCTGGCCGCATTGCGGGCAATCGACGAACTTCCACTTCGGATGGTGGGCGAGGGGATTGCCCGGCCGGTCGAACGTCGCGTCCTCTGGCAGCGTCACCGGCAGATCTTTTTCAGGGACGGGTACGATCCCGCACGCACTGCAGTGGATCACCGGGATCGGGCAGCCCCAGTAGCGTTGCCGCGAGACGCCCCAGTCGCGCAGGCGGTACTGCGTGGTGCCCCGGCCGAGGTCGATCTTCTCCAGCTCCGCGATGGCGCGCACGATGGCGTCCTGCGTGGAAAGGCCATCGAGGAAGCGCGAGTTGTAGATCACCCCGTCGTCCACATACGCCACGTCATCGACCGCATACGTCGCCGCATCGGCGCCGGCAGGCAGCACCACCGGCGTCACCGGAAGCCCGTATTTGCGGGCGAAATCGAGGTCGCGCTGGTCGTGCGCGGGGCACCCGAACAGTGCGCCCGAGCCATAGGTGGAGAGCACGAAGTTCGCCGCATACACCGGGAGCTCCCACGACGGATCGAACGGGTGCTTCACACGAACGCCGAGATCGATGCCTTCCTTCTCCGCCTGCTCGATCACCGCTTCCGATGTCCCCGCGCTCGCGCACTTCGCGGCGAACGCCGCCACATCGGGGCGATGTTCGGCGATGGCGCGCGTCAGCGGGTGATCGGGGGCGAGGGCGATGAAGCTCGCGCCGAACAGGGTGTCGGGCCGCGTGGTGAACACCTCGACGGGGTCGGTCGCGTGACCGCCGCTGAGGAAACCGGGGGCGCTTGCGATCGGCCACCACACCAGCGCGCCGTGGCTCTTGCCGATCCAGTTGGTCTGCATCAGCCGCACCTTGTCCGGCCAGCGGTCCAGCGTCTTGAGCGCATCGCCCAGGTCATCGGCATACGCCGTGACGCGGAACGCCCACTGCTCCAGCTCGCGCTGCTCCACCGGCGCGCCGGAGCGCCAGCCCTTGCCGTCCACCACCTGCTCGTTGGCGAGCACGGTGTTGTCCACCGGGTCCCAGTTCACCTTCGCCTTCTTGCGGAAGACGAGGCCCTTCTTCAGGAAGGCGATGAACATCGCCTGCTGGTGCTTGTAGTAGTCGGGCTCGCAGGTGGCGATCTCGCGGTCCCAGTCGATGGCGAGGCCCAGCAGTTCGAGCTGGCCCTTCATCGTCTTGATGTTCTCGCGGGTCCACGCGCCGGGGTGGACGCCGCGCTCGATGGCGGCGTTTTCCGCCGGCAGGCCGAACGCATCCCAGCCCATCGGATGCAGGACGTTGAAGCCCTTCGCACGTTTGTAGCGCGCCACCACATCGCCCATCGTGTAGTTGCGCGAGTGCCCCACGTGGATGCGTCCGGACGGGTAGGGGAACATCTCCAGCACGTAGTACTTCGGCTTGCCGCCCGCCTCGGCGGGATCGAGCGCACGGTCGAGGCCGGCGCTGCGCCAGGCGTCGCGCCACTTCTTTTCGACGTCGCGGTGATTGTAGCGGGGCATGGTGGTCTCAGAAAACGAGCGTGCAGTTAGCAGTCTTCCCGGCCGCAGCGAAGCGAAGAGCCGGGATCTCGTGCCGATTGCGCTCGATTCTGCACGGGATCCCGGATCGATCGCCTATGCGATCGTCCGGGACACGGCGCGCCTGAAAGGCGCGCCTAGTTGTTCAGCGTCGAAAGTCGCAGTTCGCGCGCCTTGGCCAGGATCGCGTTCTCGATCTGCGGCGCGGTGTCTTCGCTGACGGCGGCGTCGACCCAGCCGCCCGGGCCCTGCACCTGCTTGAACACGTTCACCTTGATGCCGTCGGCGCGCAGGCGCGTGTCGAGGATGTAGATCTGCATCTTGAAGCGTTCGGTGGGGGTGTTCGGATCGGCGTACCAGTCCGTCAGGATCACGCCGCCGAAGCTGTCGGTCAGCGCCAGCGGCATGAAGCTCACCGTATCGAGGCTCGCGCGCCAGAGCAGGCTGTTGACGCCGATCTCGGCCGTGCCGCCGTCCTTGCGGTCGCCGCCGCCACCGCCGAAGCCGAACGGATTGAAGCCGCCCGGTTCGTCGGCCACGCCGCCGCGCGACACCACCGGGCCGTCCGGCGCCGGCGTGCCGTTGGAGGAGCACCCGGCGGTCCCTGCCGCCAGCGCGGCCAGGATGACGGCCGCCGGCCAGACGTTGCGCCCGCGAGGCGTCATGCGTGTTCTCCCTGCCATGCTGTCGACCGCGCCTCATCGGAGGCTCCAGTCGTTCGGTTAGCGCTTCGGTAATCCGGAACGGGTGCAACAGTCGTTTACTGAAGCGTCCCGGTCCGGTCTGCAGGCGGCGCTTCTAGTGCATCGCCCGCAACCCGTCGAGATGGAGCACCCGATGAAGGCGAGAGTGAGGACGGCGGCGACCGCCGGCATCGCCCTGACGTTGGGGCTCGCCGCCGGCGGAACCGCGGGCGCTGCAGCGCCGGTGATCGAGAAGGGGGCATCGGCGGCGGTGCTGGCGTCGGCGGGCGACGATGGCGAGGCGCTGACGGCGCGGGCGTCGGTGCAGGGCCGGGCGGGCCTCTTGTTCGAGAACCAATGGGAGATCGGCGGCGGCCTCATGATCGCGGCGGAGCGCGACGACCCCCGGCGCGATCCCCGCGGCGGGCGGGTGGGCGATTGCGCGCCGGCGCTGGCGGGCTGCCCGTCGGTGGATGGTCTGCCGGTGCGCGGCTATGTGAGCGGGGCGGTCTTGGCGGGCGCGGCGGCGGACGAGGCCGCAAGGCTCTCGCTAGAGCGCGCCTTTCTTTACCTGCGCGGCGGCTGGGGCGAGGCGAGCGTGGGGCGCGACGAAGGCGTCGGCCAGCGCTTCTCCCTCACCCCGCCCACGATCCTCGCCATCGGCGGCGGCCTCGATCCGCTGGTGGACGGCACGGGGCAGGGCGGGGTGATCCTGCGCAACGACATTTCCGGCCAGTCGGCCAAGCTCACGGTTTCGTCCACGCGCATCCTCGGCCTGCAGGCGGGGCTTTCGTGGACGCCGGAGCTGGAACACGAGGGGCTCGACCAGGGCTACCGGGAGCGGGCGGGCGCGCCGCTGGTCCATGCGCCGGAGGACATTCTCGAGGGCGGGCTGTCCTTCGCCCACACCTTTCCCGGCGGCTGGGAGACGGCGGCGGGTCTCACCTACGCCCAGGCCCGGGACGGGACCGGTCGCGCCGCGTTCGGGGAGATGCAGGCCGTCTCGGCGGGCGTGACGGTGACGCAGGGGGCCTGGTCGGGCGGGCTCAGCTGGCTCGGCAACGACAACGGCTGGGCCGCGGGGGGCCGCGATTACAGCGCCTGGGGGGCGTCGGGCGTCTACCGAGCGGGGGACTGGTCCTGGATGGTCGAAGCCGGGCAGGCGCGGGACGATCTCGTGGGCGTGGACGTCCAGACCCTCACGGCGGCCGGGCGGTGCGCCCTGACGTCCAGACTGGCGCTCGCCGGCGGGGCGACCTTCCGGGACGCCACGGCGCCCGCGGCGGACATGATGTCGCGGCGAGACCGGAACCAGCGTGGTTTTGGCGCATTCCTCGAATTAAGTTTTAGCCTGTAACCCAAAGTTCACACCTGTCGGCTCACGACTCGTGTATGACTTGAACATTCGTTTCGGGGGTAAGTTGTGCGTTCCGGCTTGGCCATGGCCGCTGTGGGGATCGCGTTCGCCGCGTCAGGCGGGACCGCGTTCGCCCAGAGCACGCTTGCCGAGCGGACGGCCACCGCTGCGGAAGTGCCGTGGTACGAGCGCTTCACCTACAGCTCCGGCGCGGCTGAGGCCCCGCCCTCCTGGAGCACCATCAACCCGCGCGATCCCTCCGCCCCCGTCGCCAGCGCCCGCTGGGGCTTCACGGTGAACGTGGGTGAGGAAGAACGGCTGCGGACGGCCGAAAGCATCACCCCGCGCGGTGAATCTGCCGTGGGCGCGTTCTACCGGTTCTCGCCGCGGGTGCGCGTCGGCGGCCAGGTCAGCGTCGCGCCGCAGCCCGTCACCCCCGGCGCAACCCGCCGGGAGCAGGCGGAAGAGACCGCCGGCGTGAAGCTGGAATCCGCGTTCCGCTTCTAGGACGACCTACAGGAACATCTCGATGCCCGCTGCGCCGGCGAACCCGGCTCGCAACAGCGCGTCCGCACGCGCCGGCGTTACCCCGCCCAGCCCGATCACAGGCAGCGGCGCCGCCGCCATCAGGCGCGTGGCGCGGGCAAGGCCGAGCGGTCTGCCCGCCGAAGGGCTCCGGGAAGGAAAGATCGGGGACAGAACCGCCGCATCGCCCTGTGCGCGCCGCAGCGCGGCGGCGGAATGGGCGGCGGAAGTGACGATCCAGTCCGGGCGGGCGCGCTTGAGCGCGGCGGCGGCGGCGGCAAGCCGCTCCGGCAGATGCACGCCATCGGCCCGCACCTGCGCCGCCAGCGCCGCATCCGCGCCGATCAGCAGACGCACCCCGCGCCGCCGCGTGACGGTGCGCAGCGCGGCGGCCACGTCCGCGCGGTCCGCCGCGCCGAAATGGCGATAGACCACCGCGGCCCCCCGCGGCAGCCGCAAGGCCGGCGCCACAGGATCGGGCGTCCGCACCGGATCGGTGAACAGCCACAGGGTGGGGAGGGGTGCGGTCACTTTCCTCTTCCCCCGCCGGCTGTCACAAGCACCGTACCGTGACCGCCGCCCTCGACGCCATCCATGCGCGCATCGCCGCCGCCGCCCGCGCCGCCGGGCGCGATCCCGCGGCCGTGACGCTGGTGGCCGTCTCCAAGCAGCAACCGCCGGAGGCCGTGGCCGGCGCGCTCGCCGCGGGGCACCGCGTGTTCGGCGAGAACCGCGTGCAGGAGGCCCAGGCCCGCTGGACGCCGCTGCGCCCGCAGCATCCGGATCTGCACCTGCGGCTCATCGGCCCGCTCCAGTCCAACAAGGCGCCTGAGGCGGTGGCGCTGTTCGACGCCATCGACAGCGTCGATCGCCCCAAGCTTGCCCGCGCGCTGGCGGACGCGGTCCAGAAGGCCGGCCGTGCGCCGCAGGTGCTGGTGCAGGTGAACACCGGTGAGGAACCCCAGAAGGCCGGCGTCCTCCCGCAGGACGCCGATGCGTTCATCGCGGAGGTGCGCGCCGTGTACGGCCTGCCGCTGGCCGGCCTCATGTGTATCCCACCGGTGGACGAGGAGCCGGCGATGCATTTTGCGCTGCTGGCGCAGATCGCGGCCCGCAACGGCCTGCCGGAGCTGTCTATGGGCATGAGCGGGGACTTCGAGACCGCCATCCGCTTCGGGGCCACCATGGTGCGGGTGGGATCGGCGCTGTTCGGCGCGCGCTGAGGGCGCGCAGTTGTGTTCACGGGAGCGAGAGGCCAATCTGTCTCCGCCTCATGAATCACAAGACCACGATCCTCATCGTCGACGACGATCCCGACCTGCGCGACGAGCTGGTCGACCAGCTCAACGGGCAGGACGACCTGCGCGCCACCGGCGTGGGCGTGGGTCATGAGGGCATGGCGGCGGCCATGGAAGGGAAGGCGGGGCTGATCCTGCTGGATGTCAGCCTGCCCGACGGGGACGGCCGCGCCCTGTGCCGCCAGATGCGCGCCGCCGGCGTGCGCGCGCCCATCGTGATGCTCACCGGCGAGGTCGATGACCACGTCACCATCGACGCGCTGGAGGCGGGCGCCAACGACTACGTGACGAAGCCGTTCAAGTTCAACGTGCTGCTCGCGCGGATCCGCGCCCACCTGCGCAACCATGAATCGAGCGAGGACGCCGTCTTCCGCATCGGGCCGTACGAGTTCCGTCCGGCGGTGAAGACGCTGGTCGATCCGCAGGGCAAACGGGTGCGGCTGACGGAAAAGGAAACCAACATCCTCAAGTACCTCTACCGCGCCGGCGCCAAGGCGGTGCCGCGGGAGGAGCTGCTGCGCGAGGTGTGGGGCTACAACTCCGGCGTGACGACGCACACGCTGGAGACGCACATCTACCGGCTGCGCCAGAAGTTCGAGCCGGAGTCCACCAGCCCCCAGCTGCTGCTCACCGAAACCGGCGGTTACCGGCTCCAGCCGTAGCGGTCGCCTGCGCGACCGAAGCCGCTCACGCCTGCTCCGTCCGCGCCTTCTCCACTTCGCCGGCGATGTAGTCGGCGATGGCGTCGGCCACTTCGGGCTGGTCGAAGTAGGTGGTGTGGATGAGGCTGTCCCAGGTCATGGCGTCCTTGGAAAGCTGCGTGACGGCGTCGTTGGTGTCGTCGCCCACGGTGAACAGCGCCCAGCGGTACTTCTCCAGCAGCGCCGTGGAGGTGGCCGCGGACGCGATGCGCATGCGCTCGGCCACGTCGCCCAGCAGCTCCATCGGCACCGCGCCATAACTGTGCGAGACATTCGCCA
The DNA here is from genome assembly GCA_027488965.1 of Alphaproteobacteria bacterium. Classification (GTDB taxonomy): domain Bacteria; phylum Pseudomonadota; class Alphaproteobacteria; order Caulobacterales; family Aquidulcibacteraceae; genus VFBF01. The sequence goes on from JAIYAO010000015.1 coordinate 11,412, forward strand.
CGCCGCCGAGGCGCGTATCCCCGTCGCGGCCGAAGGCCATCCCGCGCATCACGTCGCCGATCGACTTGTTCAGCGTGCCGCGCGCGCCGATCTCGAGCCCCAAGCCCAACAGCACCCGCGCCAGGATGTAGGCGGCGCCAAAGATCAGCGGCGCCCCCAGCGTCGCGGACACGCCGAGCAGCAGCGCTAGGTCGAACGCCGTCATGCCGCCCACAAGGCCCATGAGGTTCGTGTTCAGCCGCGCGTCGATCAGCCTGTAGGTGTCGTCGGTCACATCGACGTTGAACGCCGCCGCCACCGTCATGCCCACCGCAATGGCCGCCACGATCAGCACGGCGCGCACGCCCCACACGATCGCCGACGTGCGCGAGTTGCGCCAGAACGATCCGGCCGGGAAGGGCTCCAGCTTCAGCCCGTCCACGCGCTGCAGGAAGGCGATGGCCTCATCGTTGGGATGCCAGATGGAGAAGAACTTCGCGTCGTCCTTCTTTTTGCGGCGCACGCGCATGATCCGCCAGAATCCCTGCACGGCCAGCGGCACGATGATGAACAGCGCAATGGCGCCCACCGGCACCATGACGCCCAGCACCGCCAGTAGCCCGCGGTTGAACCGCGCCTCCTCCATCCGCGAGTTGACGCACTGGGCGATGGTGTCGGGACTGTTCTCGCCCACGGCGGCGGCGATGGCCGTGCAATCAGTCTGGTAGAGGCCGGTGTCGAGGTGGTACTTCGGCAGCTCGGCGGTGAGCGCCACGGTGAAGAGCGCAGCCACCGCCAGCGCCACGATGCTGATCACGGTGATCGCCAGGAATGCGATGCCGCCGAAGGATTCCGCGTTGCCCAGCTGGGCGCGGAAGAACGGCGTGCCCACGGTGGTCACGCTGGTCATCATCGGCTTGTGGTTCTTGCGCAGTTTCCAGCCCAGCATCGAGGCCGCCTCGTTGGCGACGTTGCCACCGTGGCTGTGGCCAATCACGTGTACGCCGCCATGGGTGCGTGATGCCGCGCGGACGGCTTTCGCGAGGATGCTCGCGCCCCGTTCACGGCCCTGCGAGCTGTTGGCGCCCGACCACGGCACGGGCACGATCGTGGCCTCGATGCCCTTGCCGGCGAGGCGCGCGATCACCCGTTGCGTGAACGCAGAACCGCGCTGGAACCACTTGTCCCCGTCAAGGGCGGGCTTGCCGTCGACGATGGGCGCGGTGTCCCCCGTGCCATGCACCGTAAGGATCGCGATCTTCGTCGGATCCTGCTGCGTTCTGCGGCTCATCGGTCATCCCCATGACGTGAGCGCCGACCTTACGGGGCGGAGGGGGGAGCGGCAACGCCCGGTCGTCTACAGCGCGAAGCGGGCCTGCACGGGGGCGTGGTCGCTCGGGCGCTCCCAGCTGCGGCAGGCCGCATGGAAGGTGATCTCATCGCAGCTGCCGGCCATGGCGGGGGTGGCCCAGATGTGGTCCAGGCGGCGGCCGCGGTTGGAGACCTGCCAGTCCTGGTTGCGGTAGCTCCACCACGAAAACAGCTTCTCCGGCGCCGGCTTCAGCACGCGGGCCACATCGACGAAGCCGCCGGCGGCGCGCACAGCCTCCAGTGCGTCGGTCTCCACCGGCGTGTGGCTGACTTCCGTCAGCAGCGCGCGGTGGCTCCATACGTCGTGCTCGCCGGGCGCGATGTTGAGATCGCCCACCAGCAGGAGCGGGCGGTCCTTCGGGGCGCTCGCGTACCAGGCGCGCATGCGCTCCAGCAGGTCCAGCTTGTGGCGGAATTTCGGGCTGGCCAACGTCGCCGTCTCGCCGCCGGCGGGCACATAGACGTTGTGGATGGTCACGCCCTTCACGGCCACTGCCGCCACGCGGGCCTCGCTCATGGGGCAGAAGGCGGGGGCCTGGATGATCTGCAAAGGATGGCGCGAGGCGAAGGCCACCCCGTGCGCGCCCTTCTGGCCCACCACGTGGACGTGGCGCAGGCCCATGGCGGAAAACGCCTTGGAGGGGAACTCCTCGTTCCGGCACTTCACTTCCTGCAGGCACAGCACGTCGGGGGCGGCCTCGCCCACGAAGCGGGCGATCTGGTCGATGCGGAGGCGGACGGAATTGACGTTCCAGGTGGCGACGGAGAGATGCGGCATCCGGGCGGCGTAGCGTGTTCGGGGGCCCAAAAACAGAGACGCCCGACCGCGGGGGAGCAGTCGGGCGTCCTGTGCGCCGTGTTACGGGCGCCGCGCCGGGAGGGGATCAATCCGGCGCAGCCGCCGCGCTGGATCCGTCAGCGGGGGGGACGACGCTGATCCAGGGGGATAGCGGCGGCTTGCCAGTTGTATGTAAAGCACACCCCCGTGGAATTCAATGGTCGGGATGGTAATTCTTCTTGCCTCGGGCGCTTTTTGCAGTTCCGCGCACGAAAACGTCAGAAATTACCGACCCTTCCGGGCCGTGGGATCGGCGGCGGCCTGAACCCGGAAAAGCCGGGGGTCGAGGCGGCCGGCGCCGCGGATGGCGGACAGGGTGATTCGCGTCGTCTGCCGCTGTCCGTCCGTGATCGACCACTGCTTCAGGTCGTAGGTGGGCCCGCTGAACACAAGGGTGATCTCGCCGTCGGCCTCGCCCGTGCGGTCCCGCGCGGTCACGAGCACCCGATCGCCGTTGCGCGCGACGCTGGTGATGCGCGCGTCGCGCTCGAGGTTCACATCCCGCTTGAGCACATAGTAGAGCGGCGTCGCCCGCAGCGGCACGCGCGAGACGTCGCGCACCGAGCGGTCCTCCACCGCCACGGTGGAACCGTCGGACACGATGGTGAGCGGCGAGGGCGCATCGTAGGCGAAGCGCATGCGGCCGGGCCGCTGGAGGTAGATGTCCCCCTGGCTCTGGCTGCCGTCCGGCGCGACCTGGCTGAAGCGGCCCTGCACGGCCACCAGACGGTTGAGCGCGGCGCTGGCGGCGCCCAGCACCTGGGTGCGCTCCGCGCCGGACAGCTGGGTCAGTGCGGTCCGCACGGCGGCGGGCGGCGCCGCAGCGGTCTGGGCGATGGCGGAACCGGCGATGGGCGCGAGGACAAGCGCGACGGCCAGGGCGAGGGATGTGTTTTTCATCCCGGTGCATATGGCGCGGGCCCGGGGCCGAAGAAAGGGCGTGGTGGGGCCATCCCTTGGCGGCTGCGTTCAAGCCCGGTTCACGGCTTGCGGCGCCCGAAGCCTCTTTCTTCCCCTGCGTGCGGGGGAAGTGGATGGCCGAAGGCCAGACGAAGGGGGCGCGCGGCGCGCCGACCCCCATCCCCGGCTTCGCCGGTACTTCCCCCGCTTGCGGGGGAAGAAACATACAGGCGCAGGTAGCGGACCGCTCAGTCCTCGCCGGGCGGGGGAATGAGGATCTCGCGCCGGCCGGCGTGGTTGGCCGGGGAAATCACCCCGTCCTTCTCCATGCGCTCGATCAGCGTGGCGGCGCGGTTGTAGCCCACGTTGAGGCGCCGCTGCAGGTAGCTGGTGGAGGCCTTGCGGTCGCGCGCGACGATGTCGACGGCGCGGTCGTACACGTCGTCGCCGGTGAGGCCGGCGGCTTCCAGCATGTCCTCGCCATCGCCGGCGGACGGTGCGTCGGGATCTTCGGTGACGTCGGAGCGGTATACCGGCGCGCCTTGCGCCTTCAGCATGTCCACCACGCGCGCCACTTCGGCGTCATCGACATAAGGGCCGTGCAGGCGGCGCACGCGCCCGCCGCCCGCCATGAACAGGCAGTCGCCGTGGCCGACCAGCTGCTCGGCGCCCTGTTCGCCAAGGATCGTGCGGCTGTCGACCTTCGATGTCACCTGGTAGGAAAGGCGCGTGGGGAAGTTGGCCTTGATCACGCCGGTGATGACGTCCACCGACGGGCGCTGCGTGGCCATGATCACGTGGATGCCGGCGGCGCGCGCCATTTGCGCGAGGCGTTGCACGGCGGCTTCCACCTCGCGGCCCGCGGTCACCATCAGGTCGGCCATTTCGTCGATGACGACGACGATGTACGGCATCGGCTCCAGCGGCAGTTCCTGGCGGTCGTAGATCGGCTCGCCCGAGTCGGGATCGAAACCGGCGTGCGCCGTGCGCACGATGGGCTCGCCCGATTCCAGCGCCTGCTGGACGCGGTCGTTGTAGCCCTGAATGTTGCGCACCGAGAACTTCTGCATCCGCCGGTAGCGGTCCTCCATCTCGCGCACCACCCACTTGAGCGCGACGACGGACTTCTTCGGATCGGTGACCACCGGCGACAGAAGGTGCGGAATCCCCTCGTAGATCGACAGTTCGATCATCTTGGGGTCGATCATGATGAAGCGGCACTCTTCCGGCGTGTGCCGGTAGAGCAGCGACAGGATCATGGCGTTGAGGCCGACGGACTTGCCAGAGCCCGTGGTGCCCGCGATCAGCAGGTGGGGCATCTTGGCGAGGTCGGCGGAGAAGGGTTCGCCCTCGATGGTTTCGCCCAGCGCCAGCGGCAGCGCGCCCTGCGCGCCGACAAAGGCGGTCGAGCCCATCAGCGCGCGCAGGTACACCATTTCGCGCTTGGCGTTGGGCAGTTCGATGCCGATGGCGTTGCGGCCGGGAATGACGGCGACCCGGCAGCGTTCGGCGCTCATGGAGCGCGCGATGTCTTCGGCGAGGCCGATGACGCGGGATGATTTCACGCCCGGCGCCGGTTCGAGTTCAAACAGTGTCACGACGGGGCCGGGGCGCGCGGAGACGATCTCGCCCTGCACGCCGAAGTCCACCAGCACCGCGGCAAGGCGCTTGGCCTGCGCCTGCAAGGTTGCGCCATCGGTCTGCGCGGCGCGCGTCTTGGGCTGCACGAGGAGATCGAGCGACGGGAGGTCGAAGTCCTCGGAATTGGAGCGCATGGCCATCGACACCGGCGCCTGCGGCGCAGCGCGCGGGGCGGCCGGGCGTTGCGCTGCCGATGGCGCCGCCGGCGCCGGGGCCGGCGCGGGGCGGCGACGGATGGCGGCGACGGGTACGGCGCGCGGCGCATCGAGCGGGGCATCGCCCAGCGGGGCTTCGGCACCCTCGTCGATGGCGGTCAGCGCCGGGGCGCGCATCTGGGGCGCCTGCTCCAGCGCGCGGTTCTGCAGCTCCCACGGCTCCGGCGGGCGGCGCAGCTTCGCGGCCACCGCGCCGTAGGCGCCCTTGGCGAGATCGCCGGCGCGGAAGGCGGCTTCGGCCGCGCGATCCACCGCGCCGGCCATGTCCTGTTTCTTCACGCTGAAGGCCCACGCGAGCGCGGCCGCACCCCCTACGCCGCAGGTCAGCCCCGCAAACGCATCGGCGGCGGGCAGGCCGGGGAGGGAGAAGAGGGCGCCGAGAAGCCCCGAAATGCCATCGCCCACCACGCCGCCGAACCCGGCGGCCAGCGGCCAGAAGTCCTGCACGGGAATGGTGGAGGCGGCGCCGGCGAGCAAAGCCACCCCGCCCACGCCGGACAGCAGCCGCTCGCGCGCCACGCTGGCGGTCATGCGCTTGCGCAGGATACGGATGGCGCCGGCGGCGAACACCGCCCCCATGGCCACGGGCGCAGCGGCGCCGATGGACTGCACCAGAATGTCGGCGAACATCGCGCCAGGGCCGCCGAACAGGTTGTGCGGGATCGCGTCGGTGGCGACGTTGAGGCTCGGGTCGTCGGGCCGGTAGGTGGCCACGGCGCCCAGGCCGTAGACGCCCGTCAGCATGGCGCCGATCGAGAGGCCGGCGCGCTTCAGCGCCGTCTTGCCCGAAGCGGACGTGACATCCGGAATTTCGGTTCCGGGGGAGTAGGAGGCGTCGGTCATGGTCGGGGACAAGCTCGTCGTCTGGAGCGCGAGCGGCACTTTTTGGCGGCCCCGGTAAACGAACAGCTAACTTAAGGAAGATGACTGTTTCGTCATCGTAACGGCCGATGCGGCCCAAAGAAAAACGCCGCGATCACGGATCGCGGCGTCCAGTCGAGGAGGATCCCACGTCGTGGGCCGGAGGGCGGCCCCGGAAGGATTGCTCCCGGGGCCGCGAACCGTAGGGTCAGGGGTGGTAGGCGGCCTCGCCGTGTTCGGCGATGTCGAGGCCTTCCTGCTCCACGTCCTTGGAGACCCGCAGCAGGCCCAGCACGCGCAGCACCAGGAAGATCACGAAGCTGCCCACGCCGGACCAGGCGATGGTGACGAGCACGCCTTTGATCTGCGCGGTGAGCTGGGTGACCATGTCGTACGTGGCCACCGGGCAGGTGGCGAGCACGGCGCCCGCTTCCGAGCAGCCCACGTAGTCGACGACGCCGGCGCCGCCCCAGGCGGGGTTGACCACGAGGCCCGTGGCGATGGCGCCGACGATGCCGCCCACGCCGTGGATGCCGAACACGTCGAGCGCATCGTCATAACCCAGCATGGATTTCAGCGCCGAGCAGGCGAACAGGCAGACCGGGCCGACCACGAGGCCGATCAGGATGGCCCCCACCGGGCCCGAGAAGCCCGCCGCCGGGGTGATGGCCACCAGGCCCGCCACGACGCCGGACGCCATGCCGAGCATGCTCGGCTTGCCCTTCGTCAGCCACTCCACGAGCATCCAGGAGAAGCCCGCGGCGGCCGGCGCCAGGAACGTATTGGCCATGGCCAGCACGGCGTAATAGTTCGACTCGAGGTTGGAGCCGGCGTTGAAGCCGAACCAGCCGAACCACAGCAGACCCGTACCGATCAGCGTCATGGTCAGCGAGTGGGGGGGCATCGGCTCCTTCTTGTAGCCCGTGCGGGCGCCAAGGATGATGCAGCCGACGAGGGCGGCGATGCCGGAGTTGATGTGCACCACGGTGCCGCCGGCGAAGTCGAGCGCGCCGAAGCCCCAGATCAGGCCGGACGCAATGGGCGAATCCGGGTTGGTCGCCACCGCATCCGGGCCGGGCCACCACCAGACCATGTGGGCCATGGGATAGTAGACCAAGAGCGGCCAGGCGATCGCGAACAGCACGACGCCGATGAACTTCACGCGCTCCGCCAGGCCGCCGAGAACCAGCGCCGCGGTGATGCACGCGAACGTCATCTGGAACACGACGAACACCAGTTCCGGCAGGTAAACGCCGGTGGAGAACGTCGCCACGAGATTGTCGGACAGGTCGGTGCCGGCGTCGGACAGGAAGAACCGGCTGGTGCCGCCGATGAAGGTGTCGAGCGCGCCGGGCCCCGTGGTGAACGACAGGCTGTAGCCGACGAGGGCGTACATCACCATGCCGATCACCGTGACCGTGCTGACCCCCATCAGAACGGACAGCATGTTCTTGGTGCGCACGAGGCCGCCGTAGAACAGGGCAAGGCCGGGGATGATCATCAGGAAGACGGCCATCGTGGAGATGAGCATCCACGTGGTGTCGCCTTTCTCGACGGTCTGTTCCGGCGCGGCGATGGCGGGGGCTTCGGCTTCGGCTCCGGCCTCGGGGGCCGGGGCCTCTGCGGCGGCTTCCGGCGCTGCCGCGGCGGCTGGCGCCTCCACGGCCGGCGGCGGCGTCGGCTCGGCTTGCGCAAACGCCGCTGGACCGGACATCAATGTCAGGCCCAGTGCGGCGGCGGCGGCCAAAGCGCGGACGCTCTGGAGCAGGCCTGCTCGCTTCTCTTCTTTGGTACCGTTCATGTCGCTGAAACTCCCCGCGAGGCCGAGCGGCAATTGCCGCACAACCGGACGCGGGGATTGACCGTTTGCGTTAAGGTTCGGGCAAGCTTGGAGCCCTTCGCATCTGCGAAGGTGATCTGTGATGCACAAAAAGGCGGCGCCGGCGCCACGCCTCGCCGCATCGACGGGCGCCTGAGCGCGGCCTATGGGTAAGTGATGGTGACCAATCCTGAAGTTGCCGCGCGGGACGCGGATGTGATCATCGCCGGCGGCGGCATGACCGGGCTGACCCTGGCGCTGGCGCTGGCCCAGGCGGGCCTTTCCGTGATCGCGGCGGACGCCGAAGTGGCCAGCGCGCAGGCCGCGCCCACCTACGACGGGCGGTCGTCCGCCATCGCCTACGCGTCGTTCCGGATGTGGGCGGCGCTGGGGCTGGCGGACGCGCTCATGCCCCACGCCCAGCGCATCGAAAAGATCCTCGTCACGGACGGCCGGGTGCGCGGCGGCGCCTCCCTGCTGTCGCTGGTGTTCGACCGGCGCGAGCTTGACGACCGCGCCGGCGGCGAAGCCCTCGGCTACATGCTGGAGAACCGCCACATCCGCGCGACTCTGGCGGCCGCAGCGGCGAAGCAAAGCGCGCTGACGTTGATCGCGCCTGTGGCGGTGACGGGTTACGCGGCGGACGCCGGCGGCGTGACGGTGACGCTGGCGGACGGGCGCACGCTGCGCGCGGGCCTCGTGGTGGGCGCCGAGGGGCGCCGCTCCACCATACGCGCCGCCGCTGGCATCCGCACCACGGGATGGAAGTACGACCAGACGGCGGTGGTGTGCACCGTCGCGCACCAGAAGCCGCACGACGGCGTGGCGCACGAATACTTCCTGCCCTCCGGCCCGTTCGCCATGCTGCCGCTCACGCAGAACCGCTGCAACATCGTCTGGACGGAACGCCCCGCCATCGCGGACGCGCTGAAGAAGATGTCGGACGCCGATTTCATGGCGGAGCTTTCGGCGCGCTTCGGCGCGCATCTCGGCGCGGTGAGCCTGGCCGGCCCGCGCTTTGCGTATCCGCTGTCGCTGCAGATCGCCGAGAAGTTCATCGCGCCGCGCATGGCGCTGATCGGGGATGCGGCGCACGGCGTGCACCCCATCGCAGGGCAGGGCCTCAACGTGGGCCTGCGCGATGTGGCGGCGCTGGCGGAGTCCATCGTCGATGCGGTGCGCGTGGGGCTCGATGTGGGCGATGGCGAAGCGCTGGCGCGCTACCAGCGCTGGCGGCGGTTCGACACCACGTCGATGGCGCTGGTGATGGACGTGTTCAACCGCGTGTTCTCCAACGACTTCCCCGTGCTGCGCCAGCTGCGCGGCCGCGGCATGGCCGTGGTGGACGCCATCGGCCCCGCGCGCCGCTTCTTCATGCGCGAAGCCGCGGGCGGCAGCGGCGATCTGCCGAAACTGCTGAAGGGCGAAGCGCTGGCGGCGTAACGCGTGGCTGAGTGTTGCCGGGAACGGACTCGTCGATAGTCCTTCAATTTCGGTCATTCCGGCCGGAGCGCGCGGCACGCGCGCGCAGAGCCGGAACCCGGGAGTTCAAGCGCGCTGCCGCGCCAAGTCCCCTGGATTCCGGATCGCGCCTCCGGCGCGTCCGGAATGACGGAGTATTGAAGGCAAGGACCGGAGCGTCTGTTTTTCGCCGAATGCGGACGTTAGCCTTGCAAACGCTGGACATTTCCCGAGGACTTCACAGTCACAATAGCATACCCGGCTAAGTTGGAATCAGACTACGAACGATGTTCCAGCGCTGAATCGGCGATCCGCGTCGCGTTCAACTTCGGCAGCAGCATCAAGCAGGCTACCGCCGCCAATTGGAAGAGCAACGCGACAGCAGCCAGCGGCGCGAGCCCCTTGGCGATGAATGGCGCGACGAGCCCTGTTCCAACGGCCGCTGAGGCCATTATCGCGAGCACAACCAAGGCTGCCCCGCGTGCATCGTCACCGTGCGATGCCTCCACCGCGCGATAAAATCCCGGGGGTCCGCGAAGCCCAAGACCTATACCCACCGGCATGAAGGCGGCGGTGATCATCACCGAAGATGAGCCCCCTGCAACTGCATAGACGAACATCAACGCCGCGCCGAGGGCTGCGATCAAGGTGCCAATCGAAATCATGCGCTCGGGCCCAAAGCGCTGCGCCAAACCTGCCGCGACGTTCGCCGTCAGCACAAACCCGCTGACACAGCTTACTTGCATGACGATGAAGTCCGTAAGGCTCTCGCCAAGGCCGTTGACGATGACCGCTGGCGCGCCGAACACAAAGACGAGGAGGCCGCCTAACACGAAGGCTTGGCTTAGCGCATACCGCAAGAACACAGGATCGCTGAGGAGCACCCCATAGCCGCCCTTGGTGCGGCGACTGGTTTGTGGGATCGAGGGAAAGGCCAGCTGCGCCGCCGCTAGCGCGAGCGCTGCGCCCCCGATGAGTTCAAATGAAAGCCGCCACCCGCCTAGTGTGAGCAGCCATGCGCCAAGGATGGGAGCAAGCGCTGGAGCAAGTGATTCAATGCTCCCGAGGACGCCAATCGCCCGCACTGCGCGTTGCTCGTCGTAAATCGCCCGAATGATTCCGGGCGCAAACACCGCGGGCCCAGCAGCGACCGCGCCCTGCAACGCGCGCAGCGCTATCAGAGTCCAGATATCGACCGCAAAAGCGCACGCGAAAGAGATGAGCCCTGTCAGCAGCAGCGAGGCGACGAATAAGGTTCTGGTCGGGAAGCGGTCGCCTAAAGCGCCGTATGCCAATAGACCCACGCAGGTCCCCGCGACATAAGCCGCGAGCACCAATTGCGCTTCAGCCGGGGCGCCCGAAAGTGCCTGTGGGAGGGATGGCACAGCCGGCAAGACAAGGTCAGTGCCCATCAGTCCCAACACGGTCGAGGCGACTACCATGGGCAAGGCGACGCCAGCTATTTTCGTGCGATTAGACATCACAGGCCTTCGGTTGGGTGCCGCCTTTTATCGCCAGCGCGAACTTGCCGAGCGATAAAACTGTGGGTCAGCCGCGAGATCCAATTGTCAATTCACCGTTTCGATAAGTTCAGAACGAAATCGGCGGCTGATCGGTGAGCCGGTCATGAGCGGCCGAATGCGTGCGCTGAATGCTCTGAAGACATCCGAGGCTGTGTAGGCCGCGAAGTCGGCTTCACTTTCCCATTCATGAACAATGCCGAGCACGGCTTCATCTGTGGGATCATAGACGGGATGAAAAGCGATACAGCCGCGCATGGCGCGGACTGTCTCTAATCCTGAGAGGAGCGCTTCTGTTGCAATCCGCCGATTTTCAGGCGCGATGGGAAAGCGGAGATGGGCAATGAGCATAGGCGATTCCTTTTTCGGTGCTGAATGTGACGCGGATCAGGTTGGTCTGCGGAGGTCCGGAACACGGGTCTCTGTTACTGCCCCTCCAGCACCGCGCGGCGGTGTGAGGCGCATTCGACGGATGCGGGCGATCGTCAGCACGGCCCCGAGCGCGAGGATTGCGCCCATGGCGAGCAGAAATCCGGTATCCGTCACCGAAGGCTTGAGCGCCATGACGGCCACAACGAGCAGAAGGATGAGGTGGTCGAAGCGCACGAGAGTCATAAGTGTCAAAGTCTGCGTCAGGGCTGCTCCGGTGGTATCCGGCGCCGCGGCCAGGAGGCGAGCGATCTCTTCGGATCGCGGCTTGATCACCAGGAGCCCGATCAGAAATGTCGCCACAGCGCCGGCAAGACCAAGTATTATCCAGAGCTGCAAAAAGCCCGGTCCCAACCATGTCGCGACAATTCCTGAGACAAGAGTGAGCATTGATATCGGCATGAAATAGCCAGGCCCCATCAGGGCGGCCGCATACAAGAGAGCGAACAGCAGGTCCGGTCCACGCTTATGACGCGCCAACTCGGCGCCGACGGCAATCGCGATGCCTCCGCCCACCCAGAGGGTCGCGGCTACGATATGCACTGCCCGCGCAATCTCGAACGGTGTCATTTTAGAGAAGTCTCCCCGAAGTTCTGGAATGTTCAGTCCGCCGGCCTCGGACGCTTACTTGCTATGGCTTCTTCGGCGCCGAGTTCGCACGCCAGGACGATTAGCGCCTCGATCATCTCTCTTGCCTTCTGGGCGCCGAGGCGCTTGTGCATGCGCTGCTCTATTGTGCGGGATATATCGGCAGCCGTTTTTCTCGCGCGTTGGCCACGCGCGCTTAGCCCGACGAGTTTCTTTCGCCCGTCTTGTGCGTCATCGCGGCGATCCAGAAGACGGTCAGCCTCCATCTCATCAATAATCTTCCCCACCGCCTGCTTGCTGACGCCCAAGCGTCGCGCAAGTTCGGTCGGCGCAATCCACTCCTCAGCGAGATTACGAAACACAAAGCCATGTTTTGGCCGCATCCCAGGAAAGCCCGCGGCATCGAGCTCGCGATCGAGTTCGTCGGCAGCGGCGCGAAAGCAGATCGCCAACAAGACGGTCAAATCCGGCGCGGTCTTGCGATCAACTGGGTTCCGATTACTCATTTCGTCAACATAGGTTGACTGCCTGAATTCGTCAACCATGGGTGACCATCTATTTATTTCAGTCGCTTCACACGGCAAAAAGGTTCGCAATGCGGCTGGATGTTCTGGACGAAGTCGTTAACCGGCTGGGTTGGGCCAAGAACGGTCGCCCAACTCGTTCTGGATCTGAACCGCCTAAACCCCGCTCAGCTTGCGCAGGTACTCCCACGCGTAGATGCCCGTGTCGTGTCCGTCGTCGAACACGATGCGCACCGCGTACTTGCCCACGGGCAGCGCATCGAGGACGCCGACGTCCGCCTTGCCGGTGACAATACGCTTCTCGCCCGGTCCGTGGCCCTGCACTTCGGCCGAAGGGCTTTCCACGCGCAACGTCTCGAACGGGATGTCGGCTTCGGCGCCGTCGTCGAAGACGATGTGCAGCACGCGCGCCTCGCGACGGAACACAAGTTCGGCTGGCCACACGCTCATTCGTTCGGCCCCAGTTCGCGGGCTTCGTCCGCGATCAGGATCGGCACGCCGTCGCGGACGGGGAACGCCAGCCGCGCGCGGGGGCTCACCAGTTCCTGCTTCTCGCGGTCATAGCGCAGGCTGTCGCGCGTCTGCGGGCACACGATCACTTCCAGCAGCTTCGGATCGATGTCGCTCATTGCAGCGGTGCGCCGCGCGGCGGTTCGGCCGCGCCGAGCTCCAGCAGCGCCACGAGCGTGTCGCACCGGTCGGCGATGGTGTCGGCCTCCAGCAGCAGCTGCTTTTCCTGCGGGTCGAACGGGCAGGCGGAGCACACGGCGTTCACGAGCATTTCGCCCGGCGCCTCGCCGGCGGCGTCCCAGTCGATCTGGAAACCGCGGGCCTCCGCGTACAGGCGCAGCGCCCGCGCCAGCGCATCGCGGTCGATGGCGCCGCCGAACTCCCGCTGTGACAGGTCCATGCTGAAGGCGGTCCAGTCCGCCTCCACCTTCCGGTAGGGCGTGCGCAGGTCGAGCTCGCGCAGCACCTTGAAGCGCGCCACGCCCGTCAGCGTTATGAGGTAGCGCCCGTCGTCCGTCTCCGCGAAGGAGGTGATGCGGCCCACGCATCCCACATCCGCCAGCGCGGGCTGGCCGTCGCCCTCGCCCAGCGCGGGCTGGATCATGCCGATGAGGCGCTCGCCCGCCAGCGCATCGTCCACCATGTTCAGGTAGCGCGGCTCGAAGATGTTTAGCGGCAGCGTGCTGCGCGGAAAGAGAAGCGCGCCGGTCAGGGGAAACACGGGGATCGCCGCCGGCAGATCCTCGGGCTTGCGGTAGCCGAATGCGGACATGGGCGCTCCGGGGGCGTCAGGAGAACAGGAGGGCGGAGAGGCGGCGCCGGCCGCTCTTCGACAGTTCGGACCCAAGCCCCGCCGCCTCGAACACCTTCAGCAACTGCGTGCGGGCGGCGTCCTCGTTCCAGGTGCGGTCCTTTTCGATGATCGCCAGCAGGTGGGTCACCGCGCCCTCCAGGTCCCCGCCCGCGGCCAGCGCATTGGCCAGTTCGAACCGGGCGGCGTGGTCGTCCGGGTTGGCGGCCAGCTTGCCTTCCAGCGCGGCGTGGCCGCCCACAGGCTTGGCGGTGGCGGTCAGCTCGATGGCGGCGCGGACGCTGACGATGTCGGGGTCCTTGGCCTTGTCCGCCGGGGCCAGCGCGAGCGTGTCGGCCGCCTGCGCGGGCTCTCCGGCGAGGAGGTAGCAGCGGGCGAGGCCGGCGATGGCCTTCACGTTTTCCGGGTCGGCCTGGAGCACGGCGGCATAGATCTGGGCGGCGCCGCCCACGTCGCCCTCCTTGAGGGCGGTGGCGGCTTCCGTGAGGGCGGCCTGCAGGTCGTCGTCGCCGGCCTCGCCCGCGCCGCCGGCATTCGCCAGCTTGTCGACGAACATCCGCAGCTGGCTTTCCGGCACCGCGCCCATGAACCCGTCCACCGGCCGGCCGCGGTCGAACGCGAACACCGCCGGGATCGAGCGCACGCCCAGCTGGCCGGCCACCGCGGGGTTCTCGTCGATGTTGATCTTGACCAGCTTCACCTTGCCCTTGGCGGCCTTCACGGCCTTCTCCAGCGCCGGCGCCAGCGTCTTGCAGGGCCCGCACCACGGCGCCCAGAAATCCACAATCACCGGCTGGGCGCGGGACTCCTCGATCACGTCGGCCATGAAGCCGGCATCGGTGCCGTCTTTCACGACGTTGGGGGAGGCGTCGGCGCCGATCATGGTCATGGCGGGTCTTCCGGATTGGGGGGCGGAGAAACGTCCGCCATGGCGCCAACATGGGCCGCCGCCGCCGCGTCTTCAACACGGCCGGGCGCGTCGACCAGCGCCGGCGCGCCATCGGCCGTGAAGGCCACGAGGATGGGCCGGTGGCCTGCGGCGTCCAGAAACGCCATGAGCCCGGCCGGCGAGACGGCGGTGGTGGCGTCGTTGGTGAGCGGATGGAAGTTCACGGGATCGTGGGCCAACAGCGCGGCGTCGAGCAGGAAGGTCACCCGGCCCAGCGTGTCGTTGATCATCGCGAAGGCGGTCACCGACCCCGGCGCTACGCCCAGCGCCTCGTGGAGCAGCTCGGGCGCGCCGAAGCTGAAGCGGTCGGCGTGGAACAGCTTCGCCAACGCCTTCAGGTCGATCTTGGTCTCCGCCAGCGCCGACAGGAGGAACAGCCGTCCGCGCTTGTCCTTCAGGAACAGGTTCTTCGTGTGCCCGCCGGGCATGGACAGCTTGATGTCGGCGCTTTCGGCCACCGTGAACACCGGCGGGTGATCGTGCGTGGCGTGCGCGATGCCGAGGGAGTCGAGGAAGGCGAGCAGGTCTTGGCGCGTTGCGGGCATGTCGGGGGATCGTCTAGGTACGGGCGATGAAGCTGACCTGTTATACCACCGAAACCGACGATTACCTTCCGCAGCTGGTTCCCGGCCAGACCGACCGGAAATGGATGGACGATTTCGGCGATCGCCACCCGTACCGCTGCCTGCCGATGGTGGTGGCCAACACCACGGGCTGGGACATCCTGTGCCCCTACAGCTTCACTGCCTGGTGGACGGGCGGGCCGACGATGGAGGACATCCAGGTCCGGTCCGACGACGGCACGCCGCTCGACGTCCTCAAGCGCACCGTCACCTCGCACTTCACGCGCGGCGTGCTGACCTTCCACACCGGCTACCTGTTCCGCACGGAGCCCGGCTGGGACCTGTGGACCGGCGGCTCCCCCAACCACCTGAAGGACGGCATCCAGGCGCTCAGCGGCATCGTGGAGACGGACTGGCTGCCGTTTCCCTTCACGATGAACTGGCACTTCACGCGGCCGGGCTACATCTCCTTCAAGAAGGGCGAGCCGTTCTGTTTCATCATGCCCGTGCCGCACAACGGCTACGAGGAGATCCAGCCGGTCATCAAGAAGCTGACGGAGGAGCCGCTGCTCCACCGCCAGTACACCGCCTGGGGCGAGAGCCGGACGAACTTCCTCGAAAAGCTTTCCAAGAACGACCAGGAGGCCGTGCAGGCGGGCTGGCAGCGCCACTATTTCAAGGGGGAAATCGTCACCGGCGACACCCGCCCCGAGGGCCACGCCCACGTGAACCGGCGGCGGATGAAGGCGCCGCGGAAGGCGGAACCGGGGGAGTAGGCTGCGCGGCGCTTGCGTCCGCCCGGTCGCTCTGTCATATCCCCCGCCTCGCGATGGACCGGTGGTCCGTCGGTACCCCCCACGGATGCGGGCGTAGCTCAGGGGTAGAGCATCACCTTGCCAAGGTGAGGGTCGGGCGTTCGAATCGCCTCGCCCGCTCCA
>JAIYAO010000128.1 GCA_027488965.1 Alphaproteobacteria bacterium
GCGCGACTGGCTTATCGGGCAGGCGCCCGGATGGCTGGATCCGTACATCGCGAACGCGCCCGAATGGGCGCTGTTCGTCGCAGCGCCGGCGACAGCGCTGGCGCTCGTGATCGTTACCGCCGCCGGCCTTGCGGACAACTGGAACAAGGCGCTGCGGTTCCTGGGTCTGAAAAAGGATCCGATCCTGGGCGTCAAGGCCGAGATCGAGGACCTGAGAAAAGAGCTGCAGGCCTGGCGTCAGCAGGCGTTGGCACAGGGCAGCGGCGCGGCGGCGCTTGCGACCGGGGCAGACGACGAACGTCTCGCCCGGACTCTGGCGGTTGCGAAGGAGCCTGCGCTTGTCGCCGCCCGCAAGAAGATCGAGGCGGGCGATGTGGAGGGCGCACGCGCCGGTCTCGCCACGGCGCTGGCGGACAAGGCCCGGTCTGACGCGGAGGAGTGGCGCACGCTCGGCTATCTGGAATCCCTGCGCTCCGTCTCCGCAGCCATCGCCGCCTACGAAAAAGCCCGCGCCCTCGACCCGGACGATTTGTGGACGCTCTTTTTCCTGCGTCGGCTCTACAGCGCCGCCGGCCGCTCCACCGACGCGCTCGCCGCTGCCCGCGCCGCGAAAGCGGCTGCGAAAGAGCACCGCGATCTCTCTGTCGCCTGCAACGAACTCGGCGACGTGCTTCGCGCGCAGAGCGATCTGCCCGGCGCGCTGGCCAACTATCGCGAGGGCCTCGACATCGCTCGGGCTCTGGCGAAGGCTGACCCGTCGAACGCGGAACGCCTGCGCGACGTGTCGGTGCCGCGGGACCGGGTGGGCGACGTGCTGAGCGCGCAGAGCGATCTTCCCGGCGCGCTGGCCAACTATCGCGAGGGCCTCGACATGCGGAGGGCTCTGGCGAAGGCTGACCCGTCGAACGCGGAACGCCTGCGCGACGTGTCGGTGTCGCTGGACCGGGTGGGCGACGTGCTGAGCGCGCAGAGCGATCTGCCCGGCGCGCTGGCCAACTATCGCGAGGGCCTCGACATCGCTCGGGCTCTGGCGAAGGCTGACCCGTCGAACATGCACTGGGCGAGAGACGTCTGGGTATCGCTCTGGCGGCTCGCGCAGATGGAGGCAGGCGTGACGTGGGCGGAGGTTTACGTGGAACTCAAGTCGATGCAGGAGCGCGGCGTGCTTCTGCCGGGGGACGTTCAGTTTCTGGACCAGGCCCGGGAGAAGGCCGGCGGCGGCGCGTGATGACTAACCCGTCCGCCCGAACATCCCCGGCGGGGGCGCGGTCTCTTCCATCAGGCTTTCCTTGATCGCGCGTGGCGCGCCGAAGAGGTGCCCCTGGGCGTAGGGGATTTCGAGTTCGAGGATGTCCACCACGGTGGCTTCGTCCTCGATGCGCTCGGCGATCAGGTCGATGCCGTAGCGGATGAAGATGGCGGCCACGTCGTTGGCGGAAATCTCCCGCGTGATCGAGCTTTTCGGGCGCACGCCCTGCTGCACGAACTGGTCGATGATGACGCCGGCGGGCGCCTTGAAGAAGCGCACGCCCGCGCGCTCCATGTCGATCAGGTCCACGTCCATGCGCGTCACGCGGTCGATGGAGAAGCGGAAGCCGAGGTCCGACAGCTTGCCCATGGCGCGCGCCTCCACGCTGCTGCGCTTCTCGAACGCGTCCTGCGGCATCTCGAAGATGAGCGCGCCGGCCATCTCGCGGTGGTCGCGCAGGAATTCCAGGAACTGCGGGAAGAACGCCTCGTCGGACAGGGCGCGCGGCGCGAGGTTGCAGAAGATGCCCACGCGGCGGTCCTTCTGCGCCAGCTTCTTCACGATCTGCACGCAGCGGAAGAGCAGCATGTTGTCGATCAGCGGCATGAGGCCCGCGCGCTCCGCCGCCGGCATGAACTCGCCCGGCAGGATGATGCGGCCCGTCTGGTCCTTCAGGCGCGTGAAGCCTTCGTAGAACACCGTGCGCCGCTGCGGCAGCGCCACGGTGGGCTGCAGGTGCAACTCCACGCGGTTCTCGTCCAGCGCGTCGCGCACGATGTCGATGGCGGAGCCCGTCTCCCGCCCGCCGGGGGCGGGGCCCGCCACGCGGCGGATCTCGTCGAGCCGCTGGTCCATCTGGCGGCCGAGCTTGTCGACGATCTGGTCGATCATCTTGAGTTCGGGCGCCTGCGCGGGCGCTTCGATGCGGCGGTGGGCGATGTCGGTGACGGCGGCGTCGAGCTTGTCGAGCCGCTCCACGATGGCGTCCATCTCGGCGGTGGCCTCGCGCTGGCTCACGCGCAGCTTGTCGATCTCGGCGCGGGTCTTCTTCTCGGAGCGGCCGATGGCGCCGGCGGCGTGCGCGGCCGAGAGCCCCGCGTGCGTCACCGCGCAGGCCGAAAAGAGGGATAGGCCCCCCAGCGTCGCGCCGGCGGCGTCCGCGCCGCCCACCTGGGCGAGCGCAAGCCCGGTGGTCAGCGCCAGCAGCGCATAGCCCGCATAGAGGAGGGCGTGGGTGATCAGTGGCATCGGCGTTGCGAATCTCTCGTCGCCAGCATGTCACGCTTCGCGCGTTACGGGACTCTTAACCATAAAAGTCCCGGCGCTTGACAAATTATTGCAAGACAATAATTTCTTGCGGTCTGACAGTATGAGGCTCGCATGAGCGACAAGATCAATGACCGTGCCGCCGCCAAGGACCTCAAGGGCGAGAGCGCCTCGATGGCGGGCCTGCTGATGTGGGTGTCCTGGCTGGCGGCGGCGTACATCTTTCTCGACGCCGCTTACGTGCCGCTCAAGGGGGTGGGCGCAGCGCTGATGACGCCGGGGGCGGACATGTTCGCGGCCGTGCGCGGGGTGCTGATGGCGATGGCCGGCGTGATCCACGTGTTCGCGCTGCTGGGCGCGGCATGGTCCGCGCGGGGCCTGTTCCGGCGCTTTGCGGCCGGGGAGGTGTTCACCGGCGCGAACGGCGCAGCGCTCGGCCGGGTGGGGGACTGGCTGATCGGGAGCGCGTTCCTGTCGGCGACGGTGGCCATCCATTTCGACGAGGTGCGCGGTGCGGCGGTGAACGGCGTCAGCTGGCCCGCGGCGCTGGCGCTCGGCATCGTGGGGCTCGCCATCCGCCTGCTGGGGCGCGCGTTCGGCGCAGCGGCCGCGCTCAAGGCCGAGAACGAACAGTTCATCTGAGGAGCGCCCATGACGTCCGTGACAGCCGTCGACGCCGCCGACATCCGCCGGCGCGGGCGCGAGACCCAGACACTCGTGTTCATCGTCCTCGTGCTCGCCGCGACGAGCGTGGCGGGGGACATCGTCGTCGGTCCACTGATCCGGCTGCTGCGCGACGGCGCGGGGCTTGCCCCGTTCCTCACCGATGTGCGCGACAACGCCGTCGCCGCGATCCCGCTGCTGATCCTGCTCGGCGGCCTGTGGAGCGCGCAGCGCGTGTTCGGCCGCGTGGCGGAGGGCGACGTGTTCACCACCGCCAACGCTGCGGGCGTGGGCGACATCGGCCAGGCCATGGGCTGGTGCGGGTTCGCGGAGTGCGTGTTGGTCCCCACCATCCAGGTGTGGATCGCGCGCACCGGCGTTTTCGATTTCAGGCTGGAGGGCTGGGCCATCGTGCTGGCGGCGCTGGGCGGCGCGGTGGTGCTGTTCGGCCGCATCTGGGCGCTGGCCGTCGAGATCAAGACCGACGCAGACCAGATCATCTGAACGCATGCCCGTGATCGTGCGCCTCGACGTGATGCTCGCGCTGCGCAAGAAGCGCGCGAAGGATCTCGCCGCCGAGATCGGGATCACGGAAGCGAACCTGTCGCTGCTGCGCACGGGCAAGGTGAAGGGCGTGCGCTTCGACACGCTGGCGCGCCTGTGCGCCGCGCTTGCGTGCAAGCCCGGGGACATTCTCGATTACGTGGACGGGCCGGACCCCGGCGCGGGCGACGCCGGCGAGATCTGACGCTCATTCCCGCCGCCGCAGCTCCACGTCCACCACATCGTATGTCGCGGGAAGCGCCGCCCCGCACGGCGTGCGCCAGCGGCGCGCCACCGGCTGCGCCAGACGCGCCGCAAGACGCGGGCGCCGGTGCAGCAACCGCGCCAGCCGGCGCACCCAAGGGCTGGGATCGGCGATGACGCGGCGCACGGCCTCCAGCCGCCGCGCCAGACGATCCGCCGCCACATGCGTCGCGCGCGGCGCGCATGGTTGTGTCGCGGCGGCTGGCGCGTCTGAAGGCGCGCGGTCGCGTCCTGCGAAGCCCGCGCGTTCGGCGTCGAGTTTGAAATGGACCTTCCAGTGCGCGGCGTCCGGCGCGCCGGGGCCGCTGATGCGGAGGAGGGTCGGCCCGCCCAGCATCATGTCGCGGTAGGCGTAGGGGTCGATGGCGATGGCCTGCGCCGTGGGCGGCCGCGGCGGCGGTGCACGGGATGCGCGCGTGGCAGGCGCCGGCAGCGCAAGCGCCACGGCCTCTGCGTAGAGCAGCCGGCGCACCGTCGCTTCGATATCGGCCAGCCAGCGCGACCCGTCGCGCGCATCGCGCCGCGGCAGGGTGTGCTGCGCCATCAGCCGCGCCGCCGTGCCGAAGGCGCGCACGAACAGGTCGAGCAGGCCGGCGATCTGGGCCCAGAGCTGGGCGGTGGCGGGGAGGGGCGCGTGTGTCATGCGCAGAGCATGCGCGGGGTTTTTGCCTCCCCGGATTGGAAATTTTCTCCGCGATGGGCGCCATGGGGATTTCAATACTGAACGCATGGACAGGCGGTGTCGCTATCCCCGCAATTTGGATGGCGGCGCCGCCCCCATCCCCCGCTTCGCGGGGACTTCCCCCGTTTGCACGGGGGAAGAAAACAAGCGCGGTCCCTTTCTTCCCCCGCGTGCGGGGGAAGTCCCCGCGAAGCGGGGGATGGGGGCTGGGCGCCGCTACAACCGCGCCTCGAGCCCCGCCTTCACCGCGGGCCAGTCCTCGCGGATTACAGAGTACCACGCGGTGTCGCGCCAGCTGCCGTCGGGGCGGCGCATGTGGCGGCGGTGGATGCCCTCGAAGGTCGCGCCGGATTTTTCCATGGCCGCGCGCGAGCGCTCGTTGCGCGCATCGGTCTTCTGCTCCACGCGCTCGGCGCCGCAGGCGAAGGCGTGGCCGAACAGGAGCAACTTGGCGGCGGGGTTGATGGTCGTGCCGCGCGCGGCGGGGCCGTACCAGGTGCCGCCGATCTCGACGCCCGCATGCTCGGGCCGCAGCCCGAGATAGCAGGATTGCCCCACCGCCGCGCCGCCGGGCGCGATCACCGCATGCAGCAGCCAGCGGCCGGCGGCCTGCTCGGCCATCTGCCAGTCGAACGTGGCGTCCCACCCGGCGCCGACCACATCGCGGGGCCACCACGTCCAGGTGGCGGGATCGGCCATGGCGGGCCCGCGCAGCGGCTCCCGGTGGCCTTCATGGAACGGCTCCAGCCGGACGTGGGCGGATTCAAGGACGGTGTGGACAAGCTGCATGCCGGCGCCCTTACCGCCCGCGTTCCGTAACGTCCACCGCGCGCGCCGCGATTGCCCTCACCGGGCGGCCCCGGTACCGTGCCCGGAGACAACAGGGTTCAGGGACCGAGGAGAGGCCGCAATGATTTTCGAACATGACGACACCACGAAGCACTGGATCGCCCGCGTCCAGAAGTTCATGGACGAACACATCATCCCCGCGGTCCCCACCTACGAACGCCAGGCCGCCGAGGGCGACCGCTGGAAGGTCATCCCCATCGTGGAGGACCTGAAGAAGAAGGCGAAGGCCGAGGGCCTGTGGAACATGTTCATGCCGCCGTCCGGCGGCCATGCGCACGTGGACGACACCTTCGAATTCGAAACGCCCGGCCTGTCCAACGTGACATACTCGGCCATCGCCGAACTGCTGGGCCGCGTGGGCTTTGCGTCGGAAGTGTTCAACTGCTCGGCGCCCGACACGGGCAACATGGAAGTGCTGCACCGCTACGGCACCCGCGCGCAGAAGGACAAGTGGCTGAAGCCGCTGATGAACGGCGAGATCCGCTCCGCGTTCCTGATGACGGAGCCGGCGGTGGCCTCCTCCGACGCCACCAACATCCAGACCGAGATCCGCCGCGACGGCGACGACTACGTGATCAACGGCCGCAAGTGGTGGTCCTCCGGCGTGGGCGATCCGCGCTGCAAGGTCGCCATCGTGATGGGCAAGACCGATCCGGACGCGAAGTCCTACACCCAGCAGTCGCAGATCCTCGTGCCGCTCGACGCCAAGGGCGTGACGATGATCCGCCCGCTGCACGTGTTCGGCTACGACGACGCGCCGCACGGCCACTTCGAGGTGGACCTGAAGGACGTGCGCGTGCCGGCGGAAAACCTCATCTGGGGCGAAGGCCGCGGGTTCGAGATCGCGCAGGGGCGCCTCGGGCCGGGCCGCATCCACCACTGCATGCGCACCCTTGGCACCGCCGAGCGCGCGCTTGAACTCATGTGCAAGCGCCTGCTGACGCGCAAGGCGTTCGGCAAGCTCCTGTCCGATCACTCGGTGTGGGAGCAGCGCATCGCCGAAGCGCGCATCGACATCGAGATGACGCGCCTCTTGTGCCTGAAAGCCGCCTACATGATGGACACCGTGGGCAACAAGGTGGCCAAGGCCGAGATCGCCATGATCAAGGTGGCGGCGCCCCGCATCGCGCTGAAGGTCATCGACGACGCCATCCAGGCGCACGGCGGCGGCGGTGTTTCGCAGGACTTCGGCCTCGCCTCCATGTACGCCCACCAGCGCACGCTGCGCCTGGCGGACGGGCCCGATGAAGTGCACTGCCGCACCATCGCCCGCCTCGAACTCGGCAAGCACGCGGGCACGGCCGCGCGCGAGCAGGCCGAAGCCGAAGGGCGCCTGCACGTGCCGGGGATCAGGTGAAGACGGGGATCCGCTGATGGCGCGTGCGCTGCAGGGCAAGGAACTCGAGGGCCCCTTCAACGAGGTCCTCGAGCGCTGCATCGCATGGGTCAAGGACGATACGCCCGCCGGCCCCGGCGGGCGGGCGCTGGCTGAATCCGCGCTCACCGTGGACCAGCGCGCCCGGCGCGTGGAGTTCGCCTGGCCGGACGGCAAGAAGGCGCGCGCCGACGCGCAGGTGATCGGCTTTCTGGTGCAGGAGGAGGGCGCAGCGCCCGGCGTATCCCTGTGGCGCTGGGGCTGGGACGATCCCTCCTTCGACAAGGGCATGGTCAAGCACGCGCTGGAGCTGAAGAAGTACGGCGAGAAGCGCCGCATCGCGGAGCTGTCGGCGCCCGCCATGCGGGTGCACCGGGACCGCTGCTGGGGCTTTGCGGGCCTCGCCGCGGCGCTGTCGGGCGCTGCGGGCGCGGTGGGGTGTCCGGTGGACGGCAAGCTCGTGCTGCTCACCATCGGGCCGGTGAAGGGGTAGGGGCGGTCTTGGAATTTCTCCCGTACTGGCTCTCGGCCGCCGGCATGTGCGTGGGCGCAGCGCTCGGCGCGTATGCCATGGTCGATCCGAAATGGGCCGCGCGTCTCGTGCGCCTCGCGGAGGGCGGGCCCGGCGGGTTCGCGGAGTTCCGCGGCACCTTCGGCGGGCTCTTCTTCGGGTCTCAGGCGGCGGGGCTGTTATTCATGGTCCCCGCGGCGCTGGAGATCGAGGCGCTGGGCGGCGTGCCGACCGTGTGGGCGGCGCTCGGCGCGGCGGCGGTGTGCGGGGCCATGTGGATCGGCACGGCCATCGGTCGGGTGGCGTCCATGGCCCTCGACGGCACGGGCACGAAGTTCAACCAGGCGTCGGCGGCGCTGGAGGTCGTCGTCGGCGCGCTCATCCTCGCGCCGTGGTTCACGCGTTGACGTTCCGGCGCCGCTGACCGCGCCGCCGATCTGCGCTAGGCTCCCCGAAAACCAGAACACGCAAGGGAGCAAGGCCATGGCCGACGGCGCAATTCCGAGATTTCCCGGCTACTCCCGCGACCGCATCGACGACGCCATCGTCAATCCCGATCTCTACGCCGACGAGGACGAGATCCACGCGCTGTTCACGCAGCTGCGCCGCGAGGATCCCGTGCGCCTCATGCAGCCCGTGGGCTTCCGCCCGTTCTACTCCATCGTGAAGCACGCCGACATTCTGGAAGTGGAGAAGCGCTCCGACGTGTTCGTCAACAGCCTGCGCACCTATCTCTCGCCCATCGAGGGCGAGGCGTGGGTGAAGTCCGTCACCGGCGACACGCACCTGTTCCGCACGCTCGTCGATCTCGACGATCCCGTGCACATGAAGCTGCGCGCGCTGACGCAGGGGTGGTTCATGCCGCCGAACCTGAAGAAGCTAGACGCGCGCATCGCCGAGATCGCCAAGGCCCACGTGGACCGCATGGCCGATCTCGGCTCCGAATGCGATTTCGTGAAGGAAGTGTCGGTCTGGTATCCGCTGCGGGTGATCATGGAGATCCTCGGCGTGCCGGCGTCGGACGAGCCCTTCATGCTCAAGCTGACGCAGGAAATCTTCGGCCCCGCCGATCCCGATGTGGTCGCCGAAACCAAACGCACCACGGACGCCGAAAGCTACACCGGCGGCCCCGCCGTCGACCTCTTCCAGACCGCGCAGGTGCTGTTCCAGTACTTCGGCGCGCTCACCGCCGATCGCCGCGCCAACCCGCGGGACGATCTCGCCAGCATCATCGCCAACGGCGTCATCGACGGCGCCCCGATCGGCGAGCGCGAGGCCATGAGCTACTACGTCATCGTCGCCACCGCCGGGCACGACACCACCTCCAGCACCGCATCCGCAGGCCTGCTGCAGCTGATCCGCAATCCCGCTGAGATGGCGAAGCTCAAGGCCGACATGTCGCTGCTGCCCAACGCGGTGGAGGAGATGATACGCTGGTCCACGCCCGTGAAGCACTTCATGCGCACCGCGGTGGCGGACTACACGCTGCGCGGCGTCACCATCAAGGCCGGCGAGGCCCTCTGCCTCCACTACCCGAGCGGCAACCGCGACGAGGAGGTGTTCGACGATCCGTTCGCCTTCCGCGTGGACCGCGACGTGAAGCGCCAGGTGGCCTTCGGCTACGGCGCGCACGTGTGCCTCGGCATGCATCTGGCGCGCATGGAGATAAGGGCGTTGTTTGCGGAACTGCTCCCGCGCCTGCACGAGATCGATCTCGCCGGCGCCCCGCGCAGCACGCGCTCGAACTTCGTCTCGGGGCTGAAGGCGCTGCCGGTCAGGTACAGGATGGCCTAGGGGGCAGTCATCGCATATCCCACGCCATTCCGGGTTCGGTCTCCGGACGCGCCGGAATGATGAAGCGTGATCAGGAAAACTACCGACGCTGATCCCGCACGCCGGACTCAGTCACACGGAGAAACGCCCCCGCGCCAAGACGGTCTCCATGGGTGCTCAGCGCATCGAGGATCATGTCCATTTCGGCGGCGGCGTCGCCCAGATTGTCGAGCAGCAGCACGCCAGCATACGGCCGTGCATCGCGATGCACCAGCGTGCCGATGTCCTGGTCCTTGGTAAGGAACACCCTGCCTTCAACGTGCGCGTCCGCGAGAAGCGCCTCATCGCCGGGATCGGTTGCGCGTTCGGCGGCATAGGCTACGTCATGACCGAGGGCGCGCAACGCCCGCACCGCCTGCGCGACAATGTTGGAGTCGGCGGCGAAACGCACGCTATTCGGCGGCGATCACAATGCCCGAGGCGCCTGCCTGGTCGCTCAATCGCGCGGCATAGAGCAGACACGCATCGATGTCTTCCGGCTCCAGCACGGGGTAGGCCTCAAGCACCTCCGCGCGGCTCGCGCCGTTGGCGAGCATGTGGAGCACCATTGCAGGCGTGATGCGCCGTCCGCGGATGACCGGCTTGCCGCCCATTTTTCCGGGTTCGGCGGCGATGCGCGAGAGCAGATTTTGCGCGTCCATGGTCAAACCTAGCCCGGATGTACGTTTGGCGCGAGCGCGCGCCGCCCAGCATGCGGGCCTGCATCGCGCCGGGGTCGAAGCAGGGGTGCGCCGTTTGCCGCGCGCTTCGGGAGGCGCGGAAGGACCACCCAGGCTGTAGCTCAGGGCGCTGAAGACTCAGAAATCGTTGATGGAGCGGTCGGCCCGCCGGGGCCAGCCCTGGGAGAGGCCGCCGGCGTCGGGGTCGAACCCGTCGGCCGTGAGGATCACGGCGTTGGTGGGGGTCTCTTCCACCCGCACCTCGGAGACCCGGAACGGCAGGTCGTCGGCCCGCAGGAAGGCGTCGAGCTTGAGCCAGAACACCGCCGCCAGCGCCTCGGTGGTGGGGTCGCCGTCGAAGACCATCAGCCGCGGCAGGCGGGCCGGCTCATGGGTGCGGAACCAGTCGACCAGCGGATCGGCGCGGTTCAGCTGGAAGGCATGGTCCACCACGCCGTCGATCCAGTCCTTCCAGCGGCCCTTGGCCGCCTCGAAGGGCGCGTCCATGTTGGCGCCGCTGAACCGGAAGGGCTGCAAGGGGGCAAGCCGCACCACCACCTGTTCGTTGTGGCCGTGCGGGGTCATGCACTTGGGCGAGACGTCCGACAGGAACCGGTGCGCCATCGCGTAGCGGCGGGTGAATTCAAGGGCGGCCATGGGGGCGGCACATGCTACGGGCGCGGCGGCGCCGTCAACGCCCCGCCGGGCGAATGCGCGCTCTCAGAACCACCGGCGCCACCGCGCCACCGCCAGCAGCGCCGCCGGCGCCGCCACCATCATCGCAAAGGCCACGGCGGGCCCCCACGAAGTCTGGAACCAGTGCATGGCCTCGAAATTCATGCCGAACACCGAGGCGATCAGCGTGGCCGGGGCGAACGCGATGGTGGCCACCGAGATGGCGCGCAGGGTGTTGTTCTGGGTCGCGCCCACCAGGCCCAGCATGGCCTCCTGCAGGAAGGTGAGGTGGGTCTGGAACGCCTCGATGGCGCGTTCCAGCTGTTCGGTGTCGCGGCGCAGCGCCTGCAGCCGTTCACGGTCGAGGCCGTAAGCGCCCGGATCGCCAAGTGCGGCATATGTGGCCGCCCGCTGCAGTGTGGCGAGACTGTCGTGGCTCAGCGCCGACAGCGTGCCCAGCCGCCCCAGCGTGCGCAGCGTCGCGCGCATGTCTGCGCCCCGCGCCGCCGTCTCGTCGAAAATCTCCATGGACACCGCGTTGGCCGCGGCGGCGTTCTCCTGCAGCAGGTCGGCGATGCGCTCCACGCACGCATCCAGCAGCGCCATCATCACATCGCCGCCGCCCGCGGCCTGCGCCACCCGCGCCGAAGCCCGGCCCCGCCCGATGGCGAAGGCCCGCGGGCTGATGGTGCGCACGGTGACCAGCGTGCCCGTCCGGGTGAGGATGAACGTCACGGCGCCGGCGCGGAACGGCCCGTCGTCGCGTTTGCCCAGCAGCGTGACCGTGAGGTAGAGCGCGCCCTGCTCTTCGTAGAACCGCGCGGAATCCTCCACCGCGCTGCGCTCGGCCGGCGTCAGCACATCGATGCCCAGCGCCGCCTCCACCTGCACTTCCTCGGCCTCGGTGGGATCGTCGAGATCGATCCACACAAGGCCCATCTGCGTGAGCGCAATATCGCAATCGACCACCTTGCGGACCTCGCCGGCCGCGTCGCGCTGGTAGATCTCGATCATGGGCGTCCTGTGCGGCCTGTGGCGGGGCGGGCGGCGCCACGCGCCGCCTTCATATCCGCAACAGCGGAGTCCCTGACAAGGGCCCGCCGTGCGGCGGTTGACGGGCATGTAAGCAAATGCTAACACACGGAATGCCTGCTGCTCCGCTCCCGTTTTTCATCGCCGAATCGGACTCGCCCGCCAAGCGGGCGATCCTTGCGGCGGCGCTGTCGCTGTTTGCGTCGCGCGGCGTGGACGGGGTCAGCATCCGCGACATCGCCGCCGAGACGGGGTTCACCAACCCCGCGATGTTCCGCCATTTCCGCACGAAGGATGCGCTCGCGCTCGCCCTGTTCGAGGTCTGCTACCGGCGCCTCGCCGGCGCCATCGCCGGTCCGGTGGGCGCACGGGGGCCGTCGCTGCAGGCGCGGATCGCTGCGTGCCTCGACATGATCGAGGCCTCGCCCGAGAGCGTGCACTTCGTGCTGGAGAACCTGCGCCGCTACTGGGCGGACCTGCCGGAAGATCTGCGCAAGGCGTCGGTGATCGGCGCCATGCGCAGGCTCATCGCCGCCGAGCAGCGGGCCGGCCGCGTGCGCAGCGACATCGATCCGCAGCTCGCCGCAGCCCTGGTGCTCGGCGCCCTCGGGCAGATCGCGCGCATGGCGCACTTCAAGGAATTGCCGCGCCCGCCCAGCGCGCTGTCGGAAGACCTTTGGGCTTTGATCAACAACGGCCTCGGAGCGTGACATGATGACCGATGAGTTAGCAAATGCTTACGTTGGCGTCACCCCGCCATCGCCATCTGGCTGGGCGCTGTACGGCGCGACGGGGCTCACGGGGCGGCTTGTGCTTGAACGCGCCGTGGCGCGCGGACATCGCCCCAGGCTTGTGGGGCGCGACGGCGCAAAACTCGCCGCGGGCGCGCAGTCGCACGATCTGGCGGTCGCCGTGGCGCCGCTTCACGATCACGACGGCCTCGTCGCCGCACTGCGGGGCCAGCGCCTTGTGGTCAACGCCGCGGGCCCCTTCAAACAGACGGGCGGCCCGCTGATGCGCGCGGCGATCGCGGCGGGCGCAGACTACATCGATCTCAACGGCGAACTGGATGTGCTGGAGGATCTCTTCGCGCACCACGAGGTCGCCGGCGCGCAGGGCGTGGCGCTGGTGGGCGGGGCCGGCTTCGGCGTCGCGGCGGGCGAGGGTCTGGCGGCGCTGGCCGCACGGCGCCTCGGCGGCGCGGATTTCGTCCGCCTCAGTGTCGCGACCGATTCCGCGTTCAGCACAGCGGGCGTGGCCGAAAGCACACTCAGCGTCATCGCCGGGGGCGGCCATGAGGTGCGCGGCGGACGCCTGGTGCGGCGCGCGCTGGCCGCGCGGCGCTGGCGGGAGAAAAGGCCGGACGGGTCGGCCGTCTCGTTTGCCAGCGTCCCGCTGGCGGAGCTCGCCGCGGTGCGCCGCTCCGTGGGCGCCCGGCGCATCGTGGCCGGCGCGCCCATGGCCCGCGGCCAGGCGCTGGCGCTCTCGGTGATGGCCCCGCTGCTGCCGCTGCTGATGAAGGTTCCCTTTGTGCGCGCCCAGATGGCCGGCGCGGGCGGACACGCCGGCGCCGCCGGCGGGCGCACCGATCACGTCTCCCGGGTCTGGGTCGAGGCGGGCCTCGGCCGTCGGCGCCTGCGGGGGCGCCTCGAAGCGGGGGAGGGGTTTGCGGTGGCGGCCGACATTGCGCTGCAGGCCGTGGAAGAGACGCTTCGCCGGCGGCCCGCGCCCGGCGCGCATTCGCCGGCCACGGCGTTCGGCGCGGACTTCATCACCCGCGTCCCCGGCGTGCGGATCGCGTGGGAAGACTGAGCGCCAGAGCTTTTGCGCGAAACGACGCAATGGCTCCCCGGGTAGCTGCCGAACTTCAAAGATTGGGCCGGAACGAGCCGGAACGCCGGCCGCTATGGAGGCCATGTGCACCATGGATTTTGCCCTCTATATTGCGCACTCATCGGCATTGACGGGAACCGCGAAGCACGTGCCTATTGATGGGTAGGTTGATGGGTAGTGACACCGTGGTATCGGACCGCAGCAAACATAGACTAACGGCGCATAGCGTCCGTGCGATCGCCTCGTCGGGGCTCGTCCATGACGGTGGCGGCCTGTTCCTGCAAACCACCGTGGCGAAAGACATCCAGGGGAGGGCGCGCGTCCGAAAGTCGTGGCTGTTCCGCTACACGGCGCCCGGCGGGAAGCGCCGCGACATGGGGCTTGGCCCCCTCGATGCCGTGGGGCTCGCCGCCGCGCGCACGCTCGCTGACAATGCCCGCACCCTTCTGGGGAACGGGATCGATCCCATCGAGCAGAAGAAGACGGCGAAGGCGCAAGCGGAGGTCGAGGCCGCCCGAAGCACCACCTTTCGCCAAGCCGCCGAGAGCTACATGAAGGGGCAGGCGTCCCGTTGGAAGAGCGAGAAGCACGCCAAGCTGTGGGCCGCGACGCTGGAGGCCTATGCGTTCCCGAAACTGGGGCCGCTACCAGTTTCGGCGATCGATGTGGGGTTGGTCCTGCAGGTGCTTGAACCGATCTGGACCGAAAAGCCGGAA
>JAIYAO010000185.1 GCA_027488965.1 Alphaproteobacteria bacterium
GCCGCGATGCGCGCGAAGATGACCGCGTGCGCCGCCGAGCTTGCCGCCGCGCGCACCAACGCGTCCGAGGGCGAGCGCACGGAGGGCGTGGCGTTCCTGCGCTGGCTGGAGCACGGGGCCTTCACGTTCCTCGGCGCGCGCGACTACCAGTTCGCCCGCGACGCGCGCGGCGCCTTCATCCCGGAAGAGCCCATCGTCATCGACGATACGGGCCTTGGCCTGCTGCGCGATCCGGACCGCTACGTGCTGCGCCGGGGGCAGGAGCCCTCGATGAACACGCCCGAGATCCAGCGCTTCCTGCAGGAGCCGACGCCCATCGTGGTGTCGAAATCCAATCTCGTCAGCCGCGTGCACCGGCGCGTGTACGCCGACTACGTGGGCATGAAGCGCTACGACGCGAAGGGCGATGTGGTGGGCGAGACGCGCTTTGTGGGCCTGTTCACCGCCGAGGCCTACACCAGCTCCACCCGCGAGGTGCCGCTCTTGCGGCGCAAGGCCGCGCGCGTGCTCGAACGCGCCGGCAAGGACGAGGCCACGCACAACGGCAAGGCGCTGCGCAACATCGTGGAGAACTACCCCCGCGACGAGCTCTTCCAGATTTCGGAAGATGAGCTGCTGGCCACGAGCATGGCGATCCTGCACCTGTTCGACAGGCCGCGTCCCAAGGTGTTCATCCGGCGCGACCGGTTCGACCGCTTCATCTCCGCGCTGGTGTTCGTGCCCAAGGAGCGGTTCAACTCCGGCGTGCGCGAAGCCATCGGCCAGGCCCTGGCGCGCGCCTACGGTGGCCGCGTC
The DNA here is from genome assembly GCA_027488965.1 of Alphaproteobacteria bacterium. Lineage (GTDB taxonomy): Bacteria > Pseudomonadota > Alphaproteobacteria > Caulobacterales > Aquidulcibacteraceae > VFBF01. Next base: position 796 of record JAIYAO010000185.1, read on the forward strand.
TCGGCGTTCTATCCGCTGTTCGGCGATGCGCCGCTGGCGCGCATCCACTACATCATCGGCGGCATCGAGCGCGGCCGGCCCGATCCCGATCCCGTGGCGCTCGATGTGGAGGTCGCAGCACTCACCCGCACGTGGGAGGATGCATTCGAGGCCGCTGCCGCCGACGCCGGCGACGAGGGGACTGCGCCCTTCGCGCGCGCCTTTTCCGCCGGCTACAAGGAGCGCTTCGACGCCGGCGAGGCGCTGATCGACGTGGGCCAGCTCGCGAAGTTCGCGCCCGATGAGACGGTGCGTGTGCGCGCCTACGCCGCGCGCGACGGCGCGCCGGACAAGCTGTGCTGCAAGATCTACGCGAAGGAGACGGCGCTGCCGCTGTCGGCGTGCCTGCCGGTGCTGGAGAACCTCGGCCTCTACGTGGAGAACGAACTGACGTTCCATGTCCGGCCCGCGGTGGGGCCGGCGTTCTACATCCATGACATCGAGATGCGCTCGGCCGACGGCAAGGCGATCGATTTCGCGGCGGTGGAAAGCTCCTTCGAGGATGCGTTCGCGGCGATCTGGACGGGCCGCGCGGAGAACGACGGCTTCAATGCGCTGATCCTCAAGCTCGGCATGTCGTGGCGCGAGGCCGCCCTCATCCGCGCGCTGGCCCGCTTCCGCGGGCAGACCGGGCTCGATCCCTCCCAGTCGGTGCAGGAGCAGGCGCTGTGCGATCACCCCGAGATCGTGCGCCAGATCCTGGGCCTCTTCCGCGTGCGGTTCGATCCGGGCCTGCTTGAGCCTGTCGCCGAGCGCACCGCGTGGGCGAAGCAGATCGAGGCGCAGATCGACAGGGCGCTGGAGAAGGTCGTCAGCCTCGATGCGGACCGCGTGCTGCGGCGCATCGCTCGGCTCGTGGGCGCCATCCTGCGCACCAATTTCCACCAGCGCGGCGCCGACGGCCAGCCCAAGCCCTACATGTCGTTCAAGATCGCCAGCCGCGACCTCGAGGACATTCCCGCGCCCAAGCCGTACCGCGAGATCTGGGTGGCGGGTCCGGACGTGGAAGGCGTGCACCTGCGCTTCGGCGCCGTGGCGCGCGGCGGCCTGCGCTGGACGGACCGGCGCGACGACTTCCGCACCGAAGTGCTCGATCTCGTGAAGGCCCAGCAGGTCAAGAACGCCATCATCGTGCCCGTGGGCGCCAAGGGCGGCTTCTTTCCCAAGAAGCTGCCGCCCCGCACCGATCCCGCATTCGCGCAGGTGGGCGTGGACGCCTACAAGATGTTCCTGCGCGGTCTCCTCGACATCACGGACAACATCGTCGACGACGCGGTGAAGCCGCCGCCCGACGTGGTGCGTTGGGACGGCGACGATCCGTATCTCGTGGTCGCCGCCGACAAGGGCACCGCCACCTTCTCCGACATCGCCAACGGCATCTCCGCCGACTACGGCCACTGGCTGGGGGACGCCTTCGCGTCCGGCGGTTCGGTGGGCTACGACCACAAGGGCATGGGCATCACCGCCAAGGGCGCGTGGGAGGCCGTGAAGCGCCACTTCCGCGAGATCGGCAAGGACATCCAGACCACGCCGTTCACGGTGGTGGGCGTGGGCGACATGTCGGGCGACGTGTTCGGCAACGGCATGCTGCTGTCGCAGCAGATCCGGCTCGTGGCCGCGTTCGATCACCGCGACATCTTCATCGACCCCGACCCCGACACCGCCGTGTCGTGGGCCGAGCGCAAGCGCATGTTCGCGCTGCCGCGCTCCAGCTGGCGCGACTATGACGCGAGCAAGATCTCGAAGGGGGGCGGAATCTACAGCCGCGGGGAGAAATCGATCCAGCTGTCGGACGAGGCGCGCGCGCTGTTCGGCATCACGCAGGCGGCGCTCACCCCGTCCGAACTCATCGCCATCCTGCTGAAGGCGCAGGTGGAGCTGCTGTGGTTCGGCGGCATCGGGGCGTACGTGAAGGCCTCCACCGAGTCGCACATGGACGTGGGCGACAAGGCCAACGACGCGCACCGCGTGGACGGCCGCGACGTGCGCGCGCTGGTGATCGGCGAAGGCGCCAACCTCGGCGTCACACAGGCGGGCCGCGAGGAGTACTGCCGGCGCGGGGGGCGCATCAACACCGATGCGGTGGACAACTCCGCCGGCGTCGACACCTCCGACCACGAGGTGAACATCAAGATCCTTCTGGCTGAAGCGCAGCGGACAGGTGCGCTGAAGCCGGCAGAACGCGTGCCGCTGCTGGCGGCGATGACGAATGACGTGGAGCACCACGTCCTGCGGCACAACTACGATCAGACGCGCGCCCTCACCATCGCCGAGGCGACCGCCGTCGCCGATCTCGACAGCGCCGAACGCTTCATGGAGCGGCTGGAGAAGGCGGGCAAGCTGTCGCGCAAGGTGGAGGGGCTGCCGGAGGCGGAGGAGATGCGCGCGCTGCGGGAACGGCGCGTGGGGCTTGTGCGGCCCGAACTCGCCAAGCTGCTGGCGTATGCGAAGATCGACACCTTCGA
>JAIYAO010000036.1 GCA_027488965.1 Alphaproteobacteria bacterium
CGGTGCCGTGAGCCCCGTGGACGCCGTGGCCTATGCGTCGCGCATCCTTCAGGACCAGCTCCAGGTGTTCATCACCTTCGAGGAGCCGAAGAAGGCCACCGCGTCGTCCGACAAGCCGGACCTGCCGTTCAACCCGTCGCTCCTGAAGAAGGTCGACGAGCTCGAACTGTCGGTGCGCTCGGCCAACTGCCTGAAGAACGACAACATCGTCTACATCGGGGACCTGATCCAGAAGTCGGAGGCGGAGATGCTCCGGACGCCGAACTTCGGGCGCAAGTCGCTGAACGAGATCAAGGAAGTGCTCTCGGGCATGGGCCTGCATCTCGGGATGGCCGTGGAAAACTGGCCGCCGGAAAACATCGAAGACCTCGCCAAGAAATACGAAGACACGGTCTAGGATACGCTCACATGCGCCACGGTATGGCCCTCCGCAAACTGAACCGCACCGCGGCGCATCGCACCGCGATGTTCGCCAACATGGCGGCGTCGCTGATCAAGCACGAGCAGATCGTCACCACCCTGCCGAAGGCGAAGTCGCTGAAGCCGGTGGTGGAAAAGCTCATCACGCTGGCCAAGCGCGGCGATCTCGCGGCGCGCCGCCTCGCCGCCTCCCGCATCCGCGACGAGGACATGACCAAGAAGCTCTTCGACGTCATCGGCCCGCGCTACAAGACCCGCTCCGGCGGCTACACCCGCGTGCTCAAGGCTGGCTTCCGTCACGGCGACAACGCCCCCATCGCCGTCATCGAGTTGGTGGACCGCGACGAGACGGCCAAGGGCAACAACAGCGGCCCGAAGCTTGAGCGCCACGCCTACGACGAGTAGGGCGAATGCACCGGCGGCGCGCTTCCTCCGTCGCACCCGGAATTCAGCAACCCCGCGCCGCAACCCAGCGCGGGGTTTTTGCTGGGTCGCTCATACGGGAAAAGTGACCTGCAGGCCGTAGCCCGCGCCGTCTTGGCGGTGGGCGACGCGCCCGCCCATCTGCGACGCCGCCGCGTGGATGAGCCGGGTGCCCAGGCCCGCCTTCGGCGCCGCGCCGTCGGGAAGCCCCACGCCGTCGTCGGTGCATGTCATGTCCGCCATGCCATCGGATCCTCCGCGCAGGGCCACGCGCACCGTGCCCGCGCGCCCGTCTGGGAACGCATACTTCGTGGCGTTCATGGCGAATTCGCTCACGATCATGCCCAGCGAGGCCGCGCGCGCGGGATCGATCTGGATCGGCTCCACTTCGGCGGCGATGGCGACATTGGCTGGCGCGGCGCGCTGCAGCAGCCCGCACAGCCGGCTGAGATACCGGGCGAGGTCGATGTGTTCGGTCGCGCCTTCGCCGTACAGTTCCTCGTGCACGAGCGAGATCGTGTGGATGCGCACCTCCACTTTCTCCAGCGCCGCGCGCAGGTCGGGATCCTCGGCGTTGCGCGTCTGCAGGTGCACCATCGCCGCGACGGACTGGAGCGAGTTCTTCACCCGGTGGTCGATCTCCTTCTGCAGCAGGGCCTGGCGCTTCAGCGAGAGGCGCAGGTCAAGCTGCGTCATCACCTGGCGGGCGAGTACCTGCAGGGCGTTGCGCTGGAAGGGCGTGAGCGTGCGCGGCGTGAAGTCGAGCACGCACAGGGTGCCGAGGGGCAAGCCATCAGCGGTCTGCAGCAACGCTCCGGCGTAGTAGCGCAGGTAGGGCTCGCCCGTGCACAACGCATTGTCGGACATGCGGCCATCCTGCAGCGTGTCCGGAATCTCCATGAAGTCCACGTCCAGGATCGCGTGGGCGCACAGCGAGGTGTCGAGCGGGGTCTCGCGCACGCCGAGGCCGACTTCGGCCTTGAACCATTGCCGGTCCGCGTCGATCAGGTTCACCACGGAGATGGGCGCCTCGCAGATCTCCGATGCGAGCAGGACGATCTCGTCGAAGTCGGATTCGCGCGGGGTATCGAGGATGTCGTAGGCGCGCAGCGCCGCCAGCCGTTCGGCGTGGCGTGGGTGGAGGGCAGCTTTCAAACCTGATCCTTTTGGGCGCCGCCGAAGGCAGCGACCGCCGGGATGGACGGTTCTCCATGCCACGTCGCCGCCGGATATGGTAGGCATTCGTGCAGACGGGCAGGGAACTCGCAAACGTCAGGGAACATGCGCCTTTTGCGGCGCCGCCGTCCGGAGCGTCAGGGCATGCAGAGCCTCAAGTTCAGTTTTCCGGGCGCTGACGGCGCAACGCTCGCCGCCCGGCTCGAAATGCCCGATGCGCCGCCACGGGCGTTCGCGCTGTTCGCCCACTGTTTCACCTGCGGCAAGGACTCCTCGGCCACGGTGCGGATCGCGCGGGCGCTGGCCGCGCACGGCGTGGCGACTTTGCGGTTCGACTTCACGGGCCTTGGCCAGAGCGAGGGCGATTTCGCCAACACCAACTTCTCGTCCAACGTCGCCGATCTGGCCGCCGCCGCTGCGCATCTGCGCGCGATGCATGAAGCGCCCCGCCTGCTGGTGGGCCACAGCCTGGGCGGGGCCGCCGTGCTGGCGGCGGCCCATCTCATTCCCGAGGTGCGCGCGGTGGCTACCATCGGCGCGCCGAGCGACGCCGAACATGTCGTCCACCAGTTCCACGCCCATGCCGAAGAGATCGAAACCACGGGGGCCGCGGAGGTCCTCCTCGCAGGCCGAAAGTTCACCGTTAAACGTCAGCTGCTTGAGGATCTCCGCCAGCAGCGGCAGGCCGATCACATCGCACAGTTGCACCGCCCGCTTCTGGTGATGCACGCGCCGCGTGACGAGGTGGTGGGCATCGAGAATGCCTCGCGCATCTTTCTCGCCGCCCGCCACCCGAAGAGTTTCATTTCACTGGACGACGCCGATCACCTGCTGACCCGCACCGCGGACGCGGAGTACGCCGCCCGGATGATCGCGGCATGGTCGGATCGGTATCTGGACGCGGCGCCCTAGATCCGCGCGCGGACCTCGAAGTCGATGGCGAAGCCCTGGTCGAGGTAGCGGCTCACGCGGCCGTACTGGTTGCCCACCTTCACCCAGGCGCCGATCAGCGGCCGGCGGGCGCATTTCACGGCGATCCCGACGAGCGAGAAATCGAGGATCTCGCACGGCACGGTGGTGCCGTCCTCCAGCTCCACCGGGGCCACGCCGGCGCCGGAGTAGCGGCGCACGCGGCGGTCCTCGTCCTCATCGAGGGCTGGGTTGATCAGCAGCGTGAGTTGTTCGGCGATCCGTTCGCGCTTGTGGGCGGTGGCGGCGAACTGCACGGCGAACGTGGCGCTTTCCAGCAGGCGCACGATTTCGGCCTCCACCCGGCCCACGTCCTTCAGATAGACGATCATCCGGTCGCCGACGCGTCCGCGGGCGGTGGAGGCGATGCGGGCGTCGCCCGGGGAGATGTCGAGGGTGCGGCAGTCGTGCTCCTCGCCCGTGCGGTCGAGAAGGCGGCCGCTCAGGCCCATGTCCAGCCGGCGGAACCGGCGGCGGTCCGGCGCGTCGCGCCGGACCAGCGACAGCAGGGCGTGCGCGCGGGCAAGGTCTGCGGCCATGGGGCCATGTCTCCAGTTTCGCGCCGGAGAGTCCGCCCGTCCTGGTGAAGATTCTGTTTACCTCAACGGCAGTGACGCCTGCGTCATCTATTGCGGCGCAGGCCCGGCTTGGGCAAGCTTGCGCCAAGAAACACAAAGGGAGTGACGCGATGGCTGCGGCGGCGCGGGCGGATTTCGTGATCGTGGGCGCAGGCAGCGCCGGGTGCGTGCTGGCCGCGCGCCTGACGGAGGACCCCGGCGTCTCCGTGATCCTGCTGGAAGCGGGCCCCAAGGACGCGAGCCTGCTGGTGCGCATGCCGGCGGGCGCGGGCACGCTGTTCAAGGAGAAGAACCAGCACAACTGGGCCTTCGAGACCGTCCCCCAGAAGCACCTCGACAACCGCCGCCTCTACCAGCCCCGCGGGCGCGGCTGGGGCGGTTCGTCCTCCATCAACGGGATGATCTACATCCGCGGCCACGCGCGCGACTACGATGACTGGCGCCAGCTGGGCCTTGCCGGCTGGGCCTACCGGGACGTGCTGCCCTACTTCAAGAAATCGGAGCACAACGAGGCCGGCGGCGATGCCTGGCGCGGCGAGGGCGGCCCGCTCTGGGTCAGCCGCCCGCCCACGGGAGAGCCGCTGCGCAAGGCCTTCATCCAGGCGGGCGTGGCGGCGGGGCACCTGCGCACGCGGGACTTCAACGGCTTCCAGCAGGAAGGCGTCGGGGACTTCCACCTGACGATCAAGAACGGCGTGCGCTGGAACACCGCGTCCGCCTACCTGCGCCCCGCGCTGGAGCGGCCGAACCTCACGGTGATCTCCAACGCCCACGCCGCGCGCGTGCTCATCGAAAAGGGCCGGGCGGTGGGCGTGGAGTTCGCGGCCGGCCCGGGCAAGCCCGTGCAGCGCGCCATGGCGGACCGTGAGGTGCTGATGGCGGCGGGCGCGTTCCAGTCCCCGCATCTGCTGATGCTATCGGGCGTGGGGCCCGCCGATCACCTGCGCGCCCATGGCGTGACGGTGCATGCCGACCTGCCCGAGGTGGGCGCCAACCTGCAGGACCACCTCGATCTCAGCGTCATCACCGAATGCTCGAAGCCGATCACGCTCTACACGCGCACCAAGGGCGTGAAGCAGCTGCTGGTGGGCCTTGAGTACATGGCTTCGGCCACGGGCCCCGGCAGCACCAACCACCTGCACTGCGGCGGCTTCCTCCGGACGCGACCGGAACTGGACCGTCCCGACATCCAGCTCCACTTCGTCAACGCCATGATGGTCGATCATGCGCGCGTGAAGCCGGACCGGGACGCCTTCACCATCCATACCTGCCAGCTGCGCCCAGAGAGTCGCGGCGACATCCGGCTTGCCTCGGCCGATCCATTCGCGTCGCCGCTGGTGGATCCCAACTACCTCGCCACCGAACTCGATCGCCGCACCATGCGCGAGTCGATCAAAATGGTGCGCGAGATCGTAGGCCAGCGACCGCTGGACATGTTCCGCGGCCCCGAGCTGTTCCCCGGCGCCGACGTCCAGACCGATGCGGAGATCGACGCGTTCGTCCGCCAGAAGGCCGAGACCATCTACCATCCCGTCGGCACCTGCCGCATGGGCGCCGACGATCGCGCGGTGGTGGACGGCGCGCTGCGGGTGCGCGGGATCGAGGGGTTGCGCGTGATCGACGCGTCGGTGATGCCCACGCTGGTCGGCGGCAACACCAATGCGCCCACCATCATGATCGCGGAGAAGGCCGCCGACATGATCCGCGGTCGGCCGCCGCTGCCGCCGCAGGACGCGCCCATCGCGGAGGATGCGGTGCGCGCGGCCTAGCCGCGCGCCGGCAGGAAGCGGCTGTTGCGCAGGAGCGCCGCCGACACGAGCGAGATCACCGCCCCCACGGGGAAGATCTCCACGAACGTGAGCGGCAGGCGGAAGAGCGGATTGGCGTAGTCGGTGCGGAACTTCGCCATGTCGGCGGTCATTTTCTCGATCTCCGCGGCGGAGGCGCCCTTGGCGCGCGCGGCTTCGAGCGCGGACGCCGCGTAGCTGTCGATGAAGGCGAAGTCCGTGGCCGCGAGGCTGATCTCCCAGCCGACCACATAGATGACGCCCGCCACCGCGCTGATGCCGAGGCCGGTGAGGAACGCCGGCCCGAACTTGATCACGCCGCCCAGCGCACGGTCCCGGAACCGCTTCACGCCGATGAAGATGAGGCTGAGCGCCAGCACCATGATGAGGTAGCCGGCGAACGGCGACTGGGAGGTGTCCGTAGGGTCGCCGAAGGCGATCATCAGGCCCATGGGCACAGCGACGACGAGGCCGGCGGCGGCCCCGAAAATCAGGATGGTGCGAAGCATGGCGTGGTCCTTTCGTGGTCTTCGGCGGCCATGCAGCGCCGGATCGCGTGCGCAAAACAATCGCCCGAAAGGGTGATTTCCATGCAGTCGCCCGGATTCCTACGGGATCAGCCCCAGTTCGCGCGCCCGCAGGACGGCCTCCGTCCGCCGCGCCGCCTCAAGCTTTCCGTAAAGGCGCGCGATGTGCGTCTTCACCGTGTGGGGCGAGAGATGCAGCTGGCCCGCGATCTCCTTGTTGGAGCGGCCGGCGGCCAGCAGCGCCAGCACCTCGTGCTCGCGGGCGGTGATGCCGAGGGACGCCAGCGCGCGGGTGTTGGTCTCGAACAGCCCCGCTTTCGCCCGCGGCGCAAACAGCCGGGCGCCGACCCAGACGCCCAGGCCCAGGAAGCCCGAGGCGATCAGCGCGATGTAGATTTCCGATGGGTGCGCCCGGGCCCAGACCTGGTACTCCAGCCACTGCAGCGCCACCGCGCCGAGCGCGAGCGCCGTCCCGTAAAGAAGCACCGTTCTCATCATGGCGGGTGAGGATAAATCCGCGCGCGCGGTCGCGCCAGCTAGCGCTGGTTGCTGACCACGAGCCGCAACGGACCGGGCGTCACGCGGGCTTCGGGCGGGTAAAGGGCGCCCAGGCGCAGGCGGGCGACGCCGGCGAGGAAGGCTTCCCCGCCCAACGGCTGGAACAGGCCCAGGTAGCGGTCCGAAGTCAGCGGCGGCGTCCGCAGGGGCGTAATGAGGATTTCAGCGCCCAGCCGCGCCCCGCCCTGGCTCTCGGCGTTCGCGCGCACAATGCCGGGCTGACCCGCATCTGCCACGGCGGTGATGAAGGCCATCAGCAGCGGCCGGTCGGCCCGGGGCCACAGGTCCGCGAAGTCGCGGTCCCGCAGGTCCGCACCAAACAGCGAGACGAGTTCCGCGCCGAAGGTGCGGATCATCAGCCGTCCGTCACCCTGGCGATCCATCACGAACAGGCGTTCGGCCAGCCGGTCAGCCCCGCCCGCCTGGCCGGGTTGGCGGGGCGGGGGATCGCCGGACCCCGCCAGGACGCGGCCGTAGGCCAGCAGCGCCCGCGTGTCCGGGTGGAAGGATTCTTCGCCAGTCATCGCGGTGAATGCAGCAAGGCCTGCGCCGCACCTCCGGGGGAAACGCACGGCGCGCTCGTCCCCTGCCGGGGGCGTCCTACCCCGGTGGGGAGGCCTCCGGGGCGACGCGTACACCCGTCAGCGGAAAACCTGCTTCTGGGCAATCCTTACCGTACCAGCCTGACACGCCGCCATTGCGCGCTCAGGCGGGGACGAACCGCAGCGCCACGCCGTTGTTGCAGTAGCGCAGGCCCGTGGGGGCGGGGCCGTCGTCGAAGACGTGGCCCTGGTGCCCGAGGCAGCGGGCGCAGTGATACTCCGTGCGGGGGTAGCCGATCACGAAATCCTGCTTGGTGCCCAGCGCCCCGGGGATGGAGCGGATGAAACTGGGCCAGCCGGTGCCGCTTTCGTACTTGTCCTCGGAGCGGAAGAGCGGCAGCGCGCAGCCCGCGCAGACGTACTGACCGCGACGCTTCTCCTCGTTGAGGGGCGAAGTGCCGGCCCGTTCGGTGTCCTCCTTGCGCAGCACCAGGAACGCAGCGGGCGTCAGCCGCTCACGCCACTGCGCTTCCGTGACCCGCCGCCAGGGAGAGTCCGCGTAGCGGCCTTCGTTGACGTCGGACTGGGTTTTCGGCTTCGGGGCGGCAAGCGCTGCGCCGGCGCCGGCGAGGGCCAGGGCGGCGGCGCCCGTGAAGAGGGTGCGGCGGGAATAGCTCATGCTTTGCTATACGCCGGCCACGGCCACCCGGTTGCGCGCGCCGTCAGCGCGGCGGGAGCGTGGCGGCGGCGGTCGCCAGGTACTGTTCGATCACGGCCGCGGAGCGCCGGTCCGCCAGCGCGGTGTCGGTCATGACGTGATTCAGCTTTTCAAGCTGCGCGGCGCAGGCGCCCATGCCGCTGCGGCGTGCCACCCCGATGGTGGCGGCGAGGCGGAGCTTGAAGCGTTTACGCTCCCGCGCTTCGGTGAGGTCCACTGCGTTGGCCCGCAGTTGGCGGAACAACGCCTCGATGGAGGGATCGCGATCGCCGCCCCGGCGCAGCCGGCGGTTGAGCAGGCGGAAGCCTCCTCTGCCGCCACGCCGGCACGGGCCGATGTAATTCTCGCTCTCGATCCACATGCTTCGGTCCCTAACATAACGGCGTTAAGGGCCGGTTGAGGGTGAACGCCAACGTCAGACGATCCGGCTCTGCTTGCCGCCCCAGTAGGGGTCCCGCAGCAGGCGCTTGTATAGTTTTCCGGTGGGGTGGCGGGGCAGTTCGTCGTGGAAATCGACGGAGCGGGGGCACTTCACCGCCGAGAGGTTCTGCCGGCAGAAGGCCAGCAGCTCCTCCGCCATGGCCGGGCCCGCAAGCGTCGGATCCATCAGCTGGATCGCGGCCTTGACCTCTTCGCCGAAGTCTTCGTTCGGAATGCCGAACACCGCGGCGTCGGCCACCTTCGGATGGGTGACGAGAAGGTTCTCCACCTCCTGCGGATAGATGTTCACGCCGCCGGAGATGATCATGAAGGCCTTGCGGTCCGTCAGGAACAGGTAGCCGTCCGCATCGACGTAGCCCACGTCGCCGAGGGTGGACCAGCCGTGCTTGTTGCGCGTCTCGGCGGTCTTTTCCGGTGCGTTGTGGTAAATGAACTCCGGGCCGTTGGCGAAGTAGATCGCGCCTTCGGTTCCCGCGGGCACCTCGTTGCCGTCCTCGTCGCAGATGCGCAGTTCGCCCAGCACGGCGCGCCCCACCGTTCCCGGTTTCGCCAGCCATTCCTGCGGGCCCACGCTGCAGAAGCCGTTGCCTTCGGTGCCGGCGTAGTACTCGTGCAGCACCGGCCCCCACCAGGCCATCATCTCCTGCTTCACGGATACGGGACACGGCGCGGCGGCGTGCACCGCCATCTTCAGGCTTGAGACGTCGTACTTCGCACGCACCTCGGGCGGCAGCTTCAGCATGCGCACGAACATGGTGGGCACCAGCTGGCTGGCGGTGATGGCGAACGTCTCGACGGCGGCGAGATAGGCCTCCGGGTCGAACTTCTCCATCACGAACACCGTGCCGCCGAAGCGGTGGATGCTCATGGTCCAGCGCAGCGGGGCGGCGTGGTAGAGCGGGGCGGGGGACAGGTAGCGGGCTTCGGGCCCCAGCCCGTAGAGCGCCTGGGTCAGCATCATCAGCGGGTTCGGCGCGTCGATGGCCAGGCCCGTGAGGGCGGGGCGCACGCCCTTGGGCCGGCCCGTGGTGCCCGAGGAGTAAAGCATGTCGGCGCCGGCGGATTCATCGGCGATGGGGGTGTCGGGAAAGCCTGCGACGAGGCCCTCGAACCGCTCCAGGCCCGCGATCGCCCCGCCCACCGCGAAGGCGGGAACCCCCGCCTCCCGCGCCGCTTCCAGCCCCGGTCCCGCCAGGCCCGGAGACACAAACAGCGCCTTGGCCCCGGAGTCGCGCAGGATGTAGGCGATTTCGCCGGCCGTGAGCTTGGTGGAGATGCACGAGAAGTACAGCCCCGCCCGCTGCGCGGCCCAGGCCAGCTGGTAGTACTCGGGCATGTTGTCCATGAACATCGCCACCGTCTCCCCGGTCCCGAGGCCCAGGCTGCGGAGGAAATGCGCGGTCTGGTTGGCGGACTTTTCAAGCGCGCCATAGGTCACGGTGCGCCCGTCGCCCACCATGACGATGGCGGGGCGGGCGGGATCGGTGGCGGCGTGCGCGCGTGGGTGCATGGCGGGAACTCCTCCGGCGGCGGCGGGCAGGGCCCCTTCGCCGTTGTTGGGCAAGGATATTGCGCAAGGGCGTGGGGATACGCCAGTCCGGCGCATCAGCCCGCCGTGATCAGTCCTTCTGCGGTTGCGCCATTGACATTGGGGGGTTTTCCGAAAATTTAGGCGGACGGCGTGCGCGCCCGGCAGAAGAACCGCGAACAAGCGGCGACTCGGGTGTGCGGTGGGAGGAGAGCGCGTCTTGCGCGACGCGTCCCGCACGCGCTACCCATCACTGTAATGTTTCTTACGGCGAACGGAGTTTCGCCTCAAACATCGGACTCACTGGGGAGATCCCGGTCTGGCGTCCAAGGGTTTCTCGGCCAAGGGCTTAAAAGGGCAGATCATGAACGTGTTGAGCACCGCCATCCTCTCGGTCTACGCCCAGGCGGCGACCCCCGCGACTCCGCCCGCAGCGCCGCCGCCGCCGGCCCCGGATGCCGCGTCGCTCGAAGCCGCCAAGCAGGCCGCCACGGAGAGCGCCAAGACCGCCGCCGGCCAGACCGCCGAGGGCCTCAACCTGCTTGACCTTTGGGACAAGCTGGAAGGCGTGGAAAAGGGCGTGATGGTGATCCTCGGGATCTGCGCCATCTACTCGATCGCGCTGCTGATCGAGAAGGTCTGGGTCATGCGCGCCAACAACGCCAAGATCAAAGAATTCCTCGCGGCCTTCCGCAAGGCCAACTCCGTCGAAGAAGCCGAAGCCATCGTGCGCAAGCTGCCCGCCTCCGGCATCAAGACGATGTTCGACGCCGGCATGGGCGAAGTCCGCAAGACGCAGGATCTCGGCCTCTACACCATGCGCGACGCCCGCGATCACACGATGCAGCGCGTCGGCTCGGCCATGCAGATCAAGCAGAACGAACACCTTGAAGAGCTCGGCTCCTCGATGACGTTCCTCGCCTCCATCGGCTCGAATGCGCCGTTCATCGGTCTGTTCGGCACCGTCTGGGGCATCATGAACTCCTTCATCGGCATCGTGCAGACCCAGTCCACCTCGCTGGTCGCGGTCGCCCCCGGCATCGCCGGCGCGCTGCTCGCCACCGCCGCGGGTCTGGCCGCCGCCATCCCGGCCGTGCTGATCTATAACTTCTCCGCCAAGCAGATTTCCAAGATCGCCGGCAAATACGAGGACTTCCTCTCGGAGTTCGTCGCCCTTGTATCCCGCGACATGGACCGTCGCGGCGCCTAAGACCCGGTAACGGTCGCAAGGAGCAACGCCGATGGGCGCGAAACTGGATACCGGAGTCGGCAAGAAGCGCGGCCGGCCGGAAGTGAATGCTGAGCCGAACGTCATCCCGTTCATCGACGTGATGCTCGTGCTGCTCATCATCTTCATGGTCACCGCGCCGATCGCCAACGTCGACATCAAGGCCGACATGCCGGACAGCCAGGTGCTGGCGTCCAAGCGGCCGTCGAAGCCCGTGTGGGTGACGCTGGTGGACGGGCCTGACTGCAACCAGGCCGTGAAGGGGTCCGCCGTGGCGGGCTGTCCGGCCGTGTTCGTGATGGAGGAGCAAGTCGATTACGAGAACGTCGGCCCCGCCACCATCGCAGCGATCAAGGCGAACAATCCGCGCGAGTCGGCGAACGATCCGGACTTCTACAAGGATCAACGCATCTACGTGCGGGCTTCGGGCGTGACGCAGTACAAGAACGTCGTGCGGGTGATGAACCGCCTGCAGGACAGCGAACTGACCAAGATCGCGCTCGTCGCCGACGACAAGAAGCGCTGAGCGAGAGGACGAGGCACCCATGGCCGGAAAACTCTCAAGTGGCGGTGGCGGCAAGGGCATGCAGCCCAACTCCGAACCCAACGTCATCCCGTTCATCGACATCATGCTGGTGATGCTGATCATCTTCATGGTCGCCGCACCCATGCCCACGGTGGACGTGAAGGTCGATCTGCCGCCGCCCGGCATCCCGATCTACACGCAGCCCGAAGACAAGCCGACGATCGTGTCCATCCAGGACGAGGCCGGCGTGCTCACCCTCTACATCGGCGACGAAATCGTCCCGCAGGAGCGCTTCCGCGATCGCCTGTTTGACGTCGTCCGCACCAACAACACGACAATGCGCGACGATCTCGCCAAGCTGTTCCAGAACGCCAAGGTGTTCGTGGATGCTGATCAGGAAACGAATTACGCCAACGTGATCGGCCTGATCAACGAGATCGACCAGACAGGGTTCAAGCAAGTGAGCCTGCTGGTCAAAGACGCGGCGATTTAGGGGATCCCGACGTATGGTGAAGTTCCGCCTCGCCGCCCTTGCGATCTCTGCGATCGTCTGCGGGAGCCTCGTATTCCTGGCGTTCACACACGAGATCCGCGGCATCGGCGAGATGTTCGATTTCTCGAAGGCGGTGACCGTGGTCACCAAGAAGCCGCCGCCGCCGCCGCCGCCGCCCCCACCGCCGCCGGATCGCCCGCCGCCGCCGCCGCCGCCCGCCATGCGGTCGCCGCCGACGACAAGCACCGTGGAAGTGTTCACCGACATCCCGGTGGTGCCGCCCACGCCGCCTGCGCCGCCCGCGCCGCTGGCCCCGCCGCCGCCGCCGGTCATCACCCAGCCGCAGTGGGTCAAGCGGCCCAGCGCGCGCGACGTGGAGCGCTTCTATCCGGCGCGTGCCATCGAGCGGGAAAAGACGGGCGTGGTCGTGCTGAACTGCACGGTGCGCACCAACGGCACGCTGGCCTGCACCGTGGCGTCGGAAGACCCCACAGGCTGGAACTTCGGCTCCGCCGCGCTCAGCCTGTCGCGCAGCTACGAGATGGTCCCCGCCACGCGGGACGGCCAGCCCGTGGAAGGCCGCTACACCCTGCGGATCCCGTTCCAGCTGCAGTAGCGCGAGCTGGAGCGGGGACGACCCCGTCCCTGCATGGCGTTTCGGCGTAAGCTCTGCGGAGGGGGTGTGCGGACGAGGTCGTCCGCGCGCCGCATGCGTCCCGCTGCGAAGACGCCGCTTTTTCGTCATGTTGGCCCGCGACATGTCCGGGACGGCTCGCTAGACAGTCGCCCGGAACGGCGCAGGCCGAGAGAATCCTGGAGGAGACCCCGCATGAAGTTCGCGTTCGCATCCGCCCTTGCGGCGGTGGCCCTCGCCGGCGCCGCCGCGGTGGCGCAGACCACTGCGCCCACGCCGCCGACCCCACCGGTCGCCGCAGCGCCGGCCGTGCCCGTGCCGCCGTCGTCGTGCCCCGCCTATCCGCCGCTGCCGGCCGCCATCGCCGCCGACACCATCCGCAACCAGAAAGATCTCAACGCCGGCACCACGTCGGTGAACGCGTTCCTGGAGTCCTACAACCGCGTGCACCAGTGCCGCGTCGCCGAGATCACGGCGATCACCAACCAGTTCGAGGCGCGCCGCCTTGAGGCCAAGACCGCCCAGGACGCCACGCTCGCCTACCGCAACGCCTGGCAGGCCACCACCGAGGCGGTGATGGCGCGCAACGCCAAAGGCAAGGGCAAGTAGGCCCGGCCCCCACCCACAGATGCGAAGAGCCGGCGCCCACGCGCCGGCTCTTTTCGTTTGGCGCACCCGGTCCTTGCCGGGACGCGCCCCGAAATCGGGAGTTGACCGTCGCAGCGTCACCCCGCGTTACTTGCGCCACGCAACGCCCGGAGAACCGCCATGTCGCACGCCTTCGAAACCATCCTCTATGACGTGAAGGACGGCATCGCCACGATCACGATGAACCGGCCGGACAAGATGAACGCGTTCACCGGCCAGATGATGCTCGACATGATCGCCGCGTTCGACCTGTCGGACGCCGACGACGCCGTGAAGGCCGTGATCGTCACGGGGGCCGGCGACCGCGCGTTCTGCGCCGGCGCCGATCTCTCCGCCGGCGC
>JAIYAO010000124.1 GCA_027488965.1 Alphaproteobacteria bacterium
GCCATCGACGTCGGCAACACCAACACCAAGTTCGCCCTCTACGACGGGGCAGCATGGCGCGGCCAGTGGCGCGTCTCCACGAGTGCGGCGCGCACCGCTGATGAGTATGCGCCCTGGCTTGCGGCGCTCATGGGCATGCAGGGGCTAGCGTTCTCCGATGTGAGCGCCGCCATCATCTCCACGGTGGTGCCGCAGGCGCTGTTCAACCTGCGCAATCTCATCCGCCGATATACGAGCGCCGAACCGCTCGTGGTTGGCGAGGACGGCGTCAACCTCGGCATCGCCTTGCGCATCGACAATCCGCGCGAGGCCGGCGCCGACCGGCTCGTCAACGCCGTGGGCGCCTTCCTCGAGCACGGGGGGCCAGCCATCGTGATCGACAGCGGCACCGCCACCACCTTCGATGTGGTCGCCCGCGACGGGGGCCTGGAGGGCGTGATCATCGCGCCGGGCATCAACCTGTCGCTGCAGGCTTTACATACCGCCGCCGCCCGCCTCCCGCGCATAGAAATCCGGGAGCCGGTGAACGGGGCGCTGGGCAAGAACACCGTGCATGCCATGCAGTCCGGCATTTTCTACGGTTACGTGGAACTGATCGACGGCCTCGTGCGGCGCCTGAAGCGCGAACTGGAGCCGCGCCTCGGCGCGCCCATGAAGGTGATCGCCACCGGCGGCGTGGCGTCCCTGTTCGAAGGCGCTTCCGCAACAATCGACATCTATGACGACGAACTGACCTCGAGGGGCCTCCTCGAAATCTTCAGACGCAATGGCGGAGTGATTTGACGAAACCCGGACCGACCGACGAGCTTGTGTTCCTGCCCCTGGGCGGGTCCGGCGAGATCGGCATGAACCTGAACGCCTACGGCTATGGGCCGCCGGAGGCGCGCAAGTGGATCATCGTCGACATCGGCGTGACTTTCGGCGGCCAGGACCAGCCTGGCGTCGATGTCATCCTGCCGGATCCCGCCTTCCTGGTGGACCACCGCGAGGACATCCTCGCCATCGTGCTCACCCATGCGCACGAGGATCACATCGGGGCCATCGGTCACCTGTGGCCGAGGTTCCGCGTGCCGATCTACGCCACGCCTTTCACCGCTTACCTCGTGCGCGAAAAGTTGCGGGAGAAGGGGCTCGACGCGAAGGCCAAGGTCACGGTGGTGCCGCTCGAGGGCCGCGTGCAGCTGGGGCCTTTCGACGTCCAGTACATCACGCTCACCCACTCGATCCCGGAGCCGAACGGCCTCGCCATCCGCACGCCGCTGGGCGCTATCTGGCACACCGGCGACTGGAAGATCGATCCGGCGCCCCAGATCGGTGCGTCCACCGACGAAGCATCCGTCCGCGCCCTGGGCGAAGACGGCGTGCTGGCCATGGTGTGCGACAGCACCAACGTATTCGTCGAAGGCCAGACGGGTTCCGAAGCCGATGTGCGCGTGGCGCTGGCGGAAGTGATCGCCGCGCAGACGGGCAAGGTGGCCGTCACCGCCTTCGCCTCCAACGTGGCGCGCGTGGAGAGCGCGATCAAGGCGGCGCAACAGGCGGGCCGCTCGGTGTGCCTCGTGGGGCGCTCGATGCACCGCATCGTGGGGGCGGCGAAGTCCGTCGGGCTGCTCGCCGATGCGCCGGCCTTCCTCAGCGAGGACGAGGCCGGCCACCTCGCGCCCGAGCACGTGCTCTATCTGTGCACCGGCAGCCAGGGCGAACCGAATGCAGCGCTTGCGCGCATCGCCAGCGGCACGCACCGCCATGTGCATCTGGGCGAAGGCGACTCGGTGATCTTCTCCTCCCGCGTCATCCCCGGCAACGAGACCCCGATCCACGCGCTCTACAACCAGCTCGATTCCCTCGGCGTGCAGGTGATCACCGACAAGGCGGGGCCGATCCATGTGTCGGGTCATCCGGCGCGCGAGGAGTTGCGGGAAATGTACCGCTGGGCGCGTCCGCGAATCGCGGTGCCCGTGCACGGCGAGCGCCGTCATATCCTCGAGCACGCCAAGCTTGCGCTGGAGATGCAGGTGCCCGAAGCGGTGACGCCGCGCAACGGCGACATGATCCGTCTCGCGCCTGGCCCCGCCAAGGTGATCGACGAGGTGCCCGCCGGCCGGCTGTACGTGGACGGCGGCATGGTCATCGACTCCGACGACGAGGCCCTGCGGGACCGCAAACGGCTCGGCGCAGAGGGGCAACTCATCGTCACCATGGCGATCGGGTCCAAGAAGCATTCCATTGTGTCGGGGCCCGATGTGCGGGTGCGCGGGCTCTCGGCCGCCGATGACGATGACCTGCAGACGGCGCTTGAAGAAATGGCGCGGGTGGCGGAAGTCGCGTTCAACAAGCTGTCCGCCGCCGATCGCAGCGATGCCGAAGTCGCAGAGGAAGCGGTGGTGAAGGCGGTGCGCAGGGCGGCGGAACGCACGTGGGGCAAGCGGCCTCTCGTGGAAGCGGTCATTCTCGAAGTGTGATGGAGGCGGCGTTGATTGGACGATTGAATCACGTGGGCGTGGCTGTGCCGTCCATCGAGGCGGCCAAGCAAACCTACCGCGACCTCTACGGCGTGGGCGACGCCGACATCACCGAGACCAAGGACATGCCGGCGCAGGGGGTGCGCGTGGCGTTCGTCAATGTGCCCAACAGCCAGATCGAGCTCATCGAGCCGCTGGGCGACGCCTCGCCGATCGTGAAGTTTCTCGAGAAGAATCCGCAGGGCGGCCAGCACCACGTGTGCTTTGAAGTGGCCGAGATCCATGCCGCCAAAGCCGAGATGGAACGTCGCGGCGCCACCGTGCTGGGCGAACCGCGCATCGGCGCCCACGGCACGCCGGTGATTTTCGTCCACCCGAAGAACTCCAATGGCGTCCTGATCGAACTCATGGAAGCGCCGAAGGGGCACTGAGGCATGGGTCCGCTCGTCGCCGCCGCACTGCTGTTCATCATCTGGTGGCTGTGCTTCTTCGTCATGCTGCCCCTCGGCGTGCGCAATCTCGACGAGGGCGGCGTGACCGACGGCGCAGGGCATGACCCCGGCGCGCCTGTGGCGCCGAACCTGCGGAAGAAGGCGCTGTGGGCGGCGGGGCTTGCGGTTGTGGTCTGGAGCGTCCTCCTGATCGTACTCCATTTCACCTACTACAGCCGCTAGCGAGCACGCCTTGGCAGACACAGGTTCCGCGCCGCCTTTCGGCATGTTCGAACGCCAGATCGCCGGGCGGTACCTGCGCGCGCGCCGCCAGCATGGCGGGGTGGCGCTGGTGTCGATCATCTCGTTCGTCGGCATCATGCTTGCGGTCACGGCGCTGATCGTCGTGATGTCGATCATGAACGGCTTCCGCGAGACGCTGTTGTCGCGGATCCTGGGCGTGAGCGGGCATGTGTATGTGGACGTGCGCGGGCGCACGGCGATGGAGGTCGACGAGATCGTGCGCCGGTCGGCGGCGGTGGCGGGCGTGACGCATGTGGCGAAGCTGATCGATGGCCAGGCGCTTGCGAGCGTGGAGGGCGGAGCGGCCGGGGTGTATGTGCGCGGCATCACGCGCGAGGACCTGAAGGCGCTCACCATCGTGTCCGACCAGTTGGCGCCGGGCGACCAACTCGCCGGCTTCGACGACGTCGACGATCCGAAGCTGCTGCTGGGCGCGCGCCTGGCGTCTTCGCTGGCCACGTTCGAAGGCGATGCGCTGACGCTGCTTTCGCCCAACGGCGCCGCCACGCCCTTTGGCGTGGTGCCCCGCAAGCGGACGTTCACGGTGGGCGCGCTGTTTTCGGTGGGGGCGGCGGAGTTCGACTCCACACTCGTGTTCATGCCGCTCGACCAGGCGCAGGTATTCTTCGGCCGCGGCGAGGGCGTCGACCGTCTCGAACTGCGCATCGCCAACCCGGTAGAGCCCCTGCCCGTGAAGGTGGCCCTGCGCGAGGCGCTTGGCCCCGATCTCATCATCACCGACTGGAAGGACCTCCACCAGAGTCTCGTCACGGCGCTGATTGTGGAGCGCAACATGATGCGGATCGTGCTGATGATCCTGGTGGCGATCACCGCGCTCAACATTATCACCGGCCTCGTGATGCTGGTGAAGAACAAGGGGCGCGACATCGCGATCCTGCGCACCATGGGCGCCACGCGCGGTTCGGTGATGCGGATTTTCTTCATGGCGGGCGCGTCGGTGGGCGTGATGGGCACCATTGCTGGCCTCGCCATCGGCATCCTGATGTGTCTCAACATCGGTGCGATCCAGGCGGGCATCGAGTTCGTGACTCGGACGCAGATCTTCAACCCCGAAGTGTATTCGCTCTCGCGCCTGCCGGCGAAGCTCGACTGGGGGGAGGTGAGCCTCGTGACGGCGTGGGCGCTGTTCATGTCGTTCATCGCCACGCTGCCGCCGGCGTGGCGGGCGTCGCAGCTCGATCCGGTGGAGGCGCTGCGCTATGAGTGAGATGGCTTTGTCCATCCGCGGGCTGGAGCGGCGCTTCGCCTCCGGCGAGGCGGAGCTCGTGGTGCTGTCGGCGCTCGACCTCGACGTGGCGCCGGGCGAGATCGTGGGTCTGATCGGCCCGTCCGGCTCGGGCAAGTCCTCGCTGCTGCACGCGGCGGGCCTGTTGGAACGGCCCACGGCGGGCGTGGTGCGGATCGACGGCGTCGATGCGTGGGCCCTGGGGGACGATGCGCGCACCGCTTTGCGCCGTCGGAGCATCGGTTTCGTGTACCAGTTCCACCACCTGCTGGCGGAGTTCAACGCGCTCGACAACGTGGCGCTGCCGCAGCTCATCGCCGGCAAGGGCCAGCGCGCCGCGCGCGAGGAGGCGGCACGCCTGCTCACCCATCTCGGCCTCGCCGCGCGCATCCTGCACCAGCCCGCCCAGTTGTCCGGCGGCGAGCAGCAGCGCGTCGCCATCGCCCGCGCGCTCGCCAACAAGCCGCGCCTGCTGCTGGCGGACGAACCCACCGGCAACCTTGATCCGCACACGTCGGGCGCCGTGTTCCAGAGCCTGTTCGAGGTGGCGCGCGCAGAAGGCGTCGGCGCCCTGATCGCCACGCACAATCTTGAGCTTGCGTCCTACATGGACCGTGTTTTCGCGTTGAAGGACGGGCATCTCGTGGCGCAGGCGTAACGCGCGCATGCCTGTAGGGTGCATTAGCGCGGAGCGCGTAATGCACCAGGGGATCCTTGAATGAGACATGGTGCATTACGGCCTTCGGCCTAATGCACCCTACGCACTCTTCACGACGTATCGCGCGAGCATGGTGCAAGCACACACGTGGATGTCACGCGCGCCGCCCCCGGCGCCACCGCCAACAACCTGCGCCGCACCCGCGGCCGCGCAAACCGCGTCACCGTCTGCGCCACCGAGACCTCAAGATCGCCCAGCACGCGCCGCACATCGTCGAGCGTCTTCACCTTCACACCGCGCGTGAAAGCCCGCAGGCCACGCCGCGCCCGCGCATAGCGAAAGCCGCGCGGGGCTCCGTGCATCCGCTCCGACGGCAAAGGCGCCGCCGCCAGCCGGTGCTGCACCGCATAGCCCACTACCAGCAGCTTCACGTCCGCGCACGCGTCTCGCGTCGCCGCCCGCACCGCCGCGCGAAACCCGCCGCCCATCAGATCCGCAAGCATCGCCAGCACGTCGAGCACCCACAGCCGCAGGCTGTGCGTGGCGCGGTCGAGGAAGGCGATGTCGGGTGGGCGGGGCGTGCGATGCGTCATGCGGCGTCCTGGTGAGCAAGGCGCACACTTTAGCACTGTTCCTGGGGGTGTCGGATTGGCGGACGCGCCTTGAATGGCGCGCATGGGTCGGCTCGCTGGATTGCGAGGACAAGCCGGTGATTTCGCACCCCTAGCGCCGGTCGAGAGAGTGGCGCGACGGGGTTGGCCTCACCCCTGCCGCTTGATCGCCTTTGGGCTCAGCCGCCGCTCCAGGTACGCCGTCACGTGCTTTTCCACGTCCGGCAGGTAGTCCTGCGTCTTGTCCTGCGGGTTCCGGTAGAAGTGGTCGGCGCCGTCCACGGACTGCGCGTCCACCTTGATGTTCTTCTGCGTGCGGATCTTGGAGACCACGCGCTCCACGTCCGAGGGCGGGGAGACGCCGTCCTTGGTGCCGTAGACGATGAGGCCCGACGCCGGGCAGGGGGCGAGGAACGAGAGGTCGTAGTGATTGGCCGGCGGCGACACGGCTATGAACCCGTCGATCTCCGGGCGCCGCATCAGCAGCTGCAGCCCGATCCACGCCCCGAAGGAATAGCCGCCCACCCAGCATTGCTCGGCGTTGGGGTTGATGCCCTGGAGATAATCGAGCGCGGACGCGGCGTCCGACAGTTCGCCCATGCCGTTGTCGAACACGCCCTGGCTGCGGCCGATGCCGCGGAAGTTGAAGCGCAGGGTGGCGAACCCGAAGCGGGTGAAGATCTGGAACAACTGCACCGTGATCCGGTCCTGCATGGAGCCGCCGGCGCGCGGGTGGGCGTGCAGGATGAGCGCGATGGGCGCGTTCTCGCGCTTGGGCTCCGAATAGCGGCCTTCCACGCGCCCCGAGGGACCGGCGAAAATCACGTCAGGCATGGGTGTCTCACGGCAGGGAATGGATTGCGGAGTGCGCGCAAATGCGCCGGGGCGAATTCTTGACCAATTTAGTCGGACATCCTACGTATGGGTCCGGAGTGCGGCGCGTGGCTTAACATGGCGCCTGCACGGGGTGCGAGCTTTTCCGCAGGGGCCTGTCCGGGCCGGCGTCGAGGGGCCCGCGCCAGACGGCGAGATGGGCTCATGCGTCTGACATCGAAGGGCAGGTACGCCGTGATGGCGCTGGCGGATCTCGCCGCCCATGGCGGCGGCGAGCGCGCGGTGCCGCTGCAGGAGATCTCGGAGCGGCAGGGGATTTCGCTGAGCTATCTTGAACAGCTGTTCGCCCGCATGCGCCGGGCGGGGCTGGTGGCGGGCGTGCGCGGCCCCGGCGGCGGCTACCGGCTGGCGCGCAGCGCCGACAGCGTCCCCATTTCCGATGTGATCGCCGCGGTCAACGAACCCATCAAGACCACCCGCTGCAAGGACGGGGCGATGAAGAGCTGCCAGGGCAAGGTGGGCCGCTGCATCGCCCACGATCTCTGGGACGAGCTTGGCTGCCAGATTCATGGCTTCCTCGCCGCCGTCACGCTCGAGGACGTGATCACCCAGCGGGTGCGGGGCCGCGCGGGCGTGCGGATCGCGGCGGAATAGCAGGATGGGCCGGGCGTTTTCCTACTGCGACTACAACGCCACGGCGCCCGTGCGCCCGGCGGCCGCGGCGGCGGTGGCGCGCGCGCTTGCGGACGGGGGCAACCCCTCATCGGTCCACGGCCAGGGCCGCGCGGCGCGCGCGGTGCTTGAATCGGCGCGGGAGCGGGTGGCGCAGGCGGTGGGCGCCCGGGCGCGCGACGTGGTGTTCACCAGCGGCGCCACCGAAGCGCTCCACCGCGCCCTCGACGCGGCGCAGGGCGCCTACGGGGACCTGATCGCTTCCGCCATCGAACATGACGCCCTCGCGGAGGCCGCGAGGCCGGACCGCGTCATCGCCTGCCGCCCGGACGGGCGCATCGATCTCGACGATCTCGACCGCGCGCTGAACGGCGCCGCGCGCCCGCTGGTGGCGGTGATGCTGGCGAACAATGAAACGGGCGTGATCCAGCCGGTGGCCGAAGTGGCGCGCCGCGTGCGCGATGCGGGCGGCCTGTTGCTGGTGGACGCCGCCCAGGCGCTCGGGCGGATTGCCGTGGACGTCGCCGCACTGGACGCCACGTACCTCGTGCTCTCCAGCCACAAGGCGGGCGGCCCGCCAGGCGCCGGCGCGCTGGTGGCGACGCCGGGCGCGCCTGATGCGGTAGCGCGCCGGGGCGGCGGTCAGGAGCAGGGGCGCAGGCCGGGTACGGAGAACGTGCCCGCCATCGCCGGCTTCGCGGCGGCGCTTGATACGGATGTCGCCGCAGAGGCGGCGCGCGTGACGTCGTTGCGGGACGCTTTCGAGACGGGCCTGCGGCGCGCCCATGGCGACGCCGTGATCTTCGGGGCGTCGGCGCCGCGCCTGCCCAACACGTCCCAGTTCGCGCTGCCGGGGCTTGCGGCGGAGACCTCGCTGATCGCGCTCGACCTTGAGGGCGTGGCCATGAGTTCGGGGGCTGCGTGCTCGTCGGGCAAGGTGAAATCCTCCCGCGTGCTCGCCGCCATGGGCGTGGCGCCGGCGCTGGCGCGGTGCGCGCTTCGGGCAAGTTTCGGATGGGCCTCCACGGAGGCGGATGTGGCGCGCGCACTGGAGGCGCTCGCCGCCGTGCGCCAGCGGCTGGCGGCAGGGGCGGCATGATGCAGAGAGACACGATCGCCAAGGACTCCATCGACCGCGCCACCGTGGACGCCGTGCGCGAGCTTGAGCCGGAGCGCTACAGCGCGGGCTTCGTCACCGACGTCGAACAGGAGTTCGCGCCCCGCGGCCTCAGCGAGGACACCGTCCGCTTCATCTCCGCCAAGAAGGAGGAGCCCGCCTGGATGCTCGCCTGGCGGCTCGATGCCTTCCGCCGCTGGCAGACCATGGTGGAGCCCACGTGGGCGATGGTGAACTACCCCGCCATCGACTATCAGGACGCCACCTATTTCGCCGCGCCGAAGAACATGGCGACCTACAAGAGCCTCGACGACGTGCCCGCCGAGATTCTTGAAACCTACAAAAAGCTTGGCATTCCATTGCGCGAAGCCGGCACGCTGCTGGGCGTGGAAGGCGCGCCGCGCGTGGCGGTGGATGCGGTGTTCGACAGCGTCAGTGTCGTCACCACCTTCAAGGCGGAGCTGGCGAAGGCGGGCGTCATCTTCTGCCCGATCAGCGAGGCGATCCGTGAGCATCCGGAGCTGGTGCAGAAGTATCTCGGGTCCGTGGTGCCGACGACGGACAATTTCTTCGCCACGCTGAACAGCGCGGTGTTCTCCGACGGGTCCTTCGTCTACGTGCCGCCCGGCGTGCGTTGCCCGATGGAATTGTCCACCTACTTCCGCATGAATGCGCAGGGCTCCGGCCAGTTCGAGCGCACGCTGATCATCGTCGACAAGGGCGGCTACGTCTCCTACCTCGAAGGCTGCACCGCGCCCATGCGCGATGAGAACCAGCTGCACGCCGCGGTGGTCGAACTCGTCGCCATGGACGACGCGGAGATCAAGTATTCCACCGTGCAGAACTGGTGGCCGGGCGACGCGGAGGGCAAGGGCGGCGTCTACAACTTCGTCACCAAGCGCGGCGACTGCCGCGGCGCGCGGGCCAAGATCTCCTGGACGCAGGTGGAGACGGGTTCGGCCATCACCTGGAAGTATCCCAGCTGCATCCTGCGCGGGGATGACAGCAGCGGGGAGTTCTACTCCATCGCCATCACCAACGGCCGCCAGCAGGCCGATACCGGCACCAAGATGATCCACCTGGGGAAGAACACGAAGTCCCGGATCATCTCCAAGGGCATCTCGGCCGGCCGCGCGCAGAACACCTATCGCGGGCTCGTCTCCATCCACGCCAAGGCCGCGAACGCGCGTAACTTCACCCAGTGCGACTCGCTGTTGATCGGCGACAAGTGCGGCGCCCACACCGTGCCGTATGTGGAAGCCCGCAACGCCAGCGCCCAGCTGGAGCATGAAGCCACCACCACGAAGCTCTCCGAGGACCAGCTCTTCTACATGCGGAGCCGTGGCATCCCCGAGGAGGAAGCTGTCGCCCTGCTCGTCAACGGCTTCGTCCGCGACGTGCTGCAGCAACTGCCCATGGAGTTCGCCGTGGAGGCGCAGAAGCTGGTCGCCGTGAGCCTTGAGGGGAGCGTGGGATGAGCGATTTTTCGCGCCGTTATTCTGCCGGGACCCCTGGCAGCGCCCTGCAGCCGGTGTCCGCCCGGGGCTGGGCCGTCGTGGGCGTGTTCGTGGCCGGCATGGTCCTCGCGGGGCTCGCCTTTGCGCTGGTGGGCGTGACCTTCGGCATCATCTGGGGCGCGGTCGCGTTCGGCGCCACCACGCTCGCGGCCGGCGCGGCCTTCATCTACGTCGCCATGCGCTGGAGTGCGCCTGCGAAACTGGACAGCGACAATCATCATGCTTGAAATCGCCAACCTCCACGTCGCCGTCGGCGGCGCCGATATCCTGAAGGGGCTCTCGCTCACCGTGCCCGCGGGCGAGGTGCACGCGATCATGGGCCCGAACGGCGCCGGAAAATCCACGCTGAGCTATGCGCTCACCGGGCGCGAGGGCTACAGCCCCACGCAAGGCGCCGCGACGCTCGACGGCGTGGACCTGCTCGCGCTCGCGCCGGAAGATCGCGCCACGCAGGGGCTGTTCCTCTCGTTTCAGTACCCGCTCGAAATCCCCGGCGTGCCGACCATGACCTTCCTGCGCGCGGCGCTCAACGCGCAGCGCAAGGCGCGCGGCGAGGACGAGATCGGCGCGGCGGAGTTCATCAAGCTGGTGCGCGCGAGGGCCGAACAGTTGCGCATGTCGCAGGAGATGCTCAAGCGGCCGCTCAACGTCGGCTTCTCCGGCGGCGAAAAGAAGCGCATGGAAATCCTGCAGATGCTGGTGCTGCAGCCCCGCTTCGCCATTCTCGATGAAACCGACTCCGGCCTGGACATCGACGCCTTGCGCATCGTGGCCGACGGCGTGAACGCCTTGCGCGCGCCAGATCGCGGCATGCTCGTCATCACCCATTACCAGCGCCTGCTGGACTACATCCGGCCCGACAAGGTGCATGTGCTGGTGGGCGGCGCCATCGTCGATACCGGCGGACCGGAGCTCGCGCTCGCGCTGGAGGAGGAGGGGTACGACAAGTACCTCGCCGCGGCATGAGCGAAGCCTTGCCCAACCGTCGCATCGAGGCGTGGAAGTACTCCGACCTTGCCGCAGCCCTGCCCGATGTGACGCTGCCGGCCGGCGCGCGCGACGGCGTGATCGCCCGTCTGGCGGGAGACATCGCCTCCATCGACGTGGCGGCCGGCGCATCGCACCTCGTGGTGGAGCGGTTCGACGCGGACGGCCTCGATGCGCGCGCTGCCGACGCGGTGGTTTGTGCAGGCGGCGTCCTCACCCGTGTCGTGGTGCAGACGCAAGGCTCTGGCGTCCCGCTCAGTGCATGGCGGGTGACGCTGGAAGCGGGCGCCACCTTCCGCCAGTTCATCTACGCCGAAGGCGCGCGACTGGCGCGCTTCGAGACCGATGTTATGGTGGGCGGCGCCGGCGCCATCGTCGACCTCAACGGGGCTTATCTGGCGGCGGCGGGCCGGCACGCAGACCTCACGAGCACTGTGACGCACGCACACGCGGGGGCCGCTACGCGCCAACTCGTCAAAGGCGCGGTGCGCGCGGGCGGTCGCGGCGTGTTCCAGGGCAAGATTCTCGTGGCGCCGCATGCGCAGAACACCGATGCGCGGCAGAACCATCATGCGCTGCTGCTGGAAGACGGCGCCGAGGTGTTTGCGAAGCCTGAGCTTGAAATCCACGCTGATGACGTGGCCTGCGCGCACGGCAACACCGTGGGCGGCCTCGATGCGATGGCGCTGTTCTACATGCGCTCGCGCGGGCTCGGTGAAACCGATGCGCGCGCGCTGCTGGTGGAGGCGTTCCTGACGGAGGCCGTACCGGCGTTTCTTGAGGAGGACATGCGTGACGACATCCTCGGGCGCATCCGCGCCTGGCTCGGGAGGCAGTCCGATGGCGTTTGACGTGGACGCGATCCGCCGCGAATTCATGATCCTGAAGCGCGAAGTGAACGGCAAGCCGCTGGTCTATCTCGACAGCGCAGCCTCCGCGCAGAAGCCCAACGCCGTGCTTGAGGCCATGGCCGGCGCCATGCTGGGATCCTATGCCAACGTGCACCGCGGCCTGCACACCCTCGCCAACGAGACCACCGAGGCGTTCGAAGGCGCGCGCGCGGCCGTCGCCAGCTTCATCGGCGCGCCGTTCGTGGAATGCGTCGTCTTCACCAAGGGCGCCACCCAGGCGATCAACCTCGTGGCGGCGGGCATCGACATCTCGCCCGGCGACGAGATCGTGCTGTCGGTGGCGGAGCACCACTCCAACATCGTGCCGTGGCATTTCCTGCGCGAGCGCAAAGGCGCCATCCTGAAGTGGGTCGACATCGACGACGACGGCCGGCTCGATCTCGTGGATCTCGAACGCCAGATCACGCCGCGCACGAAGATGGTGGCGCTCACCCACATGTCCAATGTGCTGGGCGCGCGCCTGCGCGCGGCGGACGCCATCCGCATCGCCCATGCGCAGCGCGTGCCGGTGCTGCTCGACGGCTGCCAGGCGGTGGTCCATGAGCCGGTGGACGTGGCCGCGCTCGATGTGGACTACTACGTGTTCGGCGGCCACAAGCTCTACGGCCCCACGGGCATCGGCGTGCTCTACGGCAAGCCCGACCGGCTCGACCGCCTGAAGCCCTTCGAGGGCGGCGGCGAGATGATCGAAACGGTCACGCTCAATCACGTCACCTACAACGATCCCCCGCACCGGTTCGAGGCGGGCACGCCGCCCATCCTGGAAGCCATCGGGCTGCACGCCGCCATCTCGTGGCTCTCCGCACAGGACAGGGAGGCCATCGCCGCCCACGAACACGCGCTGAAGGATCGCCTCACCGCCGCCCTGCGCGCCGAGAACGGCGTCCGCCTCTACGGCGACGCCCCCGACAAGGGGGCCATCGTGGCGTTCAACGTGGAGGGCGCACACCCCCATGACGTGGCCCAGATCGTCGACCGCGAAGGCGTGGCGATCCGCGCCGGCCACCATTGCGCGCAGCCGCTGATGACGCGCCTCGGCGTGAACGCCACCGCACGCGCCAGCATTGCGCTCTACACCACCGAACACGACATTGATGTCTTTGTCGCCGCGCTGGCCAAGGCGCGGCGCATGCTCGCCTGAGGACTGTGATGGACGCGACGACCGCTGCGCCCCAACCGGCATCGAAAATTCCACCCGAGGAACTGGCGCGGATCACAGA
>JAIYAO010000011.1 GCA_027488965.1 Alphaproteobacteria bacterium
CGGGCGTGAACGACAGCGGCTTCATCGCGCCCGTCGAACATGATGCTGGCCCGCTCGAACGCCGCCACATCGTCGGATGATGCGCCATCCACGAGAAAGAGCGCCTTGGCCCCATTCGGTGCGCCGCTGGCGGTCGTGAGCAAGATGGGCTGACGGGCCGCCGCATCCCGCCCGTCCAGGCCACGGGGGAGGAAGCCCCCCCCCTTCCAGGCCCACAGCGCGGAATCGAGACTTTCCAGCCGCTCCGTGATCGGGCCGCGGACCACCGCCCGCCAGCCGCGCTGCAGGCACTTCTCCAGCAGCGGCGGCAACGCCGCCTCGAGGGGCGACTTCTCGAGGTGATAGAACCAGAGCGCGGTCATTCCTCGTAGCGGTTGGCCACCAGACGGTTGAGGAGACGCACGCCATAGCCCGTGGCCCAGGCCGGAGACGTGGGATCTTCGTAGGGGCCGGGTTTCCAGGCGACGCCGGCGATATCGATGTGCGCCCAAGCCATGCCGTCCTTCACGAACCGCTGGATGAACTGGGCGCCGGTGATCGACCCGCCGGCGGTGTTGCCGGAGATGTTCTTCATGTCGGCGAACGGGGTGTCGATGGCCTTGTCGTAGGCCGGGCCCAGCGGCAGCCGCCAGACTGGCTCGCCCTCCGCCTTGCCGGCATCGGCGATATCGGCGGCGAGCGCATCGTTGTTCGAGAAGATCCCCGCATGCTCATGGCCGAGCGCCACGATGATGGCGCCCGTCAGCGTGGCGAGGTTCACCACCGCGGCCGGGTGGAAGGTCTCCTGCGCGTACCAGACCACGTCCGCCAGCACGAGGCGGCCCTCGGCGTCGGTATTCAGCACCTCGATGGTCTGGCCGGACATGGAGGTGACGATGTCGCCAGGGCGCTGTGCGTTGCCGTCCGGCATGTTCTCCACCAGACCCACGAGGCCCACCACGTTGGCCTTCGCCTTGCGTTTCGCCAGCGCCATCATCGCGCCGGCCACGGCGGCGGCGCCGCCCATGTCGCCCTTCATGTCGCCCATGCCGGCGCCAGGCTTCAGCGAGATGCCGCCCGTGTCGAACGTCACGCCCTTGCCGACGATGGCGAGCGGCGCGGCGGCTTTGTTCTTGGCCCCCTTCCAGTTCATCACGACAAGGCGCGAGCCCTGCACGCTGCCCTGGCCGACGCCCAGCAGCGCACCCATGCCGAGCTTCGCCATCGCCTCCACATCGAGGACCTGAACCTCCAGCCCCAGCGATTCCAGCGCCTTGAGCCGGTTAGCGAACTCGGGCGGGTGGAGCACGTTCGGGGGCTCGGACACCAGGTCGCGCGCGAAGGTGACCCCCTCCACGAGGCCTGCCATGGGTTCGTGGCGCTTGGCGGCGGCGGCCGGGCTTTCAGTGACGATCACCACCTCTTTGAGGGAGGGCTTCTGGTCCGCTTTCAGCTTGGTGCGATAGGCGTCGAACCGGTAGGCGGCGAGCCCCGCGCCCACCGCCGCCCGCGCGGAGGCCTCTGCGGCGGCGACGCCACCCAGACCTTCGGCGTGCAGCGCCAGCGTCTCGACCCCGGACGCGAGGACCCGGCGCACCGCGTGGCCCGCCCAGCGTTCCACCGCCAGCCCGTCGGCCTTCTCCTGCGCCCCCACGCCGATCACCAGCACCCGGCCCACGTCGAGGTTGGCCGGCGCCATGATTTCCACCATCTGGCCGAGCGCGCCCGTGAAGCGCGTGGCGCCCAGCGCGCGGGTCAGGGCGCCGCCGGCCTTGGCGTCCAGCGCCTGTCCGGCGGCCAGCAGCACTGCCCCATCCGTCGCCATCACCGCGACGGCCTCGGCGCGCGTGTCGTTCTTGAACGTGATATCCATGAAGCCTCTCGTTTGCAGCGCCCGGCCGATCATTCCCGCCGCGCCGCTTCAACCTTGGTCGGGTCAGTGGTAGCTGTGCGCCGCCGGGTTGGGAAGATTGCGTCCGTCCGGCGGTGCATATCTGCCCGTTCCGCCCACAAGGGGCCGGGATTCGGACAATAATTTCGGCGACGGGACGCCGGCAGACGGGACCAGGGGTGACGGGCAAACGATGAAGTCGCTCCAGGCGTACGTTTTCCGGCAAGTGATGATTCCCCTCCTCGCCATCCTCGGCGGCCTAGTCGGGGTGGCGATCCTGACGCAGGGCCTCAACCAGCTCGACATCATCGTCGACCAGCGCCAGTCGACGCTCGCGTTCGTCTGGGTGACGATCCTGTCCCTGCCCCAGCTCATCTCGCTGATCATGCCGCTGGCGGTCTTCTTCGCGGTCACCTACGCGGTCAACCGGATGCACACCGAGAGCGAGATCGCGGTGGCCTTCGCGGCGGGCGTCTCGCCGTGGCAGATCGTCTCGCCGGTGATGAAGCTGGCGGCGCTGGCGGCGCTCGCGCACCTTGCGGTCAATGTGCTCATCCAACCGGCCAGCTATCGCGAGATGCGCGAGACCGTGCACCAGATGCGCACCGACTTTGCAGCCTCGCTGGTGCGCGAGGGCGAATTCACCACGCCCGCGGACGGCCTCACGTTCTACGCGCGGGAAGTCAACGCCGGCGGCGTCCTGCGCGACCTCTTCATCGACGACCGGCGCGACGCCGACCGGCCCACCACCTACACCGCCCGCGTCGGCCTGATCGTCACCGCGGGCGGCAAGCCTGCCGTGGTGATGCGTCAGGGCCAGATCCAGCAGCCGAAGAGCGACGGCTCCGTCGATCTTCTCGATTTCGATCAGTACACGCTGGAGCTGGGCGGCTTTATCGACACCGACGACGAGTACATCCTGAAGCCCTCTGACCGTTTCCTCGCCGAGCTGTTCTTTCCCGACCTCACCAACCACTACGACCAGTCCAACGCACGGCGTTTCCTGGCCGAAGGCCATCACCGGCTCTCCAGTCCGCTGCTCGATTTCACCCTCGCGCTGATTGCGCTGGTGGGGCTGATCGCGGGAGACTTCAGCCGGCGCGGCTACGGCGGCCGCATTGCGGTGGCGGCAGGCCTCGCGCTGATCGTGCGCATCTTTGCGCTGGGCATCCAGGCAGCCTGTGTGGATGAGCCGTCGCTGAACGTGGTGCAGTACATTTTCCCGCTGATGGTTTCGGTCATCTGCCTGTGGATGCTCAACGCGCGGCAGTCCGTCCCGAAACGACGCCGCAGGGGGCCGGCCCCGGCGCTCGCAGGAGCCCCACCATGAGCTTCCTGTTCTCTGGCCTCGGACGCTACCTGCTGATCCGCGCCTTCACGGGCTTCGGCATCGCGCTGGCGGCGGTGGCGGCATCGATCCTTCTTGTGGACGTGGTCGAGCAGTTGCGCACCATCGGCGCGCGAACAGACCTGTCCCTGTGGGAGGCGCTGGGGCTCACTGCGCTGAAGACCCCGATGCTGATCGAGCAGACGCTGCCGTTCGTGGTGCTGGCCGGCACCATGATCGCCATGATCCAGCTGAACCGGCGCAGCGAACTGATCGCCATGCGCGCCTCCGGCGTCTCGGCCTGGCGCTTCCTTGCGCCGACGGCCGCCGCCGCCATGGCCGTGGGGCTGGCGGCCACCACCCTGCTCAATCCCATCGGCGCGCGTCTCTACGAGCGCTACGAGGCCATCAAGGCGCGTATGGAGGGCAGCGGCGACGGCCCCAACGCCGTGACGCGCAACGGCGTCTGGCTGCGGCAGGGCGACGGCGCCATGCAGACGGTGATCCACGCCGAGGGCATCGCGCCCAACAGCACCACGCTCAACGACGTCACGTTCTTTTTCTTCGAAGTGGACGGCCAGGACGGGGCGCTGCGGTTCGTCAACCGGATCAACGCCCGGGAGGCCCTCTTGCGCCCCAGCAGCATGTGGGAGCTGCGCGACATGGTGGAATCACGGCCCGGCGCGCCCGCCAAGACCGAGCAGGTCATCTCCATCCCCACCACGCTGGAAGCCAACGCCCTGTTCGACACGTTCGTGACGCCGGGGGCGCTTTCCTTCTGGCGGCTGCCCGCCTTCATCGAGACTGCGCGCAAGGCGGGCCTCGCGCCAGTGCGGTACGAACTCAAGCATCAGGGCCTTCTGGCGCTGCCCCTGCTGCTGGCCGCCATGGCCACCCTGGGGGCGGTGTTTTCCCTCCGGCTGCACCGGCTGGGAGGGCTCGCAGGCTACATGATGATGGGGATCGGGGCCGGATTCCTCCTGTATTTCGCCAGCCAGCTGGCCGCCGCCTTCGCCATCACCGAGGTGGTGCCGCCCGTGGTCGCCGCGTGGAGCCCGCCGCTGACCGGCTTTTTCGCCGCACTGGCGATCCTGAGCTTCGTCGAGGACGGCTGACCCGCCTTGCTGCGGATTTACGGGGCGCCTTCTTTACCTTCCGCGGCCGGGGGCGCTAGGTAGGGTTTCGGGGAGTCGTGAACAGAGGGCCCATGTCCCGTTCGGGAGGGATTGCCGACCGGTTGATCGATCGCGCGCCGGGCCCCTGGGCTGCGACGCTTGCGGCGCTCTTCCTGGTCTCCGCGGGAGCGGGCGCAGCCGCGGCTCAGGAGCCGGCGGCCGCCTCCGCTGACTCGGTCGTCGTGCTCGAGGCCGACAGCCTCGTGCGCGACGACGACGCCCAGACCATCACGGCGGAAGGCAATGTCGAGGCCCGGTTCGAAGGTCGCGTGCTGCGCACCAGCCGGCTCATCTACAATCTCCGCGACAACACCATCCGCGCCCAAGGCGGCGTGGAGATCATCGATCCGGACGGCACCATCCGCTACGCCGAGGAGATCGAGGTCGACGAGGAGCTGAACACCGGCTTCTCCACGGGCTTCGCCGCGCGCCTCGCCGGCGGCGGCACCACCGTCGCGGCCGCGGCCGTCCGCCCGTCGGAAGGGCGCAACGAGCTGCGCCGCTTCGTCTACACCGCCTGCCCCATCTGCAAGATCGAGGGCACGGACAAAACGAAGGGCCCCACATGGACGCTGCGCGCGCGGAGCGCGGTGCAGAACCAGAACAGCAAGATGATCTCGTACCGGGACGTGGTGTTCCAGTTCGGGGCCGTGCCCGTCATCTACCTGCCCTACTTCGCCCACCCCGATCCTTCGAGCGGGCCGCGTTCGGGCCTGCTCCCGCCGGACGTGGGCTCCAGCAGGCGGTTGGGC
>JAIYAO010000155.1 GCA_027488965.1 Alphaproteobacteria bacterium
CGGTTGCGCGTGTGCCGAAGTGGCGGGAGGCGCCGATGCGGGCGCTGCGACGATCGGTGCAGCGGACGGGCCGAGGACCGCCGCCAGCTTCGCCGCCACATCGCGGGCGTTGGGGATCGCGCGGAACGTGGGTTGCGGGGCCGAGATCTTGCCCGGCCGCGCGTGCGGCCACAGCATCACATACGAGATCTTGTTGGGCTTCACGAGCGTCAGCGAGAGGTCTCCGCCGCCGTCCGCAAACGTCTTCACGGCAGCGCTTTCGATGATGTTGAAGGGGATGTTGATCGCCTTCGTCAGTGCCGCGCCGAACCGCATCACGACGCGGCGGTTGGTGATCGTGTAGACGGTGGTGCGGCAGTTGAGCCAGGCGAGGCCGGCAAGCAGCCCGATCGCCGCAACGGCGAGGGGCGTGACCCACAGCGCCGATTGCAGCGCCGCGCCGAGGCTTGCGCCCGAGGCCACCGCGTCCGTCACCCGCCACGCCGCAAGGCCCCCGAAGTAGAGGCCCACCATCGGCACGTGGAAGACGCGGCGCGCCATGGTCTTCCAGTCTGGCGCGCCCTGCCAGACAATGTGTTCGCCTTCCGGCAGGTCGGCCGGCAGGCCGCGGACCGGTTCGAAATCGTGCTCGCTCATAGCAGGGGCTCCGTACGTGCGGGGGTGGCGTAGAGATAGCCGGCGCCGAAGTAGCCGACGATGCGCTCTTCCTCGAGAAGGGTGATCTGGTCCGGGCTCGCCGGTGTCGGTGCGTTGGCGAACTGCGCCGCCAGAAGCGCCTCAATACGCACCTTGCGCGCACCCTTGTTCACTGTCGCCATCGTCCACGGCGCGAGGACGCGCTTGGCGGACGGTGCGCCATCGGGACCGGGAATGGCGATCTCGATGTAGCGGATGAGGAACTCCGCCCTATCGACCCAGAGGTCGGAGACTGTGCCGGCGATGGCGTTGTCGGCGCCCACCACGCTCATGCCGCGCGGATCGGGATCGCCCTTGGCGATGGAATAGTCGGTGGCGATGCGGAGCGGCGCGATGCGTGGCCCGCCGTGCAGCATCATGTCGGGGCGGTCAGCGCGTTGCGCGTACGAGCCCGGCCCGATGCCGGCCTTGAGCGGATCGCCCGTCGGCTCGAGCGGCGAACCCGCCCACACCGCAGAGCGGCGGGCCGAAAGCTCGGCGCTGTCGCGGCTGTCGTTGGGTTTCGACAGGGTGCCATTGCCATTGGGCAGCACGAACGTCTTCGGCGTTGCGTACCAGAGGAAACCGGGCGTCGGCTCCTGGCGGCCGGTGCCCTCATCCTCTAGCGGATAGCCCTCGCGGCGATCCTCGCGGCGCAGATAAAGGACCAGCCCGAAGAAGAACAGGAAGAACGCGTAGAGCGTCAGTTCCGTGGTGTCGAACCTGCCTGCGAAGAAAGAGTTGTACATAGCCGTACTCCGGAGACGTCGGGGTCAGTGGGTAATCACGTGGGGAAGTCCGCCAGGCCGAAGCGGGCGGTTGCGCGGCGGTCGTCTGCGGGCGCATGGCGCGCGAGCGGTCCGATGGCGACGAGCATGGCGAAGAGAAGGGCGATCTCGATGTGATAGACGAAGCTGTAGGCCGGATAGAGGCCGGTGAACGCAGCGCCGAGGGCGCCGCTGGCGGTCAGTGCGGCGAGGAAATCCCGCAACAAGCCCGCGGTCACGATCGCGACGCCGGTGGCCGTGGCGTGCACGGCCCCCCAGGCACCAAGCGCAAGTCCGGAGCGTCCCTCCTGCGCAAGCGCCATGGCGGCCGTCATCGTCCCCACCGAGAACAGTCCGCCGCCGAAGCCGATGCCGGCGACGCCGAGGCAGAAGAGCGGGGCGGACTGGATCGCGCCGGCGAAGATCACTGTGGCGAACGCCGCTGCGCCGGCGACGGCGCCGTATCCGGCCAGGCGGTGGGGTTCGGCGTCCTGCGTCAGGCGGCGCGCCGCAAGCGTGAAGCCGCCGAGCGTGCCGAAAGCCCACAACGCCGTCAGCGCGGTCGTTTGTCCGACGCCGAGGTTCAGCACCTGCGCGCCGTAGGGCTCAAGCAGGACGTCCTGCATGCCGAAACCGGCGGCGCCGAGGCCTACGGCCACCAGCAGCCGGCTCGCGCGGCCACCGGCCATGAACTGGCGCCACTGTTGCGAGAACGCAGGCTGCACGTTTGCGGCGGAAGTCAGCGCGGGATTGCGGGCTTCCTGCTTCCACATGGCGGCCATGTTGAGCAGCAGGGACACCACGGCGGCGCCCTGGATCACCTGGATGAGGCGCACAGCGCTGAAGTCCGCCAGCAGGCCGCCAAGGACGATGCCGCTGAGCAGCATGCCCACCAGCAACATCACATAGAGCAGAGCCACCACGCGCGGGCGTGCGTCGGTGGGCGCGAGGTCGGTGGCGAGAGCGAGGCCCGCGGTCTGCGCCGTGTGCAGGCCCGCCCCGACCATGAGGAACGCGATCGCCGCCGCGATGTGGCCGACGATCACCGGCCCATGCGTGTCGCCGGACAGGATCAGCAGCGCGAAGGGCATGATGGCGAGGCCGCCGAACTGCACCATGGCGCCGAACCAGATGTAGGGCCCGCGCCGCCAGCCAAGCACGGAGCGATGATTGTCGGAGCGGTAGCCGATCAGCGCACGCAGCGGCGCAAACACCAGCGGCAACGCAACCATCAGCGAAACGAGGAAACCCGGTACGCCGAGTTCGACGATCATCACGCGGTTCAGCGTGCCCGTCAGCAGCACGGCGACCATCCCGGCCGAGATCTGAAAGAGCGACAGACGCAGGATCCGCCCCAGCGGCAGCTCACGCGTCGCGGAATCGGCGAACGGCAGGAGCCGTGCGACGAGGCGACGCCATGCAGCGGCGTTGGCGGATTGGTCTGGCGTCATCCGCGGACGAGTTCCATGGCTTGCGAGGTGTAGAAGCCGCTCATGACCCGTTGCGTGCGGTTGATGCGCCAGTGGGCCAGCATGGGGTCCGCGGCGATACCCCGGCGCAGCGACGATTCCGAGACCGGCTCGATAGCCGGCGCCTTGTCGGCGCGGGGAAAGAGCTTGCCGGCGGCGTGCATCAGCGACAGCGCCGGCGTCTGCGGCGCGAAGGTGAACACGATGGAGCCGGAGGTGCGCTGGGCCAGCGTGCTGAGCGCCCGCACCATATCGTCCCGGGTGTAGTGGATGAGCGAATCCATGGCGACCACGTGGTGGAACTCACCGTGCGCCGTATCCAGCATGTCGCCCACACGAAACTCGATGACGCCGGGCGCGGGATCCGGCGGCGCCCGCTCGCCGGCGAGGTTCACGAGCGTGCCCGCGATGTCTACCGCCGTCACGTGTGCGCCGCGGCGGGCCGCGATGACCGACAGCGCGCCGGTGCCGCAGCCGGCGTCGAGAACGCGGCGTTCGGACAGGTTGGCGGGCAGCCAGGACACGAGGGTCTCGCGCATCTGGTCGCGGCCCGCGCGGACAGTGGCGCGGATGCGGCTGACCGGCGCGCTGGAGGTCAGCTGCGTCCAGGCGTCGGCCGCCGTGCGGTCGAAGTAGGTCTCAAGGCGCTGACGGCGGGCGACGTAAGTGGCTGTGGGCATGGCGCGCTGTCCTCACTCGAATCCAAGGAAGTCGAAGATGTCGCGATCCTTCATGGGTTCGGCCTTCAGCTCGCGTGTGCCGACCCAAAGGGAGGCGGCCAACCGCATGTATTCGTCGAGCACCTTGTCGAGTTCGGGCGAAGATTCCATCTCGAACAGCGTCGACTTTTTCAGCCGGCTGCGGCGGATGACATCGAGATCTGGGAAGTGCGCCACGCGCTCCAGCCCGCACGCGTCGTTGAAGCGGTCAATCTGGTCGGTGTCCTTGCTGCGGTTGGCGATCACGCCGCCGAGCCGGACGTCGTAGTTCTTCGACTTGGCCTTGATGGCCGCCAGGATGCGGTTCATGGCGAAGATGGAGTCGAAGTCGTTGGCGGTAACGATGAGCGCGCGCTCCGCATGCTGGAGGGGGGCCGCAAAGCCGCCGCAGACCACATCGCCCAGCACGTCGAAGATGACCACGTCGGTGTCTTCGAGCAGGTGGTGCTCCTTCAGCAGCTTCACGGTCTGGCCGACCACATAGCCGCCGCAGCCGGTGCCGGCCGGCGGGCCGCCCGCCTCGACGCACATGACGCCGTTATAGCCCTCGTACACGTAGTCCTCGGGGCGGAGCTCTTCGGTGTGGAAGTCCACCGTTTCGAGCACGTCGATCACCGTAGGCACGAGGCGCTTGGTGAGGGTGAAGGTCGAGTCGTGCTTTGGATCGCACCCGATCTGCAGCACGCGCTTGCCCAGTTTGGAGAACGCCGCCGAGAGGTTCGAGGACGTCGTGCTCTTGCCGATGCCGCCTTTGCCGTACACGGCGAATACCTTGGCGCGGCCGATGCGCAGCGTCGGATCCATTTCCACCTGGACGCTGCCTTCACCGTCGGGACGACGGCGGGAGGCTGGCAGGGCGCGGGGAAGATCGAGAGTGGTCATCTGTTCTCCTGGTCGTCAGGCCGCGACAGCGGCGACGCCTTCAAGCTGATCTTCGAGTTCGTCGCTGGCGTTGCGCAAAGCCGCGAGGGTTTCCGCATCCGGCGACCAGTACTGGCGGTCGTGGGCTTCGAGCAGCCGGTTGGCCATGCGCGCCGAAGCCTTAGGATTCAGCGCGGCGAGGCGATGGCGCATCGTCTCGTCGAGCATGTAGGTTTCGCTGATCTGCTGGTAGATCCACGGCGCCACCTGCCCCGTGGTGGCTGACCAGCCCATGGTGTTGGTGACCTGCGCCTCGATCTGGCGCACGCCCTCGTACCCGTGCTTCAGAAGGCCCTCGTACCAGCGCGGGTTCAGCATGCGCGTGTGCGTTTCTAGCGCCACCTGTTCGGCGAGCGTGCGCACTTTGCCTTCGCCCTGCGTCTGATCGCCGATGTAGACCGGGGCCTCGACGCCCTTCGCGCGCTTCACGGCGCGGCTGATGCCGCCGAGCGTGTCGACATAGTGGTCGATCGCGGTGACGCCGAGCTCAACGGACTCGATGTTCTGGTAGGCGAAATCCACCCGCTTCAGGATGCCTTCCAGCACGGCCGACTGCCGGACAGGGGGCCCCTTGCGGCCGTACGCGAAGCACTTGCGGCTCTGGTAGGCGTCCGCCAGTTCGTCCTCTTGCGTCCACGTGCCGGCATCGATGAGCTGGTTGACGTTGGCGCCATAGGCGCCGTCGGCATTGGAGAACACCCGCAGCGCGGCGGTTTCCAGATCGCAGCCGTGCTTGGCCTGGTGCGCGAGCGCGTTGCGGCGCACGAAGTTCATCTCTTCCGGCTCGTCGGCGCTGGCGGCCAGCCATGCGGCTTCGGCGAGCATGCGCGTCTGCAGCGAAAGCAGGTCGCGGAAGATGCCCGACAGCGTCATCACCACATCGATGCGCGGCCGGCCAAGCTCTTCCAGCGGGATGAGCGCTGCGCCGCTGAGGCGACCGTAGCTGTCGAAGCGCGGGCGCGCGCCCATCAATGTGAGCGCTTGGGCGATCGGGCCGCCTTCGCTCTTCAGGTTGTCGGAGCCCCACAGCACGATGGCGATGGAGTCGGGATACGTGCCGGTCTCGTCCATGTGCTTGTCGAGCAGGCGCCTTGCCTGGCGGGCGCCGTCGTGAACGGCGAAAGCGCTCGGGATCCGGAACGGATCGAAGCCGTGCATATTGCGCCCGGTGGGCAGCACTGCAGGCGTCCGCACGAGATCGCCGCCCGGCGCGGGGCGGATGTAACCGCCGTCCAGCGCGTGGACGATCGCGTCGAGCTCGTGATCCGTGGCCAGCAGGCGGTTGGTTTCGGCCAGCGCCGCCAGGCGGGCGATGTTCTCGCGGGTGGCCTTCAGGCCGCTATGGTGGATCGCGCTTTCCGGGGCGGCGCCTGCGACGATCGCTGCGATCGCTGCCCGCGCGGGCGTCGGCGCGTCGTCACCGTCGGTCATGGCCACAAGCAGGTCGAGGCGTTCTTCGGCCGATAGCGGCGCGCCCACGGTGTGCAGGCCGGCGGGGATGAGCGCCTGTTCGAGTTCGCCGACGCGTTGTGAAAGGTGCGCCACGAGATCGCCGGCGTTGTCTGTGTGGGTACGCGGCGCGAGGTCCAGGGTCTCCGCCTGCGCTTGCATGAGCGTCACCAGGCCGTCGCGCTCGCCGTTGCTGTCGTGTGCGGTCGTCTGCCAGCGTTCCAGCGTGGCTTTCAGGTCCAGCAGACCCTTGTAGAGCCCTGCCTGCATGATCGGCGGCGTGAGATAGCTCAGCAGCGTCGCGCCCGAACGTCGCTTGGCCAGCGCGCCTTCGGAGGGGTTGTTGGCGGCGTAGAGATAGAAGTTGGGCAGGTCGCCAATGAGACGGTCTGGCCAGCAGTCCGCGGTAAGGCCCACCTGCTTGCCGGGCATGAACTCCAGTGCGCCATGCGTGCCGAAGTGCAGCACGGCGTCTGCGGCGAAATCCTCGCGCAGGTAGCGATAGAAGGCGGAGAAGGCATGCGTGGGCGCAAAGCCGCCCTCGAACAGCAACCGCATGGGGTCGCCCTCGTAGCCGAAGCCGGGCTGCAGGCCCACGAGCACGTCGCCGAACTGCGCGCCGAGCACGAAGATCGAGCCGCCGTCGCTCAGCTGGCGTCCGGGCGCTGGCCCCCACTGGCTTTCGATGGCCGCAAGATGCGGCTCGCGGCGGACGTGATCGTCGACCGCGATGCGTGTGTGGACGTTGGCGTCCGTCCCGAAGCGCTCGGCATTGCCCTTCAGCAGGCGGTCGCGCAGGTCGTCTACGCTTGCCGGGACCTCAATGGTGTAGCCCGCGCGCTTCAGGGCGCCGAGGGTGTTGTACAGGGAGGCGAAGACGGCGAGGTAGGCCGCCGATCCGACCGCGCCGGAGTTCGGGGGGAAGTTGAACAGCACGATGGCCAGCTTGCGGTCCGCGCGGGCCTTGCGGCGCAGGGTGACAACGCGCGCGATCCGCGCGGCGAGCGCTTCGGCCCGCTCCGTACAGGCGTGCATGCGCGGGGCGCCGCCATCGGGCGCGAACGTGCAGCCCCGGCCGCACCCGGTACAGGGCACGCCGGCGCCATCGGAGCGTCCGCCGAACACCATGGGCATGGCCGCGCCGTCCAGCTCGGGGATCGCAATCATGATGGTGGATTCCACCGGCGAGAGGCCGGCGCTCGATGCGCCCCAGGTCTCGAGCGTCTGGAACTCCAGCGGTTGCGCCGACACATACGGCACGTCGAGATCCGCAAGGATCTTCTCGGCCGCCGCCGCATCGTTGTAGGCGGGCCCGCCCACCAGCGAAAAGCCCGTGAGCGACACCACTGCGTCCACGGCGGGCACGCCGTCGTTCACGAAGTACTTTTCGATGGCGGGGCGCGCATCAAGGCCGCTCGCGAAAGCAGGAATGACCGCAAGGCCCTTCGCCTCGAGTGCATTGATCACGCCGTCATAGTGGCCGGCGTCATCCGCCAGCACGTAGGACCGCAGCACGAGG
The DNA here is from genome assembly GCA_027488965.1 of Alphaproteobacteria bacterium. Taxonomy (GTDB): domain Bacteria; phylum Pseudomonadota; class Alphaproteobacteria; order Caulobacterales; family Aquidulcibacteraceae; genus VFBF01. The sequence continues at coordinate 7,520 of JAIYAO010000155.1, forward strand.
ACGCCGACAACGCCCTTCGGGGACTTGGGCGGCGTGGGCAGCGCCGACATTTGCTCGACAATGCGGTGCGGCGCGCGCGGGTGATAGAGGCCCACATCGGGATACTCGATGGGCGCTGCGCCGGCGACGGCGGTGCGCCAGACACGGCGCGTGCCCTCGGCATAGCGGCCCACCAGGAAGCGCGCCATCTCGACGATGTTTTCCTGCGATCCGGAAAGCCAGTACTGCATCGTGAGGAAGTAGGCGCGCAGGTCCTGCGCCTGGCCGGGGATGAACTTCAGGATCTTCGGCAGGCGGCGCAGCATGGCCATCTGGCCCGCGCCGGAGCTTGCGCCGGCTTTGGATTTCGATCCGCGCAGGCGCTTGAGCAGGGCCATCGGGCCCTTGTCGCCGCCATCCATGCGGAACGGCCCGAGCTTTGTGAGCCGGATCACCTCGGCGGCGGACATGAGGCAGACCATCGCATCGCAGTCTTCGCGCCGCGCCTGCAGGGCGGGCAGGATGGACTGGATCTGGTCTTCCATGAACATCATCGTGGCAACGATGATGTCCCCGGCAGCGATGTCGTCGATGCAGCGCTGCAGGGCGTGGCGATCGTCCGCCCAGTCCGTCGCCGCGTGCATCTGGATCGAGATTCCGGGGCTTTCCAGTGCAAGTGTCGCGTTGGCGCGCTGGACAAGGCCGGCGAGGTGGTTGTCGAGCGTGACGATGACCACCCGAACTGGAGGCGCTGTCACCGTCGCCGCCTTACTTGGTGTAGTGGCTTTTGGCATCATACAGCGTCTCGATGTGGATCGTGGGAAGCCCACGCTCGCTTGCGAACCGTTCAGCGTTGCGGCGGGCCTTGCCGCGCACGAAGAAGGGAATCTTGGAGAGTTCGGCTTCCGCCTCCGGCGTCCAGGTGATCTCGGATACTGAGGCCGCCAGCGCCGCGGCGGGCGGCGGCGCGTGCGCTGCGAGGTGGGACGGCCCTGCAGCGTCGTTGAACTCGAAATCGTCGCGGAACATCGTGAGAAGGTGCTCTTCCAGACCCATCACCAAGGGGTGGACCCACGTGTCGAACAGGACGTTGGCGCCTTCGAAGCCCATCTGCGGCGAGTAGCGCGCCGGAAAATCCTGTACGTGCGCCGGCGCCGAGATCACCGCGCACGGGATGTTGAGGCGCTTGGAGATGTGGCGCTCCATCTGCGTGCCCAGCACCAGCTCCGGCTGCAGCGCGGCGATGACGGCCTCGACTTCCAGGTAGTCGTCGCTGATCGTCGCCTCGACGCCATAAAGCGTCGCAGCGGCGCGGACTTCACGCGCCATCTCCCGGTTGTAGGCCCCGAGACCCACGACCTCGAAGCCCAGCTCCTCGGAGGCGACTCGGGCGGCGGCGATGGCGTGTGAGGCGTCGCCGAAGATGAACACGCGCTTGCCTGTCAGGTAGTTGGAGTCCACCGACCGCGACCACCAGGGCAGGCGCGAGGGATCGCTTTCCAGCGCGGCCGCCGGGTCTACGCCGGCGATCTTGGCCACCTCGGCGATGAAGTCGCGCGTGGCGCCGAGGCCGATCGGCACGGTGCGCACGCAAGGCTGGCCGTAGGTCTTTTCAAGCCACCGTGCCGCCACGTCGCCGATCTCGGGATAGAGCAGCACGTTGAAGTCCGCGTCCGGCAGGCGGCGCAGGTCCGCAGGCGTCGCATCGAGCGGCGCGGCCACGTTCACATCGATGCCGAGCAGGCCGAGCAGGCGGCGCACCTCGACCACATCGTCGCGGTGGCGGAAGCCGAGGGCCGTCGCGCCCAGGATGTTGCACGAGGGGCGCGCGCCGTCGGGCCGGGGCGTGGCTTGCTTCGCCGCGAGCGTGCGCACCAGCTGGTAGAACGTCTCCGACGCGCCCCAGTTTTCCTTCCTCTGGTAGGACGGCAGATCGAGCGGCAGGACCGGGATGGGCAGATCCAGGGCCCGCGCAAGGCCGCCGGGGTCGTCCTGGATCAGCTCCGCCGTGCACGACGCGCCGACGATCATCGCCTCGGGCTGGAAGCGCGTGTACGCGTCGCGGCAGGCGTTCTTGAACAGCTCGGCGGTGTCGGTGCCGAGGTCACGCGCCTGAAACGTGGTGTAGGTCACGGGCGGGCGCTCGCTGCGCCGCTCGATCATCGTGAAGAGGAGATCGGCGTACGTATCGCCCTGCGGCGCGTGCAGCACGTAGTGGACGCCCTTCATGCCCGTCGCCACGCGCATGGCGCCGACGTGGGGCGGGCCTTCATAGGTCCAGACGGTGAGCTTCATCGCGCTAGACCCGCAGCATTGCGCGCCGGGCCAGCGGCCGGGCGAACAGACCGGCGAGATCGCCTGCGCAGTCGAAACCATGAATCGGCGAGAACACCAGTTCGATGGACCATTTCGTGGTGAAGCCCTCGCGTTCCAGCGGGTTGGCCAGGCCAAGGCCGCAGACGATGATGTCGGGGCGCGCCGCGCGGCAGCGATCCAGCTGAAGGTCCACGTCCTGGCCTTCGCTCAGCAGCGCGTCCGCCGGCAGCTGCTCCAGCTCCGCTGACAGCAGGTCGCGGTTGAGGTAGGGCGTGCCGATCTCGATGGGCCGCATGCCCAGTTCCTGCGCAAGGAATCGCGCCAGCGGCGGCTCGAGCTGCGAATCGGGGAAGAAGAAAATGCTCTTGCCTTGCAGGGCATCGCGATGGCGCGACAGCGCGCGCTTTGCGCGGTCGCGGCCGGGCGCGATCGCGCGCTGGAAGGTTCCCGCATCGATGCCCCACGCATCGGCGGCGGCCTTGAACCAGTGGGTCGTGCCCTCTGCGCCCAGCGGAATCAGCGCCGGCAGGCGACGGGCCCCGCGCTCTTCCAGCATGCGCGCGGTATCGCCGAGGAATGGCTGCGCGATCAGGAAGCGGGTGTTCGGGCCGATGGCCGGCATCTGTGTGGAGCGTCGCGGGGGAAAGAACGCGACATCCTTGATGCCGAGGTCTGCGAAGATGCGGGCGAACTGGTCTTCGACGATGTCGGGCAGGGCGCCCACCACCAGAAGGGACTGGGGCGCGTCCGCCTCGCTTTGTGGTGCGTCGGGCACGAGTGCGGCAAGGCACGCATCTTCGCCCTGCGTGAACGTCGTCTCGATGCCGCTGCCCGAGTAGTTGAGCACGCGCACCGCGGGGGAATGCTTCTTCGAGAGCCGCTGCGCGGCGCGCGACAGGTCCAGCTTGATGACTTCCGACGGGCACGAGCCCACGAGGAACAGCAGCCGAATCTCGGGGCGGCGCTCAAGGAGCTTGTCTACCACACGGTCCAGCTCTTCGTTGGCGTCGGCAAGGCCGGCGAGATCCCGCTCTTCCATGATCGCCGTGGCGAATCGGGGCTCCGCGAACACCATCACGCCGGCGGCGGACTGGATGAGGTGCGCGCAGGTGCGCGACCCGACCACGAGGAAGAATGCGTCCTGGATCTTGCGGTGAAGCCACACGATGCCGGTCAGGCCGCAGAACACTTCGCGCTGGCCGCGCTCGCGCAGCACGGGGCGTGCAAGGTCGTCACACGATGCAATGGAAGCGCTCTGGGTCATGCCGCGTGACCACCCGCCGCTGTCGGCCCGCCGAAGGTCTGCTTGGCGCCGGCGCCCTCAAGACGGGCGGCCCGCAGTTTCCACAGGAATTGCCCGGCGTTGACGACATAGGCGGCGTATCCCGCCACCGCGATCATCATCTGCGTCTCGGGAGACCACCAGCCGAAAGCCAGCGCGCACAGGTAGAGCGTGTGCAGCGCCAGCACGAGCATGCTGAACACGTCTTCCCAGAAAAAGGCGCGGGCAAACAGCCACTTGTCGAAGACGACCTTCTCCCAGATCGCGCCCGTGACCATGATGACGTAGAGCACCATCGTCTTGAGCACGATGGACGCGGTGGCGACCTCGTAGCCCACGCCCGTCTGCAGGTAGCGGACCACGAGCGCGACGCTGATGAGAAAGACGAGGAACTGCAGGGGGGCGAGCACGGCCTGGACCGTGGTCCATGGCGTCGCATCGCGCCGCGCGCGCTCCTGCGGCGTGTAGAGAGCGGTGCGGGGCTTGGTTCCGCCGACGCGCCGTGCGGGCCGCACGCCGGCATGCGCCGGCCACGGGCATGCCGACATGGCGTCGATCCAGGCGTCGAGCCCTCCCGCGCGTGCGGCGCCGGCCCGCGTCTCGCCGGAACCCGCCATACGCTGGCTGGAAGGGTGGTTGCCGCGGTGCGGAGAGAAAGTTGCCGGCATATCGAGGGCTCCGTCGGGCAGCGCGAAGCCGCCAGGAGGACATGAGCGAACGTACGGCTGCGCCAAATGGATTGTCAAGCAAACAGGACGTCCATTTTAGTTGACACTTCTCTCGCCTTGAACGAAATATTTTCCCAGAACCCTAGCCGTCCGTTCACTCTCCTTTAGGGTGGGAGGGTCGGGCCGCACCGGACCCGCAAGAGGACCGGGCGATCGACAGGGAGACGCTCGTCGAACGGCGCCACCGGTTGGCGCATGTCTGCGAGAGCGGTGCGTCTGCGGAGGCGCGCGAGAATCGATGCTCCGCGGGACGGGAGGGGTAAATGCCCAGCCTAGACGTGAAAATGCGTAACGAATTCAGCGGCCAACGGCTTGGCGCTGGGTCACGGTCGCTCACGGGTGAACGCGAGGGGATGGCCGGGGAGACGGCCTCCTCGCTCAGCGTCGTCGCCAAGGGCGATTGCGTGGAACTCCTCACGCGCATGGTCGAGGGGGAGATCATCCCGCGGCTGCTGCTGGCCCACCAGTCTGAAATGTCGTCCCCGCCGTCGTCCAAGCCGGCCCAGGCGCCGGCATTCGGGCCCGAGACCACCGACGAGTTCGCACGCATGGTGCTGTCCAACGAAGCGGACACGCTCATGGTTTACGTTGGGTCGCTGCTGGACAGCGGCGTATCCATCCAGGCGATCTACATGGATCTGCTGGCCCCAACGGCAAGGCGGCTTGGGGAATACTGGGACGCGGACTATTGTTCTTTCGCTGACGTGACGATCGGACTCGGTCGACTTCAGCAGATCCTTCACGAGTTGAGCCGCCGCAGCACGCGCGCACATGACCAGGGACGCGGCCGCGCGGCCCTCCTGGCCACCGCGCCGGGCGAGCAACACACCTTCGGCCTCCTGGTGGTGGAGGAGTTCTTCCGTCGCGCCGGCTGGCGCACATGGAGCGAGCCGTGCGCCACGGCCGCCGATCTGGCGGGCATGGTCGCGGGACAGTGGTTCGATGTCTTCGGGTTGAGCGTCAGCTGCGACAGTCACATCGAGGAAGTCGCTGCAATCATCACGTCTGTACGCAGGGCGTCGAAGAATCGCACGATCCGGGTC
>JAIYAO010000133.1 GCA_027488965.1 Alphaproteobacteria bacterium
GGCCAGCGACACAGTCGAGCGGGCTGGCAAAGCCGATGCGCGCTCGTTCGTCTGGCGTGCTGGGTATTACGACGTAGTCCTGATGGCCGTCCTGCTTGTGCATGGCCCGGAGGCAGCGCAGCGTACTGCGCACCTGGTGCTGTCGCTCTACGGCGAGAAGCTGGACGACTACATGGCCGAGTTCAAACAAGGAGGCAGCGATGCCTGATCCAATATCTGCAGTAGTCGGCTCGGCTGTCATTGGTGGCGTCACACAGTCGCGCGCGGCCAAAAGCGCAGCAAGCGCACAACAGCAATCCGCACAGGCTGGCATTGACGAGCAGGGACGCCAGTTCGACGAGATGCGGCGGCTGCTGCAGCCCTATGTCGAGGCAGGACAGCCCGCACTGACCGCGCAGCAGGCGCAGCTCGGCCTTCTCGGCCCGGAGCAGCAGCAGGCAGCGATCAACCAGATCGCAGGCAGTCCGCTGCTGCAGGCGCTCACGCAGCAGGGCGAGCAGGCGCTATTGCAGCGCGCATCGGCTACTGGCGGCCTTCGTGGCGGCAACCTGCAAGGCGCACTTGCGCAGTTCCGGCCCGCGATGCTGCAGGCCGCGCTTGACCAGCAGTACGCACGGCTCGGCGGCTTGACCGCGCTCGGCCAGCAATCGGCGGCTGGCGTCGGTACGGCGGGCCTGCAGACTGGTGCGAACACTGCCGAGCTGCTTGGACGAGCTGGTGCCGCGCAAGCTGGCGGCATCATCGGCGGCGCGGCTCCGTTCGTGCAACTCGCGAACGCACCGGCGCAGTTCGCAATGTTCCAGGCTGGTCGCGGCGGCGGTAGCCTGTTCGGCGGCGCGCAAAGCCCGATGAACAACGTCGGCGCGCTGCAGCAGCAGTACGGCGCAGGAAACGTCTACGGCTTCGGTGGTGGCGGGCAGATGCCGGTCGGCATGATCGGAGGCGACTGACATGGCACAGGGGCCAATCGACTATACCCGTGGATTCGCGGCCGCCAGTCCGCTGGGAGGTGCGTTCGAGGCTATGCAGGCCGGTGCGCGATTCGGCGCACTCGAGCAGCAGCGGAATGTCTTTCAGCAGCAGCAGATGGCACTTGAGCAGGAGATGCAGGCCGCTCGAGCAGAGCAGGAGCGGCGCGGGCAGATCAACGCGGAAGTGGAGCAGTTGCTTCGCAATCCCTTCGCCACCAGCGCCGACTATCAGCGGCTTGTGGCCCTGACGCCCAAAGACCAGAGCAAGGCAATTCAAGACGCATGGGCCGCGCGCAGCGCCGAAGAGAAAGCAAACATCCTCACCTTTACCGGACAGGTGCAGTCGGCGCTTGCCACGGGGAACCCGGAGATAGCGCAGCGGTTGCTAACCGAGCGCGCAGACGCTGAGCGCAACGCAGGCCGTGAAGGCATGGCGAGGCAGTGGGGTACATGGGCCGAGATTGCCAAGAGCGGCCCCGACGCGCTGCGAGTCGTCATTGGCGACATTCTCACGACTGTGGAAGGCGGCGCCGCCGTTCTGAACAACATCGCCACCCGGAATACGGAACAGCGCGCGCAGGCGGCGTTCGGGCCGCAGCAGCGCCAGCGCGTTGCCGATGCTGCTCTTGCCGAAATAAAGACCGCCAACGAACCGGCTCGATTCGGTGCCGAGCTGGGTCTGACAAATGCACAGATCGCGCAGGCCAGGGCCGCGACGGCCGCACACGAGGCGGCACGCCGAGCATCCGACGCAAACCGTGCGGCAGCGGAAGCTGATGCCCGCCGCATTTCGGAAGGTGTCGTCCCGCCCGAAAAGCGGCCGGAGGCTGAAGGGAAACTGCGCGGAGAGTATCGGACGGCTACCACCGTCTATCAAGACGTGCGGAACAGCTTCGGGCGCGTGCAAGCTGCGCAGGACACGGCGGTCGGAGACCTTTCGCTGATTTTCGGTTACATGAAGATGCTCGACCCCGGCTCGGTCGTGCGTGAAGGCGAATTTGCAACCGCTCAGAATGCGGCCGGTGTCCCGGAACGAATCTTGAACGTCTACAACCGAGTAAGAAGCGGCGAACGACTGACGGAAAATCAAAGGGGCTCGTTCAAAAAGCAGGCCGAGGATTTGTTCAATGTGGCCGCAAACGACGAGCGCCGAGTCCGCGATGGAATATCGAGGATCGCCAGAAACTACGGACTGAACACCGACAATATCTTCATCGATACGCAACCTAGCGCCCCTGCGGCTCCCGAAAGGCCCGCCGCTCCGCCGCCTGCTGGAAGACCATCTGCAGCGCCCGCCGCACCAGTTCGCGGGCCTGTAGCCGCCGGAACGATCAACAGAGCGCCGGGCCAGGGCGGCGCTGCTCCGACCCAGCGCAATGTCGTGGTGGACTTCTGAGATGCCGTACTCGATCACAACGAGAGACGGGATCACGATCCAGAATATCCCGGACGATATGCCGCCGGATGCGCCTGAGCTGAAGGCGCGCGTGGCTGCAATTCGTTCGGGAGGCGGCTCTAGTGCGCTGGAGGCCCCTCGCGAGCCGTCCACGACGGTTGCAGGCCTGGTTGGCGGGGGTGTTCGTGGACTTGCACCGGTTGCCGCTGGCGCGGCTTTGGGGGCCGCTGCTGGCGCTCCGCTGGCTGGCGTCGGCGCGGTGCCTGGTGCTGTTGCTGGCGCAGGCGCTGCGACTCTCGCGCAGTTTGTGGGCGATCCAATCGTTCGGCTGGTCAACAACACGCTCGGCACGCGGTTCACCGAGCCGACGCAGGCCATGGAGTCGCTGCTTACCCGCATCGGCGTAGCGCAACCGCGCACCGAGGCAGAGCGCATCGTGCAGGCGACAACCGCCGGGGCGGCTGGTGGCGGTGGCACCGCGGCACTCGGAAGAACCATGATGCAGCGTCTGCCGAGCGTCTCGCCAACGGTCTCGCAGAACGTCGGCAGGGTACTGGCGCAGCAGCCCACGCTGCAGGTCGCTGGCGGCGCTGGAGCGGGTGCAGGCGGGCAGATAGCGCAAGAGGCAGGGCTTGGCCCGCTGGCGCAGATCGGCGCATCTCTGGCGGGCGGCGTTGTGGGTGCGACGGCAGCGGCCCCGCGTCGAGGCCCGTCTCCGGGACTGACGGCCAGCACGCAGGAGGCGACCAGCCGCAACATCCCGGTGATGACATCCGACGTTATCCCGCCGGATACGTTCATGGGCCGCGCGGCGCAGCAGATCGGCGAGCGGGTTCCGCTGGCTGGTACTGGCCCGGTGCGCGCGCAACAGCAGCAGGCTCGGATAGAAGCGGTGAGGGACACGCTGCGCCAGTACGGCGCCACCGACGCGGCAGGAGTCAGCGACGACATCATGCGCGATCTTGCGACCAAGCGCGGTGATGACCTCAACAAGTACACAAAACTGAAGGGCGACGTAATCGACAGGCTGGACGCGCAAGGGACGGTTCCGGTGACGCGCGCTGTAGCAGCCATCGACGCCCAGGTGAATAAGCTGCAGGGTCAGAAAACTGAAGCAAACATTCCGGTTATCAATATCCTTGAGGACTGGAAGATGTCGTTGCAGGATCAGGGCCTGAAGAACGTCGAGGCCCTGCGAAAGCAGATCGGAGAGCGGTTCAAGGCGCCAGACTTAGCATCGGTGCGGTCTACTGGCGAAGGGGCACTGTCGAGCATTTACGGCCCGCTGCGGGATGACATGCGGGACTTCATTACGAACGTCGGCGAGCGCAGGGACGTGACGAAGTGGACCGTTGCAAACAAGCGGCTGTCCGAGCTGGCTGGCGAACTTGACATGGGCACGCTGAAATCCGTGCTGCGATCTGGAAACGCCACTCCCGAAAGCGTAGACCGGCTGCTGTTCAGCGCGAAACCGAGCGAGGTCCGGCAGCTGTACAGCGGGCTAACTCCGGCCGGGCGCGCAAATGCCCGCACATCCATCCTTTCGCGCGCTGCCGAAAAGTCGACCTTCGACCTTGAGGACGGCTCGCGCGCATTCAGCCCGGAGAAGTTCAACGCCGAGCTGAAGCGGCTGCAACCGCAGATCGGAATCTTCTTCCGCAACGATGGTTCAGGCAATCACAAAGACCAGGTCGAAGGGCTGTCGCGGGCACTGACGCTGACGCGCCGCGCTGGGCAGGCCAACGTGACAACACCCACCGGGCAGCAGGCGGTCCCGTTCGTTGCGGGTAGCTTCCTGGTCGACCTGCTCGGTAGCCTCGGCGCATCGTTCACAGCAGCCGGTGTTACTGGCTTGGCGGCACGCGCGTATGAGTCTGCACCAGTTCGAAACCTGATGATCAAGCTCGGCAAGGCCGCGCCGAACAGCCCGGAAGAAGCTGCACTGCTTCGTAGGCTTGTTTCTGTCGTGCAGACGCAATCCGACCAGATCGGGCCTGCGATACAGCCGGAAGACCAACAGTAGCGCATTGGCGCGATCACCAGCCGAATCCACAGGAACCACTTCATGAGCGCACAAAGCATCGAGCAGCCCTACCCGACCTTCACCGACGCCGATGGCGATCCGCTCGAGGCAGGCTACATCTGGACCGGCGTGGAGAACCTGAACCCGATCACCGATCCTGTGGCGGTGTACTGGGACAAGGCGCTCACTCAGCCTGCGGCGCAGCCGATCCGCACGCAGGGCGGGTATCCGGTCAACAACGGCACGCCTGCGAGTCTGTACACCTCCGGCGCGTACAGCATTCTTGTTCAGGATCGGCGCGGGGTTGTGATCTACAGTTCTCTAAGCGAGACGACCCTGATCGATGCTTCAGACGTGTCGAAGGCATCTGGCGGCACCGTGCAGGATACGGTCACGCTAGTCGAGTCGGTCGTGTACAAGCCCGATCAGACCATATTCGAGGACTCTCTTGCCTACGGCAACGGTTTGCGCCTACTGACCGATGCGGGCAGCAATACCGGGCACTTCAACACCGCCGTGGGCATTGATGCGCTCTTGTCCGCAACCACGCCTTACGGAAACACCGCCGTCGGATCGGGAACGCTTCGGTCAACAACGACTGGCTACGACAACACGGCAGTCGGGTATGAGCCGCTGATCAGCAACGTCGATGGCTATAACAACACCGCCATCGCCCCGAAGGCGCTTTACAGCAATACCTCGGGCTATCGCAACGTGGCGGTCGGCACCACTGCGCTGTTTACCAACGTCATCGGATTCGAGAACGTCGCTATCGGCGTCGATGCGCTGTTCAACTCGACCTCCAGCGGGAACACCGTCGGCGGATACGCAGCAGGCTCGAAGGTCACGACCGGCGCTAATAACACCGCATGGGGTTACAAGGCTCTCGGCAACGCGGCAGCAACGACCACGGGCAACGATAATACGGCGGTTGGCTATCGGGCGCTTTTCAGCCTGACCAGCGGCCTCGACAATCAGGCGCTCGGACGTGACGCGCTGGTGTCTCTGACGACCGGCAACAACAACGTGGCGCTCGGACGCGACAGCCTGACCAACGTCATCAGCGGCGGCAGTAACGTCGGTGTCGGCGTTGGGGCACTGCAACTCGCCACCAGCAGCTCTAACGTCGCGATCGGCACTTCATCGCTTGATGCACTGACCTCTGGCGGCAACTGCACGGCGGTCGGGCATCAGGCCGGAACGAACGCGACCGGGAACAGCCAGACGCTGGTTGGGTATCAAGCTGGCTCGAACATCGCGGCAGGGTCGAACAACACCGTGCTGGGGGCGTCCACCGGAACCACGATAACGTCGGGCGGCAACAATACACTGATTGGGTATACGGCCGACGGCATCGCCGCAGGCGACAACCAGACGGCAGTTGGCAACGGAGCGACCTGCACGGCCAGCAACCAGGTCACGCTGGGAAATGCCTCAGTTTCGGCGCTGCGCTGTCAGGTGACCACGATCACCGCGCTTTCGGATGCCCGCGACAAGACCGACATCGTCGATCTTCCGCTCGGACTTGAACTTATCAACGCCGTGCGGCCTGTGCGGTTCACCTGGGCCACACGCGACGGCGCGAAGGTCGGCATACCGGAGGCGGGTTTCATCGCGCAGGAGTTGCGTGACGCGGCGAGCGCGGCCGGTGCCGAGTGGGTCGGCCTCGTGGACGAGACGAACCCGGATCGGCTGGAGGCTACGCCCGGCAAACTACTGCCGATTTTGATCCGAGCCGTGCAGGAACTATCGGCGCGGGTATCGGAACTAGAGACGCGCATCTCATCCATGTGAGGCCCTGATGCACATCCTTCGCTCCCGCACCATGCTCTTCGCCATCGCCCTAGCCGTCCTTTCTGTGCTGCAGGGTTACGTCATGCAGCTCCCGCTTGAGCCGGTCACGCAGGCCATCGTGGGCTGCGTCGTGGCTGCAGCCATTGCCGTGCTGCGCGCCATCACCACCCAGCCTCTGGCTGACCGCTAACGACAGGCCATGCCATGAACGACCTCGAAATCGTAGAACGCCTGGCGAAGCTGGAGACGCGCATGGAAGCCCTGGAGGGCGACAGCATCAAGGTCGCCGAGAAAGTGGATTTAATCCTGCAGCGGATGGAAAAGCAGCAGTCCTTCATCGGCGGCGTCGTGTTCGTCCTGTCCGCGCTGTGGGGCCTGCTCTACGCATTTCGAGACTGGATCATCAGTCCTAAATGAGCCTCGATATAACGCCGGATGGAGTAGCGGCGTTATACGACGCGCTGCGGCAGTTCCAGCCGTTCAAGGGATGGAACCTTCCGGCGGCCGATGAGGTCGAGTTCCGCGTCGTGCGCGAGAAGAAGGTCTACGGGACGTATCACTACGATGACGCGCACGCCATCACGATCTCGGAAAAGGTGTGCGGCCACTGGTCGACGCTAACGGGCACGGTGGCTCACGAGATGATCCACCTGCACCAGTCGATACGCGGCACGACATCGAAGGCTGAACACAACCACGAGTTCAAGCGCCTGGCGCTGCAGGTCTGCCAGGCATTCGGGTTTGACGAAAGGTGCTTTTGATGCGGCCCAAGATCAACGACCAGGAACTGCTGGATGCGTGGAGTGCAGGCAAGAACGCGCAGCAGATAGCCGACGCATTCGGCATGACGGTGCGGCAGGTCTACTCGCGCAGGCGGCAGCTCGAGCTGGAGACCGGCCAGTCGATCCCCGTGAAAAACACGCGCAAGTTCGGCGTGCCGTTCGACCGCACGCCGCTGGAGAACCCGGCAACGCAGGCGCTGTACAGGTCGCCGACGCGGCTGCATCAGGAGATCAAGAGCGGCACGGTGATCGTGTTCAGCGATGCGCATTACTGGCCCGGCGTCGAGTCGACCGCACACCGCGCGCTGGTGCATCTGGTGGCCGAGCTGAAGCCGAAGATGGTCATCGGCAACGGAGACATCTTCGACATGGTCGGCCCGTCGCACTGGGGACGGCGCGACTTCGCCCCGGTGCCGAACGTCCGGCAGGAGATCGAAGCCTGTCAGGAGCGTCTGGGCGAGATCGAGGACGCCGCACCTCGCGGCTGCAGACTGGTGCGCACAATCGGAAACCACTGCATTCGATTTACAAAGAAACTGGTCACCGTGGCGCCGGAGTTCGAGGGCCTGAAAGGCTTCGCGCTGACCGACCATTTCCCGAAGTGGCAGGAATGCTGGAGCATCCATCTCAACTCCGACACGAACGGCTGGACGGAGATCAAGCACCGGTGGAA
>JAIYAO010000140.1 GCA_027488965.1 Alphaproteobacteria bacterium
CGCGACCGCACCGAGTGCCTGATGCGCCTTCGGCGCGCGCTCGATGAAATGGTGATCACCGGCATCGAGACGACGACGCCGCTCTTCCAGCGCCTCGCCGTACAGCCCGACATCGCCAACGGCGACTACCACATTCACTGGCTCGAACAGCACCTGAAGGGCGAAGCGTCGGACGCATGACCCCGAGCATCGGTCCCGACGACCTGCTCGACTGTTATCGCCGCGGCGTGTTCCCGATGGCCGAGGCGCGCGACAGCGCCCGCCTCTTTCTTGTCGACCCGCAAGAGCGGGGCGTGCTGCCGCTGCGCCCGTTCCGCATCCCACGTCGCCTTGCGCGCACGGTGCGGCACGATCCCTTCCGGGTCACGACGGATGCAGCCTTCGATGGTGTGATGGAGGGCTGCGCCGAAAGCGGTCCGGGGCGTCCGGAAACGTGGATCAACGCGGAGATCCGCGCGCTCTACGGCGCGCTCCACCGGCGCGGCCACGCCCACAGCGTGGAATGCTGGCGCGACGACGCGCTCGTGGGCGGGCTCTACGGCGTCTCTCTTGGCGGCGCGTTCTTCGGGGAGAGCATGTTCTCGCGCGCCACGGACGCCAGCAAGGTGGCGCTCGTGCATCTCGCAGGCCGGCTTGTCGCCGGCGGTTACCTGTTGCTCGATGCGCAGTTCCACAACGCCCATCTCGAGCAGTTCGGCATCGAGACGATCACGCGCGCGGCGTTCAGGCGGCGGCTGCGCGAAGCGCTCTCAAGAACAGGCGATTTCCACGCCATGGCCGGCGCCGTCAGCGGCGCTCAGCTCCTGCAGTCGATGGCCCACACGTCGTAGGTGGGATGCTCCAGCGCGTTGCGGGCGGGATTGGAGGCGAAGATCCAGCCGGACATCAGCGGACGCGTCTCCACCGGATCGCCCTTCGTGCGCGGCACAGGCCGGTCGATGACTTCCAGATAGATCGATACCTCGGGCGTCTCCTCGGGCGCCGCCTTCTGGCAGGCGCGCACGGTGATCTCCAGGGTGCCGAACTTCACCGGACGGCCTACAGGCGCGGTGAAATCCCGCGCCTGACCGGTGATCTTGTCGAGTCCACGCAGGACAGCGCCAGGCGCCGCGTGCGCCACGGCGCCAAATCCAAGCCCCGTGATGAGGGCGAGCGCCGCCAGTGTCTTCCTCAAGGCGTACCGCCCTCCGTTGCGCTGGCGCCGCCCCCGCCGCCCGCCCCGCCGGCGGCGGCCGCGAGCAGCGACAGCAGGTCGATCGATCCCTGCGTGTTGAGGATTTCGCTCCCCGGCGCCAGGACCGCTTCCGAACCGCCCGCATCGAGCGACACGTATGCGCCGCCCAGCAGGCCGTCAGACGCCACCTTCGCGGACGAATCGTCCGGAAGTTTGACGCTCGGGTCGATGGTCAGCGTGAGCTTTGCGTAGAACGTCTCCGGATCGAGAGCGACCTTGCTCACCGCGCCCACTTTCACGCCGCTCATGCGCACGTCCGAACCGACCGCCACGCCATCGACCCGCTGAAACCGGGCCACGAGTTCATAGCCGCCCGCGGCCTGGCTCGTGCCGGCGCGGGTGACGGCGAACACAAGAAAAACGACCGCCACGGCGGCCACGATCGCGCCGAGAATGGTCTCGGCCGCCTGTTCCTTGTTCGCGCTCATTCTGGGGTCCATGCCTCGTAGTCGCCGGTGGCTTTGGGCCGGTCGCCGGTGCGGGCAAGGCTCCCGCGGGGACGATAGGCCATGGGCGTGCCGGTCAGGTTGGGGATGTGGGGCGCCTCCCAGGCCTGCCGCGGCAGGGGGCCGGTGGTGGGCGGCGCGTCGAAGGTGTGGTGCAGCCAGCCGTGCCAGTCCGGCGGGACCTTCGACGGCTCGGCCAGCCCCTCGTACAGCACCCAGCGGCGCCTGCGCCCGTCCTGGCTGGGTTTGCGCTCCTCGAAATAGCGATTGTTCTGGTCGTCCCGGCCCACCAGCGCGCCACGGCGCTGGATATCGAACAGCGCGCCCAGCGTCGCGCCATTCCACCAGGTGAAGAAGCGTAACAGGAACAAATCCGACCCCCGGCGCCCCCGGTTGGGGCATTTCCGTTGCGCCGCACTATGGCGCCCGCGCCCGCGCCGGTCCAGATCGGCGACGCACATCGATGTGGCGCATATTGTTTGTCCACCGAAACGATTATACCAGATGTTGATCCTGTGCCCGCGTCAGCCTACCCTTGCACCTGTATGGAGGCGAGGATGGCGAAGGCGCTCGGGCACATCGGCTGGTGCACGCGGACTGTGGACGCGTGGGACGGGGAACCCGCGCCGGTCGTCGCGCCGGACCATTGGGACGACGCGGCCCTGGCGAAGGCCCTCGCGGACGGCCTTGCCGCCGACGAGGGCCCGGCGCGCAGCATCCGTGCCGGCATCGCCCAGGTCGCCAGCAGGATCGCCGCCTGGGCCACCGCAGACGACGCCATCGATCAGGAGGACGAGCAGGCACTGGCCGGGCGGCTCGCGGACCTGATGGCGGCGGGGGCGGTCTGGTTCGACGCCCCGCTCATCTCCACCGCCCTCGGACGGCCAGACGCGCAAGCCTGGTCTGCGTGCGCCATAGCGTGGCCGGCGGCCGGCCCTGACGAAATGCAGGGGCTAATGGCGGCTCAGCGCGTGCTTGCGTGCGGGGCCGACCTCGCGATCCTCGGTGCGCCGTCCCCGGACGCGCTCGATGCGCTGGAAGCCCTTGCCCGGCTCGCCGGCCGTGGCGTGGGCGCCATCTGCATCTCCAGCGACGCGAACGGCCTTGCAGACCGCGCAGCCGCGCGCGCGCGGCTGGCGGCGGCGGCCCTGAACGGCGCCCGCGCCATCGATGCCGGGCTCGACGCTGTGACCGCCCAGCAGGGCGGCCCTTCCGCCCTGCGAGAAGCCGCACGCGCACGACGCCAGGGCGCGCTTGACGCCGACATAGCCACCGCGCTGACCGGGGCCTGCGAGACGAGTTATCTGGAGGCCGCCCGCGACGATCTCGACCGCCTGAGCCAGACTGTCCGCGTCGTCACCGATTACGACGGCCACGCCGCCGATCCCGAAGGCGCGTGCCTCTTCACCGGCCCGGGCGCCGCGGTGGCCGCGCGACTCGATGTCCGGGCCTTTCTCCGCGATGGGGCCATCGACGCGGCCGCCCTCGAACAGGCGGCCCGCGATCTGGTCATCGCACTCGATGCCGCCCACGGCGTAAGCCTTCCCCCATCCGAAGAGATTGCAGCAGGCGCATCTACACGTCGGCAGATCGTTATCCGCATGGTCGGTCTCGCTGGCCTCCTGATGGCCGCGGGCCTTGCTTACGACAGCGCGGACGGCAGGGCGGCGGCGGGCGCGATCACCGCGCTGATCTCCGGCGCCTCCGTACACGCAAGCGACGCGCTCGGAGACCGCCTTGGCGCCGAAGTGAGCGCAGAGCCTCTGCAGTCCGCACGCGAGGCCGCGCGCGCCCTCGGTGGCGCGGGAGCCTTCGCGGAAACCGCCGCCCGCGCCCGCACGCTTTGGGAAGAGACCGGCGCGATCAGCGTTCTGCGGCACACCGGCCTCACGGCGCTGGCGCCTGACGATGGCGGCGGAGGCGGCATCGAGCCGCTGGAAACGGTGGCGCCCTTCGGCGCGCATGGCGATGGCGTGCGTCGCCGTCTCGCAGAGCCTGCGGCGCAGGGCCTGCGCGCACTTGGCCACACACCCGGCGCCATCCTCTCCATCGCCGCGCACGCCGAAGGCCGGCGGACGCTGGAGTGCGCCCCGCAGATTTCGCTGGAAGCGCTGGCCCGAAAGGGCTTCCCGGACTCCACCCTGGAGGCCATCGAGGAAGCGGTGCGCGACGGGTTCGGCGTACGCAGCGCCATACACCCGGCCGTCATCGGCGCAGCCGTGCTGCGCGAAACATTCAGCATGCCGGATGATGTGGCGGCCGGCCGCCGCGGCGATCTGCTGCGCACGCTGGGCTTCACCGATGCCGACATCGCGGCCGCCGACACGTGGGCGCATGGCGCAGGCTCTCTTGCGGAAGCACCCGACCTTCCGCCCGCACAGCGTGCGATCTTCGCCGACGCCGACCGCATCGACGCCGGCGCACGCCTCGCCATGGCGGAAGCGGTGGCGCCGTTCGCGCTTGGCGCGCTAGCACTCACCCTTCCGGCCACGGGCGATCGTGCGCAGCTCGCGGCGGCGGCGCGGCGCCTCGGCGTGACAGGCCTGCGGTTCGCAGCGCCGCCGTCGCCAGCGTTCCTGATCGCCGATGAGCCCGAACCTCCCGTGGAGGCGCCGCCGGCGCCGACCACTATCGAAGTCATCCGCGAGCGGATCGTAGAGCGCGCGGCGAACGGCCCCGGCGAGCGGCGACGCCTGCCGGACCGGCGCAAAGGCTACATCCAGAAGTCTGCCATCGGCGGCCACAAGGTCTACCTGCACACGGGTGAGTACGATGACGGCGCCTTGGGCGAGATCTTCATCGACATGCACAAGGAAGGCGCCGCCTTCCGCTCGCTCATGAACAATTTCGCCATCGCGATCTCCATCGGCCTCCAGTACGGCGTGCCGCTGGAAGAGTTCGTCGACGCCTTCGTCTTCACCCGGTTCGAGCCGTCCGGCGAGGTGAAGGGCAACGACAGCATCCGTCACGCCACCTCGATCCTGGACTACGTCTTCCGGGAACTCGCCGTCTCCTACCTGGAACGTACAGACCTTGCCCACGTGGATCCCTTTGCGGCGCGCGGCGACGGAATCGGGCGTGGGGCGGTGGATGCAGAGGCGGCGGTGCGGCTGATGTCGCGCGGGTTCGCGCGCCAGGCCCCGGAAAACGTGGTGATGCTGCAGCCGCGCGCGCCGAAGGGCGCGGACGCCCGCGAAGGCGCCGGGCGCGCAAGAATGCCCGCACCCGCTTACGAAAAGGACCCCTGCCCCGCCTGCGGACACTTCACCGTGGCGCGTGACAAGTTGGGCGCGTTTTCGTGCGCTGCGTGCGGCGTCGAGGTGAAACACGCCTGAAGACGCATGCAGGAACTTGGAAGGTGTGGAGTTTTCGCAACAAGCTGCGAATCGAATCTCACTTTCCGCCGAGGAAGACTTCAGGTTCTACTGCAACTTACGCAGTTTTCACTACGCACGACCGGGCGACAGCGATACGCGCATGATTATGTTCACCCGTGCGCGCACCCTGATTCTTGCGCTTATGCTCGCTGCGACCGCGGCGGACGCGGTCGCGCAGGGACTGTTGCCCGGACCATCCATCTCACCTGTGGCGCGAGCGCAGCGGTTCGGCGGCGCCTGCCAGGACTGCAACCTTTCCCGTCGCACGCTGTCCGGTGTGCGCATCGAGCAGGGCGATTTCACTCGCGCCAGTTTCGTGCGCGCGGTGCTTGAGCGGATGGACGGCGCGGGATCGACCTTCACCGAAGCCGACTTCAGTCTCGCCAACATGACCGGGGCGCGCCTCATGGACGCCCGGTGTGACCGCGCGCGGTTTTCGGGCGCCGTGATGGCGCGGATCGACGCCAGTCGCGCGCAGATGGCGGGCGCCGATTTCGCCAACGCCGAACTGCCGGATGCGGTGCTGGTGCAGACGCGGCTGTCCGGCGCCTCCTTCGCCGGGGCCAAGGCCATGCGCGCAAACTTCCTGCGCGCCGACCTGCGCAATGCGACGCTTTCCTACGCGCGTCTCGACAACGCCGATTTCACCCAGGCCGATCTCCGCGGCGCCACATTCTCCGGCGCAACGCTGACGGGGGCCAACCTCGCCACCGCCCGCCATCTCGCCCAGCCGCAGCTGCGCGGCGCCTGTGGCGACGAGGCCACCCGCCTGCCCGCGGGCCTGCGCCTGTCGCCCTGCCCCTAGGCTGCATTTCGCTTTAGCGATTTAGGCCGTAGTGTTTCCGCAAACCGGAGGAACACATGGCTGACGTCAATCGCCGCTGGCTGCTCGCCGCGCGCCCGCAGGGCATGGTCAAGGACAGCGATTTCCGACTGGTGACGGAGCCTGTGCCGGAGCCCGCCCCCGGCGAGTTTCTGGTGAGTCAGACGCACCTGTCTTTCGATCCCACCCAGCGCGGCTGGATCTCCATGGACTCCTACCTGCCGGCGGTGAAGATCGGCGACGTGGTGCGCGCCGGCGGCGTGGGCCAGGTGGTGAAGTCGAACCATCCGGGCTTCAAGGTGGGCCAGATGGTGCAGGGCGGCTTCGGCTGGCAGGACTACATGGTCACCGCCGGGCAGACCGAGTTCATGCCCGTGACGCCGCTGTTTCCCGGCGTGACGCCCGAGCAGGCGCTTGGCGTGTTCGGGATCACGGGGCTCACCGCCTGGTTCGGTCTTACCGACGTGGGCAAGCCCAAGGCAGGCGACACGGTGGTCGTGTCCGGCGCCGCCGGCGCCACGGGATCGGTGGTGGTGCAGGTGGCGAAGGCGCTGGGATGCAGAGTGATCGGGATCGCGGGCGGACCGGAGAAGTGTCGCTGGGTGGTGGAGACTGCCGGCGCCGACGCCTGCATCGACTACAAGAACGAAGCCGTGCCGGCGCGCCTCAAGGAATTGGCGCCGAAGGGCATCGACGTGGTGTTCGAGAACGTGGGCGGTGAGATCCTGGAAGCCTCCATGCTCAACCTCGCGCTGAAGGCGCGCATCGTGCTGTGCGGCGGCATCTCCGGCTACAACGACGAAGGCCCGCCCACCGGCATCCGCACGTACATGATGCTGACCATCCAGCGCGCGCGCATGGAGGGCTTCATCGTGCTCGACTACGCGCCGCGCTATGGCGAGGGCGTGCAGGGCCTGTCGAAGCTGATGGCGGAAGGCAAGCTCAAGACCGCCGAGGACGTGCAACACGGCTTTGAAAACATTCCCGCCACATTGCGGCGGCTGTTCGAGGGCAAGAACTTCGGCAAGCAGTTGCTGAAGATCACCGACCCGCCGCTGCCGGTGGTGTGAGCGCGCGGGAGTGACGATGCGAGCATTGATGTGGGCGACGCTGGCGCTGGCTGCGTTGCTGGGCGAGGCCGCGTGCGCCGATCCCCCGACGACGCAGGCGGCGGCCCCGGTCGAGGCTGCCGCGCCGCCGCCGGCCCCCTCGCCGCCCGCGCCGCCGCCGCCGGTCCCGCGGGCCTACGGCCACTTTCCCTACGCTGAAGGTGCAGGCCTGCAGGCCGGCGTGTGCCAGCATGGCGATCCCGAGCGCACGAAGCTGAAACCCGATGCGGCCGCGGCGCTGGCGCGCATGCGCGACGCTGCGCGCGCGGCGGGCGTTACGCTCCTGCCCTCGTCCTGCTTCCGCTCCGTCGCCAGTCAGGCGCGCCTCTTCAACTGCAGCGGCAACAGCGGCACGGGCTGCGCGGGCGGCAAGCTCGCCAGCGCGGAACGGCGCGCCACAGCGGTGGCGCCGCCGGGACACAGCGAACACGCCACCGGCTACGCCATCGACTTTTTCCCGGGCGCGACAGACCTGAGCGAAGGCGGCGGATGCCCGTCGCGTGCAGCGTGCACGACCACCGCGCGCTTTGCGCAATCGCGGTCCGGCAAGTGGCTGGCCGCGCATGCGCACGACTTCGGATTCGAGCAGTCGTTCTATCCGGGCTCCACGCAGGGCGTGATGGTTGAGCCTTGGCACTACCGGTTCGTGGGATCGCCGGAGGCCCAAGAGGTGTTCCGTGCGGCGCGGATGATGTTTTCGCCGCCGAAGCCGGGCGGGACCGCGAGATAGCCGACACGCCGTACCGCCGGCCTTCAGACCGGCGCTAGCATCACGACGCCGGCCGCTCCGTCACCAGCAGGGTCAGCCGCGTCTTTTGCCCGTCGCGCAGCACGTCGAGATCGAGTTTCCTGCCGATCTGTTCGCGGGCAAGCACGCGGTGAATTGCATCAACAGAGGGCGTCGCGTCAGAGCCGACCGCCAGGATCACATCGCCCGCCAGCAGCCCCGCGCGTTCGCCAGGGCCGCCCGACACCACCTGCACCACCAGCACGCCCGCCTCGGTCTTCAGGTGCAGCCGCCGCGCCAACGCCTTCGACAACCCTTGCGTCTGCCCCGCCACGCCCAGCCAGCCGCGCGCCACGCGGCCGTTGCGCATGAGTTCGGGGATGATGCGCTTGGCGGTGTTGATGGGCACGGCAAAGCAGATGCCCTGCGCGCCGCCGATGATTGCGGTGTTGACGCCGACGATGCGGCCCTTTGCGTCGCATAGCGCACCGCCGGAGTTGCCGGGATTGAGCGCCGCGTCCGTCTGGATCACGTCCTCGATCAGCCGACCGCTCTCGCCGCGCAGCGTGCGCCGCAGCGCCGAGACGACGCCCGCCGTCACCGTCGCCTGCAGGCCCAGCGGGTTGCCGATGGCGATGGCGAGTTCTCCCACGCGCAGGTCGTCGCTGTCTCCCAGTTCGGCGTGCGCGAGCTTGGAAGCGTGCAGGCGAAGCAGCGCCAGATCGGTGTCCGGATCTGCGCCGACCACGTCGGCCTGGACGACCTCGCCATCGTGCAACGAGGCCTCGATGCGCTCGGCGCCGCGGATGACGTGGTTGTTGGTGAGCGCATAGCCGTCGGTGGTGACGAGCACGCCTGAGCCTGCGCCGTCGAACGCATCGGCCCGCCCGCGCTTGCCGCGGCGCACGCCGATGACGGAGGGCCCCGCCTTCTCGACCGCGGCGATCACCGTGGCGGAGTAGGCGTCGCGCAGCTCCTGCTGGTCGACGGCGTTCAATCGGGTGCGGGGCTGGAATAGCATGGCGGGAAGATAGGAACGGCGGAGCGACGGCGCCAACCCCGAAAGCTGGGGCAGAACTTTCCACGAGGTCGCCGCGCACGAGGCGTCGCAGGCAAGACCGTCCAACTCATGACGCCCCGCCCGAACCTGCCTATATGTGCAACATGGCTATTATTCCCGCCGCCCTCGCCAACGCCCCCACCGCCCACGGCCTGCGCGGAGACTACTCCGCCATGGCCCCGGACTGGACGGTGACCCAGGACATGGGCGCCTACACGCGCGAGGACCACGCGCTTTGGCGAACGCTGTTTGAGCGTCAGGCCAAGCTCGTGAAGGCCTATGCGCCGCCGGTGTTCGTCCGGTCCGTCGCGGCGATGGACTGCGCCGACGGCATCCCCGACCTGGAGGCGCTGTCCTCCCGCCTGCGCGCCGCGACCGGCTGGGAGATTGCGCCCGTGCCCGGGCTCATTCCCGACGACGTGTTCTTCGCCCACCTCGCCCACCGCCGCTTTCCCTCGAGCTTCTGGATCCGCAAGCCGGAGGAGATCGACTACCTGGTGGAACCTGACGTCTTCCACGACGTGTTCGGCCATGTCCCGCTGCTGTTCGATCCCGTCTTCGCCGACTATCTCCAGCACTATGGCCTCGGCGGCCCCAAGGCGATCGAGCATGACGCCGTGGGCATTCTCGCCCGGCTGTACTGGTACATGGTCGAGTTCGGCCTGATCCAGACCGAGGACGGCGTGAAGGCGTATGGGGCGGGCATGCTGTCGTCGTTCGGCGAGACCCAGTTCAGCGTCGACAGCCCCGAACCCAACCGCATTGGATTCAACCTCGAGCGCGTGATGCGCACGCGCTACAAGATCGACACGTTTCAGCAGACCTATTTCGTACTGCCGAGCTTCGAGAAGCTGTTCCGCGACAGCATCGATACCGACTTCGGGCCCCTCTACGAGCAGCTCAAGGCGCTGGAGCCCTATGCGCCGGATGCGGCGGTCGCGGGCGACGAGGTGATCCACCGGGGCGCCCCGGCGGCCTGAGCGCTGCGCATGTGCGCCTGACAAATGCATGGCATAGAGGCCGGGCGTTTCGTCCCGGAGATCGCCATGCGCGCCGTCGTCCTTGCCTTCGCCCTGCTGCTCGCCGCCTGCACGGCGCCCGGTGCGCCCGTCGCCGCCGTGGAGCCGGCCGCTCCCGCGGCCGTCACCGAAGCGTCCGCCTGCGCCGACAAGGGCGGGACCATCCGGCCCGTCTGCCGCCGACAGATCGCCACCTGCGTCATCGCCTACAAGGACGCCGGCAAAGCCTGCACCGACGGCGCCCAGTGCGACGGCCATTGCCTCTACAAGGACGATCCGCCCGCCGGCGCCGGCGCGCTCACCGGCCAGTGCCAGGCCGACAGCAATCCCTGCGGTTGCCGAACCACGCTGACGGCAGGCCAACCGACCACGATCTGCGTCGACTGAGAACGCTGTCCGTGCCGTCCGCCTGTCACGCCGCCGTGGGCAGCTTGTAGTCCTTGAACGTTTCGCGCAGCGCCATCTTGTTGATCTTGCCGGTGGCGCCGAGCGGGATCTGCTCGACGAAGACGATATCGTCCGGCGTCCACCACTTGGCGATCTTGCCGTTCAGGAACTGCATGATCGCCTCGCGCACCGGGGTTTCGCCGGCCTTCGGCTGGATGATCAGCAGCGGGCGCTCATCCCACTTCGGATGATACACGCCGATGACCGCCGCATTCGCCACCCCCGGCGCACCCACCGCGATATTCTCGATGTCGATGGAGCTGATCCACTCGCCGCCGGACTTGATCACGTCCTTGGCGCGGTCCGTGATGGTCATGAAGCCCATCGGGCAAATCGTGGCGACATCGCCCGTGTCGAACCAGCCCTGGGCGTCGAGCACCGTGCCATCGGGATTTCGCGCGCCCTCATTCTTGAAATAGGCCCGCGCCACCGAGGGGCCGCGCACCAGCAGGCGGCCGAAGGTCTTGCCGTCGCGCGGCATGTCGGCGCCGGCATCGTCGACGATCTTCATTTCCACGGTGAACGGCGTCTTGCCCTGCTTCAGCTTGAGCTTGATGCGTTCCTCATGGGACAACTCCTCCTGCTGGGGGCCCATGGAGCAGAGCGTGCCCATCGGGCTCATCTCCGTCATGCCCCACGCGTGGACGACCTCCACGCCGTAGTCTTCCTCGAACGCCCGCAGGATCGCTTCCGGCACCGCCGACCCGCCGATCACCACGCGCTTCAGCGTGGAGAGTTTCAGCTTGTTGTCGCGCAGGTGCGACAGCAGCATGAGCCACACCGTCGGCACCGCGGCGGTGAACGTGACGCGTTCTTCTTCCAGCAATTCGTAGATGGACTGCCCGTCGAGCTTTGCGCCCGGCATCACCATCTTGGCGCCGGCCATCGGCGCGATGAACGTGAGCGCCCACGCATTGGCGTGGAACATGGGCACCACCGGCAATACCACGTCTTTGGCGCGCAAGCCGAACGCGTCGCCCTGGTTGGCCGCAAATGCGTGCAGCATGTTGGAGCGGTGCGAGTACAGCACGCCCTTCGGGTTGCCTGTAGTGCCAGAGGTGTAGCAGAGGCCCGCGGCGGTGTTCTCGTCGAATCCGCCCCAGCGGGCATCCGTGGGGCGGCCCGCGATGAAGTGCTCGTACGCAATGGCGCCGGGCAGCGCCGTGGACGGCATGTGGGCCCGATCTGTCAGCACCACATAGGTCTTCACCGTGGGCATGAGGCCCGCGATCTTCTCCACGATGGGCAGGAAGGTGAGATCGACAAAGAGGATCTTGTCCTCGGCGTGATTGGCGATCCAGGCGATCTGATCCGGCAGGAGGCGCGGGTTCAGAGTGTGCAGTACGGCGCCGATGCCCATCGCGCCGAACCACACTTCCATGTGGCGCGCGGTGTTCCAGGCGAGCGTGGCGACCCGGTCGCCCACGCCGATGCCGGCCTCGCGAAGCGCATGGGAGGCCTGCCGGGCCCGGGTCCACAGCTCTCCGTAGCTGGTGCGGACGATCGGCCCCTCGACGCTGCGGGTGACGATTTCGCGGTCCGGCCCGACGATCTTCGCGTGGTCGAGAACCCGATCGAGCGTCATCGACCAGTCCTGCATCAACCCTTGCATGCGCACCCTCCGTTCGCCCTTCCGGCGCTTGTGGCGCAGCTTAGATCGGCGATGCCGCCCCGGCAATTTGCGCCGGAAAACGTGAAGCGGTCAGGCGGCGCGGCGCAGCGTGCCGTAGGTCCGGGCGGGCCGGGCGGCGCCCTTGCGAGGGCGGAAATCGGCGATCCGCAGCACCCGCACCACGGGCGCCGCACCCGGCTCCATGGCCACGTAGCGGCTGGCGATGTCGGCCTCGCTGACGGCGCCGATCTCGGCGCGGATCTGGGCATGGGCGCGGGCGAACCAGTCGCCCCCGCTGGCGGCGGCCTTGAGCGGGGCTTTCATGGAAAGGCGCATCTGCGGAGCAAAGGAGGCCTGGGCGGGGCGCTCGCCCCAAACAGTACCGATCATGCAGGGCGCGATGGACGTCTCGCCCCACAGCGAGTTGGCGCGGGCATACTGGACGGGCGCGATGGCCTGGCGGGAGAGGTCGTCCATGCGAGCCGCCCGCGGCTGGGCGGCGGCGGCGCGCTGGCCGTGCCGCGTGGCGCCCCGGGCGCCCAGACTGGCCAGCATGAACGCCGAAAACACACCGATGAAGGCCATGACAATCGTGCGCATCGTACTGCTCCGCGGTTCGAACACCGTGGCGCGAACTTCATCCGGTGGTGGTTAACAACCTCTGAACCTCATGGGTAAAGGCGCTGCTTTCGCCAAGGCGCCGATGGCGCATCGCGCAGGAACTCCAGCCTGTCGTGCAGCCGGAACGGGCGATCCTGCCAGAACTCGATCCGCAGGGGGTGGAGGCGCCATCCAGTCCAGTGAGTGGGCCGGGGAACCTCCCCCAGGCCGAACCGGGCGGCCTCCTCCGCAATGCGCCGCTCCAGGGCGAACCGGCTCTCCAGCGGCCGGGACTGGTCTGATGCCCACGCGCCGATCCGGGCGCCCCGGTCCCGGCTGGCGAAGTAGGCGTCGGCGGCGGCGGTGTCCACGGGCGCCACGGGGCCGCGCAGGCGCACCTGCCGGCGCAACGATTTCCAGTGGAAGCACAGCGCCGCCTGCGGATTCGCGGCCAGTTGGCCGCCCTTCACGCTTTCCGTGTTGGAGTAGAACGTGAAGCCCCCAGCGTCGAAATCCTTCAGTAGGACCATCCGTACATCGGGCAGGCCGGAGGGGTCCGCCGTTGCGAGCGCCATGGCGTTGGCGTCATTGGGCTCCTTCTCGCGCGCGGCCTTGAGCCAGTCCGCAAAGAGCGCCAGAGGCGCCTCGGCGGCGAAAAACGCCGCATCGTCAGGCGGGGGGCCGTTCTCGGCATAGTCGGCGGCGGTGGGGGACGGGGGGATGAGGTCGTTGCGGGGCAATGCGCAGGCTCCGTTGCACGGTCCATTCATATAGGCCAGCTATGGGGAACCATGTCGCACAATTCGTTCGGCCACCTCTTCCGGTTCACCACCTGGGGCGAAAGCCACGGGCCGGCGCTTGGCGTCGTTGTCGATGGGTGCCCGCCGGGCATTCCCCTCACCGAAGCCGACATCCAGCCCTGGCTCGACAAACGCAAACCTGGACAGAACCGCTTCGTCACCCAGCGGCGCGAGCCCGACCAGGTGCGTATCCTCTCCGGCGTGTTCGAAGACGAGCGGCTGCGTGCGAAGTTCGGCGGCCAGGTCACCACCGGCACGCCCATCTCCATGTTGATCGACAACGTCGACCAGCGCTCGAACGACTACTCCGACATCGCCACGCTCTACCGCCCGGGCCATGCCAACTTCAGCTACGACGCCAAGTACGGCTTCCATGACTATCGCGGCGGTGGACGCGCCTCCGCGCGCGAGACCGCCGCGCGGGTGGCGGCGGGCGCCGTGGCGCGCAAGGTGCTGGGCGAAGCGCTCACAATCCGCGCCGCCGTCATCCAGATCGGCTCCGACGCCGTGGACCGCGCCGCCTGGGACTGGGAGGAAACCGCGCGCAACCCCTTCTGGAGCCCGGACGCCGACGCCGCCGCGCGCTGGGAGATCGACGTGGACGCCGCGCGCAAGGCGGGGTCCTCGCTCGGCGCCATCATCGAAGTGACCGCCTCAGGCGCGCCCGCCGGCTGGGGTGCGCCCGTCTACGGCAAGCTCGACGCCGACATCGCCGGCGCAATGATGAGCATCAACGCCGTGAAGGGCGTGGAGATCGGGGCCGGCTTTGCGGCCGCTGCGCTCTCGGGCGAATCCAACGCCGACGAAATCCGCATGGAAAACGGCACGCCGGTTTTCTTGTCCAACAATGCGGGCGGCGTCCTCGGCGGCATTTCGACCGGACAGGACATCGTCGTGCGCATCGCGGTGAAGCCCACGTCCTCGATCCTCACGCCCCGGCGCACGATCACCACCGACGGCGCCGACGCCACCGTGTCCACCAAAGGCCGCCATGACCCGTGCGTTGGCATCCGCGCTGCGCCGGTGGCAGAAGCCATGCTGGCGTGCGTGCTGGCCGACCACATGCTGCGCCACCGCGGCCAGACAGGACGCTAGGCTACTTCGTCAGGATCACGGACACGCGCACCTCGCGCGGCGGCGGGCCATCCTCGGGCGGCATGTCTTCCTGAAGCACCAGCGTGGCCGGCGTATCGGCGGCGACGGTGAACGGGAGTTCGGCGACGAACGCCTTGTCGCCTGGCGCCGTCCAGTCCGTCTGCGCACGGGCCGGGCCCTCGGCCAAGACCTTGCCATCGGCGCCCACGAGGCTCGCGGCGAACACGGCCTCGAAGTACCAGTCGCCAGGGGCGTTTCCCGTGGCGACGAGCGGGCTTGTCACACGCGCCCCGGCAACAGGCGCCGTGACGGTGGCCACACCCGTGCGCTGGGCCGGCGCGACCTCGCTCACCGGCGGCTCGGGCATCGGTTCCGTCGGCGGCGCGGGCGGCGAACACGCGGCGACCGCAAGAACCACTAGCAGATGACGCACAGTCACTAGCCACACTCCCGTTCAGGCGCGGCGGAACCGCATGACTTTGGTGAGGAACGCCAGCCGCGTCTCCTCCAGTACAAACCCCGCCTCGCCGAACAGCGCTGCGAAATCCTCCGTCTGGTAACTGCCATAGAACGGCTCGTGGAAGCCCACGGGAAAGTATTCCAGCATCTGGTCGAGATCGGGCGAATCCCCGGCCTGCAGGGAGTCCGCAAACACAAGCGCGCCGCCCCGCTTCACCACCCGCGCCAGCTCACGCGCCACGTCCCGGCGCACCCGCGGCGGCAGTTCATGGAAGAGGTAGACGCACGTGGCCACGTCGATGCCCGCATCCGGGAACGGCTGGGCCTCTGCGGCGCCCACCACGACATCCGCTTGCGTCCAGCCCTTGAGGCGCGCGCGCGCCGTCTCTGCGTAGGCGGGCGACAGATCGAGCCCGGTGGCCGGCCACTTCGGAAACGCCGTGAGAACTTGCGCCAGGAACCGCCCGTTGCCGCACGCCACATCCAGCAGCCGCATGCGACGCTGGTCATGGCCCTTCATCGCGCGCGCAACGCTGCCCAGCGCAATCCGGCGCATGGCGTCGGCGGCGCCGGCGAACAGCACCTCCACCTGCGTATCGTACAGGCGCGCACTCTCTTCGGTGAGCCAGCCGCCGGACTGGTAGTGGAAGTTCTGCAGGTAATAGGCGGGATAACGGCCCGCCACGTCGTTGCGCCGCACCTCCACGCCCGCCCGCGCCACGCGGCGCGCATCGACGTTGGGCACGTCCGCGAAGAAGCGCGCGCTGTCGTCGAACGCGCGCACGAGACGGCGCAGGCTGAATTCACGGGGCGCTGGATAGAGCCCGGCTTCGATGTTGGCGCGGTCCTGCGCGAACAGATCGAGGAAGCTGTCGCGGATGCGCTTTTTGTCCCCCGCCGGCGCCTTGGGGCGGAACGCAGGCTCGCCCGGCCGGTCGAACGGCTGCGACATGCGCCGCGCCGCCAGATAGTGCGCCGAGTACCACGCCACGCGGGCGCCCTGCTCGATGGTGTAGCGCGCACGGTCGGCAAGGGTGCTCATTCCCCGGTCTCCTGCGTTTCCGGCGTGTTCGGTTCCGGCCATGTCGTGATCCGTCGCATCAGTCCACGTACCTTGAGGCGCCCTTCCGGCCGCGTCCGCCCGCGCACCGAGACGTTAGCCCTGTGTACGCTTTCGGGGTCGCCGCTGACCAGCGGGTGCCAGTCGAAAAGATCGCGCTTCTCCGCCACGAGCCGATACGCGCAGGTCTTGGGAATCCACTTCAGCTTCGGCACATTCTTTGGCGTCAGCTTGACGCAGTCGGGCACCAGCGTCTTGCGCTGCGCGTAGTCGCCGCAGCGGCAGGACTGGCCGTCCAGCAGCTTGCAGGCCACGTCCGTCAGGTAGATTTCCCCGGTATCGGCGTCTTCGAGCCCGATCAGGCAGCATTTGCCGCAGCCGTCGCAGAGGGATTCCCATTCCGTCTCGGTCATCTGCGCCAGCGTCTTGGTTTTCCAGAACGGCTCGGGCGCTGCCGCTGGCGCGCGACTGCGCCGGCGCGCCGGTTCGGGTGGCGCCGTGACGGTCACACGTTTCTTCATCGCTCAAGCACGCCGACGACTTCCACATGCGGGGTCCAGCGGAACTGGTCCACGGGAACCACTTTCGTCAGCGTAAACCCCATGTCCACGAGCACGCGGACATCGCGCGCGAATGTCGCAGGATCGCACGAGACCGCCGCCACCTTGCGCGCCTTCGAGGCGCCGATCTGTTCGGCCTGCAGGCGTGCGCCGGCGCGCGGAGGATCGAACACCACCGCATCGAACCGCTTCAGCTCCAGCGCCGCCAGCGGCGCGCGCAACAGGTCGCGCCGTTCAACTGACACGCCCCGCAGCCCGCCCACGCCATCCGCCGCCTTCTTCAGCGCCGCGATCATGTCTGCGTCGCCCTCCACGCCGTGCACTTCGGCGTCGCCGGCGAGGCGCAGCGCGAACGTGCCCACCCCGCAGAACAGATCGGCGATCCGTTCCGCGCCCTGCAGGGCCGCCACCACGATGTCGCCCAGCACCCGTTCGCCTTCCGCGGTGGCCTGCAGGAACGCGCCGGGCGGCGGCGCCACGCGGGCCGGGCCGATGGTCACCACCGGCGTGCGCCGCGCCACCAGCGTCTCGCCATCGAAGGCCAGGCGCGCAAGATCGAGCTTCTGCGCCAGCGCCGCTGCCTGCTCCAGCCGGGCGCGGTCGAACCCGCCCGGCTTGCCCGCGCCCTTCAGCGCCACGTCGAGGCCGGTGTCGGTGACGAGGCAATGCAGCGCAATCTCGCCGCGGGCGGGCGTGAACGCGTTGGCGAGCGCGCGCAACTCCGGAAGCGCCGCCGCAAGCGCCGGCGCGAGGACCGGACACAGCGTGATGGGTTCGATGCGGGCGCCGCCGCGCTCCACGAACCCGAAGAGGACGACTCCGCCCGCACGCTGGGCGTGGAACGTGGCGCGCCGGCGGCCTTCGCCCCATGCGGTGACGATAGGATCCACCGGCGTGTCGAGCTGGCGGCGCGACAGCGCGCGCACCACCTGTGCGTGCTTCCACGCGAGGTAGGGTGCGTCCGCCCAGTGCTGGAGCTGACAGCCGCCGCAGCGGCCAAAGTGGGCGCACGGAGGCGCAACCCGGTCCGCGCTGGGCGTCTCCACCACGATGCCCGTGGCCCGTCCGCCGAGCACCCTGGCGCGCACGCGCTCTCCCGGTAGGGCGAAGGGGGCGTAGATGGGGCCGTCGTCGCCGGCCGCCACGCCCTCGCCGCGCGCGCCCATCTCCACGATCTCAAGCACCGCCTCGCGGGCGGCGGCCGGCACGGGGCGGGCACCCTGTGGGCCCGGGCGGGGGCGGGCGGATCGGTCAAGGCGCTTCATGCGGCGTTCAGGCAGACTTTGATTAGTTCACGCTCGAAGGCCGGCGGGGTTTTTCCCGCCCCGGCCCGGGGAACGGAGACTTACCATGCGCGCACGAGCCTTGCTCGCCCTTGCTGCGATGAGTGGAGCGCTCGCCGCCACGGCTGCGCCCGCATCTGCCCAATCGTACTACCAGGGCGGCCCCGTCAACGGGGACGCCTACTGCGCCCAGGTGCGCCAGAACCGCATGCTCGTGGGCGGCGCCATCGGCGCAGCCATCGGGGCGGTGCTGGGCAACAACCTGGCCGCCCGCAACGCCCAGACCGAAGGCGCAGGCCTCGGCGGCGTGGCCGGCGCGGCCACGGGCGCCATCATCGGGCGCAACACCGGCGCATGCAGCACCGCCGCCCAGCAACGCGCCCAGCAGGCGCAGGGCTACGGGCAGCAACCCTACGGCCAGGCCCCCTACAGCCAGTCCGGCTACCAGGAGCCCGCCTATGGCGGCCAAGGCTACGGCCAGCAGGCCGGCTACGGCGACCGCTACCCGCTGTCGGGCGGCCCCGACTATCGCGGCGGCGACTACCGCAACACCGCCCCGGGCGGCGGCGACCCGAACTGCCGCTGGGGCACCGTCTCCACCCGCGACCCGGACGGGCGCGAAGTGCGCGACAACATCTACATGTGCCGTGGCCGCGATGGGGTCTGGCGGGCCCAGCAGCCCTACTGATCCGCGGATCCTCCTCGATAGACCTGAAGACCCCGGCGCACCGCCGGGGTCTTTATTCTTGGTCAGGACCGCACCGCATGGAGCAGGTATTCCACCTGCCCCTCGCCGCCCCGGACCGGACTTTCGATGAGGGCGCGCACGGCGAACCCCGCCAAGCCGTTGAGACGCCCCGCCACCGCTGCCGCAACGCTCCGCACGGCCTCCGGGCTGCGCTGCAGCCGGCCCGGCCCGGCCTCGTACTGGGGCTTCACCAGCGCAATCAGCACCGCCGACGCGGCCGCGAGCGCCAGCGGCCCGGGGAGGACTTTCTCCAGGCCGATGAAACTCGCGTCGCACACGATCAGCGCCGGCGGCGCCGGCAAGTCCGACGCCGTCAGCGTGCGTGCATCGCAGCTTTCGCGCACCGTGACCCGGCGATCGCCCCGCAGACGCGGGTGCAACTGGTCGCGGCCCACATCCACCGCCACCACGTGCGCGGCGCCCCGCGCCAGCAGCACATCCGTGAAGCCGCCCGTGGAGGCGCCGATGTCGAGGCAGTGCGCGCCGGCGGGATCGACCGCGAAGGCGTCCAGCGCGTGCGCCAGCTTCTGACCCGCCCGCGAGACCCACGGATGCGGCGGCGCCAACGAAAGAGCTGCGGTGTGCTCCACGAGCTGGGACGCCCGGAGCACCACAGCGCCATCGGCGGTGACGCCCCCGGCGGCGATGGCCGCCTGCGCGCGGGCGCGGCTCTCGGCGAGGCCGCGGGCCACCAGCAGGAGATCGGCGCGGGAGCGGGCCATGACCGAATCCTGTTGCGTGCGCCGCGTCTGGAGGCAAGTCTGATCCCCAACCCGCCGCAGCGCGGGGCCCGGTGCGACGGGCGAGGGAGGACAGCGATGACCGACATTTCCAGACGGCGCCTCATGGAGGGCGCCGGCGCCGTGGCGTTGGCCGCCGCTGTCCCCGCCTGTTCGCCCAAGGCGCCTGCCCCTGCCGCCGCCGCCGCGGGAGACGTCTTGGGCGACCTCGATGCGCTGGGCGTGGCCGAGAAGATCAAGGCCGGGGAATTCACCGCCGGCGAGGCCGTGGAGGCGGCCATCGCCCGCGCGCAGAAGATGCAGCCGGCGCTGAACTTCCTCGTCACCGACATGTTCGACCGCGCCCGCGCCGACGCGGGCAAGGCGGCTGCGGGCCCCTTCACCGGCGTGCCGACGCTGATCAAGGACCTGCTCGATGTCACCGGCTTTCCCACCAAGGCCGGTTGCCGCGCGCTCGCCGGCGCACCGCCCGCGCCAACACAATCGAAGTATGCCGACGCGCTGGTTGCGGCGGGTCTTGTCTCCATCGGCAAATCGACGACGCCGGAGTTCGGCTTCACCGCCACCACCGAGCCGCTGCTCACCGGCCCCACGCGCAATCCCTGGAACACGGAGTATTCCTCCGGCGGCTCCTCCGGCGGCGCGGCGGCGGCGGTGGACGCAGGCGTGGTGCCCATCGCGCACGCCAGCGACGGCGGCGGTTCGATCCGCATCCCCGCCGCCTGCTGCGGTCTCGTGGGCCTGAAGCCCTCGCGTGGCCGCGAGATCGATACGGGGCGCGACCAGGGCCCGGTGCCCATCTCGGTGAACGGCGCGGTGACGAAGAGCGTGCGCGACACCGCCGCCTGGCTTGTCGCGACACAACGCACCGGGACAGTAAAGGTGTTCGAACCCGTGGAGATGGTGACGGGCCCCTCCACGCGCCGGCTCAAGATCGGCCTGCAGATCAAGACGCTGCTGGGCAAGGATCCCGACAGCGAAGTGGCCGCCGAGATCGCCGCCGTGGGCGAAGCGCTGAAGGTGCTGGGCCATGATGTGCGGGAGTTCACCGCGCCTGTGAACGGCCAGACGGTGTCGGATGCATTCACGCTCTACTGGGCGGGCATGGCGCTTGAAATCCGCGAAGAGATCCGCAAGGCGGCGCCGGGCGCCCCGCTCGAGCAGTTGCTGGAGCCGCTGTCGCTCGGCCTCGCCGACTTCGCACAGAAACAGGGACCGGCCGCCATGGCGCGCGCGGTGGCGGCGCTGAAGGCCGCCGAGCGCAGCTACGCCGGGATCTTTCCCGGCATCGACGTGCTGCTCACGCCCGTGCTTGCACGGCCCACCGTAAAGATCGGCGAATTCGCGCCCACGCTGCCGTTCGAAAAGTTCCTGAGCATCCAGGACTATGTGGCCTACACGCCGCTGATCAACGCCGTGGGCGCGCCTGCGATCTCGCTGCCGCTGGGCTGGACGGCGAGCGGCATGCCCATCGGCGCGCACTTCTGTGCGAAAGCGGGCGACGAGAAGACGCTGCTGGAACTTGCCTACGAGATGGAGGAGACGCGCCCCTGGAAGGACCGAAAGGCGCCCACGCACGCCTAAAGGAGGTAACCCATGACCATCCCCCTCAAGCACGACGCCTACACCGCCTTCGAGCCGCGGCCGCTCACGCCGGCCATCGGCGCCGAACTGATCGGCATCGATCTGCGGGAAGACCTCTCCGACGCCGTCATCGGCGAAGTGCGTCGTGCGCTGCTGCAGTACAAGGTGGTGTTCTTCCGCGACCAGAAGATCACTCGCGCCCGGCACATCGCGTTCGCGCGCCGCTTCGGTGCGCTGGAGATACATCCCGCCACGCCGAAGGACCAGGAAGACCGCGAGGTGCTGCGCATCGCCCACGGGCCCGATAGCCGCGGGCAGGAGAACTACTGGCACTCCGACGTGACGTGGCGGGCCGAGCCGTCGCTGGGCTCCATCCTGCGCGCCATCGAAATCCCGCCGGTGGGCGGGGACACGCTGTTCGCCGACATGGGGGCCGCCTACGACGCGCTGAGCGCGGAGATGAAGCGCATCGTCACCGGCCTCACCGCCACGCACGACATCGCCCGCGTGTTCGCCGGACGCCTCGGCAAAAGCGCCGAGGACCTGCACGCGAAGTTTCCCCCGGTGGAGCATCCGGTGGTGCGGACCCATCCGGAAACGGGCCGCCAGGTTATCTACGTCAACACCGCCTTCACCGACCGCATCAACGGCCTTTCCCGCGCCGAGAGCGACGCGCTGCTGGCGCATCTTTACCGTCAGGCGTCCGTGCCGGAGTTCCAGTGCCGTTTCCGCTGGGCGCAGGACTCCATCGCCTTCTGGGACAACCGCGCCTGCCAGCACTATGCGGCGTCCGACTACTACCCCGCTGTCCGCATCATGGAGCGCGTGACGGTCGCAGGCGACCGGCCGTTTTTCTTTGCTTTACAATTTCCAAACTGGGCGGCATCACCGCAGTGGTCTAGGGTTCCCTCACTCAGGGAGTGGGGCATGACCGGAGAACTTGGGCGCCTGCGCGGGCCGGCGGTTCAGCGGAAGCGGGAATCGCAAGGCTGGCGTACGCGGGCCGTGGCGCTCGCGGTGCTGGCGATCTTCCTCGCATTGCTCGCGCCCCTCTTCGTCGACAGCACCGCACCGAATCCGCCCCCCGCCGTGCGAGGACAAGTGTCGTTTGCGGGTGTTTCCCTCGACGAGGCCCCCGCCCGCATAGCGGGTGAATGGAAACTGACATGGGCGAGCCCGAAGACCGGCGACGGCCCGGCGCCAGGCGACACCGCGTTCGTGAAGGCGCCGGGCTTCTGGCGAGGCACTGCGACCACGACCGGCGTCCCACTCCCGGACATGGGCCGCGTGCGCTACGACCTCGAGATCGCAGGACTGGATCCGCAACACCGCTACATGTTGCATCTGCCCACCAACTGCCCGGCGACCGAAGTCTGGGTCGACGGGCGGCTTGCCTCCCGGGCAGGCGTGGTCGGCGCCACGGCCGACGCCACGCGCACCGTTTGGCGGCCGCACGACGTGGCCATCGCACCTGCAGGCCCTGTCGTGCGGCTCGGCATCCAGGTTGCGGCCTTCGAGCATGAGTGCAACGGCATCCTCGCTGCGCCGCTGCTGGGCGAGGAAGGCGCACTGAACCGCTGGCTGAAAGCCAAGATCGCGCAGGACTTCCTTTTTCATGCCACGCTGCTGCTGCTGAGCCTCTACAGCGTCGTGGTCTTCATCTTCCGCCCGGAGGATCGCGCATCGCTCTATCTGAGTGCGAGCCTCCTCTTCTTCCTGCCGGCATCGACCCTGCTGAGAGTCGAGAACCTCGTTGTCCTTTTTGCGCCGAATATCGCATTCCCCGCGCTGCTGGCCATCGTCTATCCATCCGGCATTCTGGCGATCGCGCTTTTCCTTGCGTACGCGCATGCGCTGTTTCCGAAAGAGAGCCCCCGCGGGCTCGTGTGGGCGCAGTTTGCCGGCTACGGCATCGCCACCCTGGGGATCTTCGCCCTCATCGTATCCGGCCACACGCGTCTTGCCTCGATCATTTATCCGTTCATCGCCATCGGCTTCATCGCCACGCTGCTGTACATCGTCGTGGTGCTGGCGTTCGCCGTGCGCCGCAACCGCCCCGGCGCATGGACCTTCCTCATCGGCATCAGCATTCTCACGGGGGCCCTGGCCATCAGCGTCGCCACCGCCACGGGCCTCCTCATCGACAATCCGCTCAGCGAGCCGGCGGCGCCAGTCGGCATCCTGTTCCTGCTGTTCTCTCAGGTGCTGCTGCTGGGCGAGCGATGGGCGAATGCGATCCGCTCGGCGGAGACCATGAACACGGACCTACGCCGCCTGATGGATGTCAGTTCGGCGATCACCTCGGAGATCCGCATCGAGACGCTGCTGGCCAAGATTGTCGCCGCCACCAGCAATTTCCTGCACGCCGACCGCAGCTCGCTGTTCCTGTTCGACGCGCGCCGCAACTTTCTCTGGTCGCTCGTGGCGCAGGGGCTGGGACGGCGCGAAATCCATCTCGGCGCCGATGAAGGCATCGCCGGCCTTGCCTTCTCCAGCGGCGCCACCGTGAACGTGCAGGATGCCTACAAGCACCCGAAGTTCAACCGTGAGGTGGACGAGTCGACGGGCTACCGCACGAAGACCATTCTCGCCATGCCCATCGCGGCGCGCGACGGGCGCAGGCTTGGCGTGATGCAGGCGCTGAATCAGCTGGACGGGCGCAGTTTCGACGATGGCGACATCGAGCGCATGCGCGCCTTCGCCTCGCAGGCTGCCATCGCCATCGACAACGCGACGCTCTTCTCCGAAGTGGTGGAGGCGCGCAACTACAACGAAAGCATCCTCGGCTCCATGTCGAACGGCGTCATCACGCTGGACGCCGAGGGCCGCCTGATGAAGATGAACGCCGCCGCCTGCGCGATCATGGAGATCGAGGCGGACCGGGTGGTCGGGCGCCACTTCAGCGAGGTGCTTGTGGGGGACAACGCCTGGTTTGTCCCCGAGATCGGCGGCGTGCTGTCCGACGGGCGCCCGCGTACGTTCCTCGACGTGAACTTCCGCACCGGTGCGGGCCGCATCGCCGACATGAACGTCCAGATCGTCCCGTTGCGGCTTGAGGGCGCCAACAACGGACTCCTCGTGCTCGCCGAGGACATCAGCGAGGAAAAGCGCCTTGAGGGCGCCATGCGCCGGTTCATGACCCCGCAAGTGGTCGACCAGGTGCTGCAGAACCGCGACGACATCCTGTTCGGCACCTCGTGCCGCGCGAGCGTGCTGTTCGCCGACATCCGCAACTTCACCACCATGGCCGAGACGCTGACGCCGCGCGAAACCGTGGACATGCTGAACGAGATCTTCGCCGAGCTTGTGGAGGCCGTTTCAAGCCACGATGGCGTGCTCGACAAGTTCATGGGCGATGCGGTGATGGCGGTGTACGGGGCGCCCCTGTCGAGCGGACGCGACACGGAGAACGCCATCGACAGCGCCACCGCCATGATGGGCGGGGTGCAGGCGCTCAACGAGCGGCGCGCCGCGCGCGGCGCCTCGCCGCTGCAGCTGGGCATTGGCATCGCCTCGGGGGATGTGGTGGCCGGCACGATCGGCTCGCCCAAGCGCATGGACTACACGGTCATCGGCGACAGCGTGAACCTGGCGTCACGCCTGCAGAACACCACCAAGCACTACAAGGCCGGCATCGTGGTGTGCGAGGCCACCTCTCGCGCGGTGGCCGATCCCGATCAGCTGCGCCAGCTCGACACCATCCGCGTGCGCGGTCGCGCACGCCCGGAGCGCATCTATCAGGTGCTGACCTACCACTCCGACGCCACCTTCCCGAACATGGCGGCCACGCTGGGCGCGTACCGCACCGGCATGGCCTATCTCGGTGCGCGCAACTGGGCGGGCGCAGTGGAGGCGTTCGCGGAGGCCCTGCGGCAGTGCCCGGATGACCGGCCCTCCGCGCTGCAGCTTGAGCGGGCGCGCCAGCTCGCCGCCAACCCGCCGCCGGCGGACTGGGACGGCGTGTGGGCGTCGCCCGACGAAGCGTGAGCCTCAGCCCTTCTGGGCGCGCCCGCGCGCCATGACGCCTTCGCGGCTCTTTGCAACGGCGTCGGGCGTCACCGCCGCGTTGAGCTTGCTTGAGCGCTTGCCCTCCAGCTTCATCGCCTTGCCGAAAGAGCGCGCGTACCCGTCATCGATGAGGCGCTTATAGGCCTGCACCCTGTCGGCGGGCGCGCTGGCGATATCGGCGGCGAGCTTGAGCGCCGCGGGCAAAAGCTCCTCGGGCGCCACGACGCGGTTGACGAGGCCCCACGCCAGCGCCGTCTCCGCATCGATGAAGTTGCCGCTGAGCGAGGCCTCCTTCGCGCGGCTGACGCCCACAAGGCGCGACAGCTTCTGCGACAGGCCCCAGCCCGGCATGATGCCCACGCGCGCATGCGTATCGGCGAACTTCGCGTTGGTGGAGGCGATGAGGATGTCGCACGCGAGCGCCACCTCGAAGCCGCCCGTGATGGCCGCGCCGTTGATCGCCCCGATCACCGGTTTGGCGCAGGTTTCGATGGCGGCTACGGGATTGCTCCTGGCGTCCGTGGCGTTGGCGGCGCCGAGGGCGGAGGCGTCGGCGCCCAGCTCCTTCAGGTCGAGGCCCGCGGTGAACGCGCGGCCGGCGCCGGTGAGCACCACGGCGCGCACGCCATCGTCGTCGTTCAGCGCGGCGAACACGCGCGCAAGCTCTGCGCGCAGCGCCTTCGACAGCGCATTCATCGCCTCGGGGCGATTGAGGGTGACGAGGGCGACGCCGTCGGTCGTTTCGACGAGAATGAGGCTCATGGGGTCTCCGGGTCCGTGGTGCAGTTGGTGACGGCCTCGCCTTCGGCGAAATAGGCCTCGGTCATGCCTTTGGAATGGAACCGCACGCCGTCGGCCTCGAACAGGTTGCCCGAGGCGGCGATGGCCGCCGGCAGCGTCAGCCTGCGACCGTCGCCGAACGTGAGATCGACGCGATCAGGATCGGTGAAGTACGCCATCGCGATCGTGCGCCCGTCCTCGCAGGTCCACTGCGCCACGTCCACCGGCGGAGCCTCCACCGCCGCCGGCGCCGTCGCCGCGGGCGGCGCCTTGGCCGGGGAACACGCCGCCAGCGCGCCCGCCATCGCCGCGAAGACCCATCGGTTCATGCGCATGCCTGCCTCCTTCATTCGCCGGCTTCATTCGCCGGCCGCGCGCGCCGGCACACGAAGGACGCGGTCCCCCGGGTGAGCAGCGCGCGGTCCTCGATGGTCTGAAAACTGACACCGTCGCCCTCGTAGAGCGCCCCGGCGCCGGACATGGCCGCGCCCAGCGTGGCGGGGGCGCCATCGTCGAAGGCGATCTCCACGCGGTCGGGCTCGGCCAGGAAGGCGGCCCGCACCATCACCAGCGTCGCGGCATCGCCGCACGCCCACCGCGACACCTCCACGGGCGCCTGTCGGGGCGCGGGGATGGTCGTGGTCGCCACAGGCGCGCCCGGCGTGGGCGACTGCGGCGCAGGCTGGGTGCAGCCCGCCAGCGCGATCGCCACCGCCGCCAGTGCGCGCGCCGGCGCCATCCCCGTCAACCGCCGAACGCGCTCTTGAGGTCGCGCTTCAGGATCTTGCCGTTGGCGTTGCGCGGCAGCGTCTCGGGCCAGAACAGGATCGTCACCGGCACCTTGAAGGCCGCCAGCTTCTGGGCGACGTGGTGGCGCAGTTCCGCTTCATCGGCCTGCGCGCCCGGCTTCAGGTGGACGATGGCGCCCGGCTCCTCGCCCAGGGTCTGGTGCGGGATGCCGACGACGGCGGCGTCCATCACCGCGGGATGATCGTAGAGCGCGTTCTCCACTTCCACGCAGTAGATGTTCTCGCCGCCGCGGATCAGCATGTCCTTGGCGCGGTCGACGATGTAGACGAACCCTTCCTCGTCGACCTTCGCCAGATCGCCCGTCTTCACCAAGCAGTTCACGAACGTCTCGGCGGTGGCTTCGGGCTTCTGCCAGTAGCCGCGCACCACGATGGGGCCGCGGTACCAGAGCTCGCCCACCTCGCCCACTGGCACGTCGCGCTCGCCCTCGCCCACGATGCGCACTTCGCCGGTGGCGCTGGGCGGGCCGCAGCTGGAGGGGCGCAGGATGTAGTCCTCCGCCGAATTGGATGTGGCGGTGGCGGACGTTTCCGTCATGCCCCAGCCCTGACCGGCGTGGGCGTTGGGGAACGTCTGCTTGATGCGCTTCACAAGCTCCGGCGCCGAAGGCGCGCCGCCGTAGGCGACCGCGTCGATGCTGGAGAGATCGAACTCCTTCGCGCGCGGATGCTCGATCACCTGCCAGGCGATGGTGGGCACGCCGCCGATCTGGTTGATCTTCTCGCGCTCGATGAGGCCCAGCGCCTGCTCGGCGTCCCACTTGCGCTGCAGCACGATCTTGGCGCCGCCAAACATGGCCGGCACCATCACCGCAAAACACCCCGTGGCATGGAAGAAGGGCACGCTCAGCAGCACCGCGCGCTGGGGGGCGTCGGGATCGGGCGCCGGCGGCGCCTCGCCGCGGCGCAGGAACGCGCGCGCCTGCGCGGACGCCGCGTTGAAGAAGTTGGAAATGATGTTGCGGTGGGTGATCACCGCGCCCTTCGGCTTTCCGGTGGTGCCGGAGGTGTAGAAGATGGTGCAGTCGTCGTCGGGGGCGAGATCGGTCGGCGGCGGCGTCTCGTCCGGCAGGGCGCCCCACGCGCTCACGGGGCCGATGACGCTCTCCAGTTTCACCACGCGCGGATCGGCGATCTCTTCCACGGCGCGCGAGACGAACAGGCGCTCGAGCGCGGGACACGCATCGACGTGCTCGCGCACGCGCTCCCACCGCTCATGGTCGAGGATCGCCACCTTGGCGCCGGAGTCCGCGAGGCCGTACTCCAGCTCCGGCCCCGTCCACCACGCATTCAGCGGGGTGACGATGGCGCCGATGAGGGCCGCCCCCCAGAACGCCGCGGACCACTCCGGCAGGTTGCGCATGATGATGGCGACGCGGTCGCCCTTCACCACGCCTTCCGCCTTCAGGCGGCGCGCCACCGCGGTGGCGGCGCGGGCGTGGTCGGCGAAGGTGGCGCGTTCGCCCTCGTAGACGAGATAGGTGCGCGCGGCGTGCGCCTTGCCCAGCGTCCAGATGTCGGCCAGCGTCGGGGGCGCGTTTTTCCATATCTTCAGGCGGACGCCGCGGATCTCGGCTTCACCCACCTCGAACATGCTGCCCGGCTGCGCGATCAGCGCGTGCGCGGCGGCCACAGACATGGCTGGAAAGTTTGGCGGCAGCGCCGGCCCGTCCGTCATGCGTCTCTCCCGGTAGGGCGTCGTCTCAAGCGCGCCGCTGGCGTCTTATCAGCATGGCCGGGGGCGGATGAAAACCCTTGGTCGGCTCCGGGGACGCGTTCGGGCCGCCCTCAGACGTGAAGCACGCCTTCCGCCACCACTACCGCGGCCCCGCCGATCTCGCCGCCCGTGAGCTTGCCGCCCTCCAAGTGGATCTGCAGTTCGATGTGACTGGGCCGGCCCATCTCCACCCCTTGCAGGATCGCGACGTCGTGGGACCCGTCACCCAGGCCCTCGTAGTCCGCGAGCGCGCCCGCGAGGCAGGCGACGGCGGAGCCGGTGGCGGGGTCCTCCGCGATGCCGAGGCCCGGCGCGAACATGCGCGCGCGCAGGCCGTCGCGGACGACGGCGTAGAGAAACACGGCGGCGTGGTCGCCCGTGACGAGCGTGGAGAAGCTGCCGGAGGGCTTCGCCTGCGCCAGCGCGTCCAGCGACGCCAGCGGGATCAGATGAAACGCGCCGCCCACGGCGCGCTGTGACGGCACGTGGCGGCCGAACCCGATATCCTCGGCCCGCAGACCGAGTGCTGCGGCGGCATCCACGTGCGACAGCCCCCGCCCGACAACGGCAGGCAGGCGCGGCAGGCGGAACCGGGCATAACCCGCCCGGTCGCCGCGCTTTTCCGTGACGCAGGAGACGACGCCGACCCCTTCCTCAAGCCCGAACGCCTCCGCCGTCTCGCGCCCGTCGAGCAGCGCGAGCAGCACGGCGGTTCCCACCGTGGGGTGGCCGGCGAAGGGCAGCTCCGATCCCGGCGTGAAGATGCGCAGCTGCGCCCGGTGGCGCGCGTCCTGCGGCGGCAGGACGAACACCGTCTCCGACAGGTTGAACTCCGCGGCGATGGCCTGCATTCGCGCGGTGTCGAGCCCTTCCGCATCCGTCACCACCGCGAGCGGATTTCCGGCGAGCGGTGTATCGGCGAAGACGTCGAGGATGTGGTAACGGCGGCTCATGGCGCTTTTCCGTCGCCCTTGCCGTTCAGCTCCTCATCCAACGACTGATTGATGAGCCGCATCTCGAGATCCATCTCCGCGGCATCCACTTCGCTGAGATCGAGCAGCGTTTTTTCAAACACCATGTCCATGCGCGTCAGCACGTGGCGGGCTTCCTCGGCGCGCTTAGCCGGGGCATGGTCCGGCAGGTCTACCAGCGTCTGCGCCACATAGACCGCCTTCGGCAGGTTGTAGGTGAACAGCCGCTGCGCGAGGGGAAACTTCGCCGGCGCGTCGGCGATGGCGTCGGACAGTTTCTCTGCGGTGCGCACCAGCCTGCGGCACAGCTCCGCCGCCGCTGCATCGCGCCGCTCCATGCCGCGTGCGGCGTCGTCCAGCGCGCGCATGTGATCGGCGGCGTCATCGAGCACGCCCTGGATGAGATCGCGCTGGGAGCGCGCGAGGTTGCGGCCGTCCACTTCCGGCGGCGCGATGTCGGCGCGCTTCGGCGCCCTGGCCGGCAGCCCGAGGCCGAACGCGGCGACGCCCCGTTCCTGGATCGCCCGGATCAGCAGCTGCACGCATCCCCCGGCGAGGAGTCCGACCCCTACCGCCGCCACTGTTGGCGCAATAATCGAAACAAGCCCGCCGGTGGCGAGGCCGACGCCGACGCCGGCATAGGTGCGCAACTCCCGCTGCTCGCGGCGTTGACGCGCCTCCGCCTTGGCGGCCGCACGGGCGGCTTCCCGCTCCGCCTGCGCCCGCAGGGAAGCCTCGTCCTGCGGGGCCTCCGCAGGCACGACGCCCCGGATCACGTCATAGACGACGTCCACAAGGTCGTCGCGGACACGGCGGCGGTGATTGGCCATGGCAGATCACGTGGCCCGCCGCCGCGCCGAACGCAAGATCGGATGCGACCTAAATCGGGCCCTCAGCCCGGCGTGGGCCGGGTGATCGCGCCCGCGAGATTCTCGCGGACCTGGCGGGCGTCGAACGCCTGGGGATCGGCCGCGGGCTTCTGGCCCTTGTACAGCACGATCTCGGCGGTCGCCTCGTAGCGGGTCACCTGCCGGTAAGTGGTGTCGTCCCAGAACGGATCGTAGAACGGCCGCCAGCCGGCGTAGGGCGAGTACCACGAATAGTGGGGATAGAACCCGAAGCGCGAGGGCCCGCCGCCGAAGGGCACGAGGCTGGTGTCGCCATCCGTGGCGCGCCGGGCGACGATGAAATAGTCGAAACCTTTCTCCAGCGTCAGTTCCGCGGCGCGGAACAGGAGATAGCTCTCCACGGTGTCGCGCTCCGTGAGCGAATTGCCGCTGAAGCCGATGGTGAAGCGGTTCGCCTCGATCTGGCGCTCGGTGTAGCCGTTGCGGCCGCTCGGCGCGGCCGGCTGGTACGGCGTGGCCGTCGCGCAGGCGGCCAGCACCGCCGCGCACAGGACCACAAGAATGCGGGTCATGGGGGTTTCTCCTTCAGGTCCTCGCTCGCGGAGACCATAGCGCGCCGCAGTGTCCGGTACGAGTGCGGCAAAGACTTGACGCCGCCGTTCGGGTCCGGTTCAGCCGACGCGCGGCCACTGGCGCTTTACGCCGCTTCCGTAGCAGAGGTTCATTCATGCGCATCGCCGCCACGCTCACCGTCCTCGCCGCGCTCGCGCTGGCCGCCCCCCTGCCGGGCGCGCGCGCCCAGGCGGCGGGCGAGGCCCCCGGCGCCACCGCCCGCCAGATC
Organism: Alphaproteobacteria bacterium; assembly: GCA_027488965.1. GTDB lineage: Bacteria > Pseudomonadota > Alphaproteobacteria > Caulobacterales > Aquidulcibacteraceae > VFBF01. Next base: position 30,758 of record JAIYAO010000140.1, read on the forward strand.
CAGGATGGCTGCGTCCGCCGGCGCGAGGACGCGCGGGTATGCGCCTGCGGCGTGGGCGTGGCCTACGCCAAGCTCGATCCCGCGGTGTTCGCCCTGATCCCGCAGCTCGATCCCCTGATCGAGGAGCGGGACCGGATGAAGCAGATCATGGGGCTGTCCGCCGTCGCGTCGCAGAGCCGGCTGTCCGCCGACCAGGTGAAGACCGCATACGACACCATCCGCGCCAACCGGGCCACCGTGCGCGCCGTCTGCGCGCCGCTGGCCGCCCCGTCCACGCCCGGCTGAGCCTTTCGCCCCGGCGGGGAAACGCCGGCCCCGGCAAGTTTGCGCACGCGCGCCGACCGTTTCGGTGATAAAAACCCTTCGTCTTCAAGACGTGGGGTCGTGCCATGAAGCGTGGGTTTCTTGTCGCCGCGGGCGCTGCCGCCCTGATCGCCGCCGCCTTCGCCCCGATCACGTCGGTCGTGGACCCCGTGCTCGCCGCCGCCGTGGGCGGCCAGCGCTGCGCGCCGCCCGGCGCGTCGATGCTGGCCCTGCTGGGCGCAGCGCACGCCGCCGCCGACACCCCCGCGCCGGGCGCGGGCGCGCCGCCGCTGCTGTCCGGCATCGGCGCCACCAGCATGGCGATCACCACCGCCAATCCCCGCGCCCAGGCCTACTTCGACCAGGGCCTCCGGATGCTGCACGGCTTCAACCACGCCGAGGCGGTGCGCGCCTTCAGGGAAGCCCAGCGCCTCGATCCCGCCTGCGCCATGTGCGCATGGGGCGAAGCCTTCGCGCTCGGCCCCAACATCAACGCGCCGATGGATCCCGCCCACAACGCCGACGCCTTCGCCGCCGCACGTGCAGCGTTCGCGAAGATGGGCGCGGCCACGGAGAAGGAACAGGCGCTCATCGAGGCCATCCTGCTGCGCTACACCCGCACGGCGCCGAAGGACCGCGCGCACCTCGACCGCGCCTATGCCGAAACCATGCGCGCCGTGGCCGACCAGTATCCCGACGACGACGCGATCCAGACCTTCGCCATCGAGGCGATGATGGACACCCAGCCGTGGAACTACTGGCAGGCGGGCGGGCGCGAGCCCTACGGCTACACCGCCGACATGGTAGCCCGCGCCGAAGCCGTGCTGAAGCGCAACCCGCGCCACGTGGGCGCCGCCCACCTCTACATCCACCTCGTGGAGGCTTCCGCAGACCCGTGGCGCGCGGCGCGCTACGCCGATGCGCTGGAGTCGCTGGCGCCCAACGCCGGCCACCTCGTGCATATGCCGGCGCACATCTACTACCGCACCGGGCGTTTCAAGGAGTCCATCCGCGCCAACCAGCGTGCGGCGAAGGCCGACGAAGCCTACATGGCCGCCGCAAACCCCAGCGCCATGTACCAGTACGGCTACTACACCCACAATCTGCACTTCATCCTCACCAGCGCGCAGATGAACGGCGACGCGCGCACCGCGCTGGACGCCGCCCGCAAACTCGACGCCGCCCTGCCGATGGACATGGCACGCGCGGTGCCGCTGGCGCAGCCGGTGAAGGCAGCCCCCTGGTTTGCGCTGGCGCAGTTTGCAACGCCGGAGGCGATCCTGGCGGCGCCGGAGCCTGCGGCAGGCGTGGACTTCGTCACCGCCGCCTGGCGCTATGCGCGCGCCATCGGATACATCGGCCTTGGCGAGTACGGCTTCGCGCGCGAGGAGGCCGGAAAGATCATGGCCCTTGCGAAGAGCGGGGATTTCTCCGCCATGCAGGCCGGCGGCATCCCCACCGACGACCTGCTGAAGCTTATGGCCACGGTGATCGAGGGCAAGGCGCTGATGGCGCAGGAGAAGCATGCCGAAGCGGTCGCGGCGTTCGACGCCGCCGTCGTGCTGCAGGCCAGGCTGCCGTACATGGAGCCGCCCTATTTCTACTACCCCGTGCGCCAGTCCCTGGGCGCAGCGCTGGTGGCGGACGGCCAGGCCGCGCGCGCCGAGAACGAGTTCCTGCACACGCTGACGGAAAACCCCAACAACGCCTACGCGTTCTGGGGTCTGGCGCAGGCGCGCAAGGCGCAGGGCGACGCCGCCGGCGCCGCCGGCGCACGCCGCTTCTTCAACGCCGCCTATGCGGGGGACAGACGGCGCGTGTCGCTGAAGACGCTGTAGGCAGACGGCGCATGGACGACCTCGTCCACGCAGACCTGCGCGAGAGCGCGCAGACGGGGTCGTCCGCGCTCCGGCGGATCACCCCGGAAACGTCTGGACGCCCACATCGGTGAGCGCGCCGGCCGCCTTGTCGTACGCCAGGCACTGCATGCTTTCGCCGCCCTGCACGAAGCAGAACATGGGCAGCGCCTGCACGCGGAGGCGGGCGTAGGCGTCCCGCGTCATGCCTTCGGCGGGATAGAACGGGAATTCGCCGTCCTGCGGCGCGTCTGCGCCCGGCGCCCATGCCGGCAGCTGCTGGGTGGTGGGCATCATGGCGTCGGCGGGATCGATCCACTGCTGGAGCGCGACCTTGAGGGATTCGGGCGTTTTCGCCTCGGCGAATACCGTGGTGGTCATCGGTGCGATGTCGTAGTCGCCGGCGAACAGCGACCTGCCGGCGGCGTCGGTGACGGCGATCTTCGCTGTGCCTGTATCGCACGCGGCGCCCGCAGCGCTGGCGGCGATCTTCAGCGGCGGGCCGCCGGCGGGCGTCCAGTCGATGGCGATCTCGGCCACGCACGCAGCGGCGGGCGCGGGGGGCGAAGGCTCCGCGGTGGTCTGCGTCTTCGGACCGCACGCGGCGACAAGGAACGCGAGAGCCATAACCCCCGCAACGAACATGAGTTTCATCGCCGTCTACCCAGTCTCACGCGCCGCCTTGGAAATGGACGTCCACCGCCTCCGCCGTCGCATCGTAGAACAGGCACTGGTACGTCTCGCGCGAGGTGGGCACGCACATGCGCGGCAACGCGGCGGCGCGGATGGTCTCGTACGTCTCGCGCGCGAACATGCTGTGGCCGGTCGGGCCCCACGCTTCCGGCGGCGCATCGCCCCCCCAGGCGGGCGACGCCGCGGTGGTGTCTACCGGCGCGGCTACCCACTGGTCGAGGAATGCGCCCATCTCGGCGACGGAGGCGGTATCGGCCGCCTTCGCCAGCGATGCGTAGGGCGCAGCATGCGTCCACAGCACCTTGCCGGCAGCGTCGCGCAGCACCCAGACCACCACCGCACTCTCGCACGTATCGCCTAGCGCGCGGGCGATGACGGTGTCTTTCGCGTCAGGGCCCGTGAACGCCGCGGCCCGCTCCACCCGCCGCTCGCACCCCGCCTCCGCCACCGGCGCAGGCGCCGGCGCGCACCCGGCGAGGATCAGGGCGGAGAGGAAAGTGATGAAACGAACCATGCCGCGGGTGTAGCAGGCGCGCCGGGCGCCGTCATGGCCCTGTCACGCCGCGCCGCGCACGATGCCGGCGGGCATGTCGGGCTCCGCGTACGCCCCCGAGGCCGCCGCCACGGCCGCCACTTCGGAGCGGCGCTGCAGCGCGGCCACGGCGGCTTCGTAGCCCGCGGCGACGGCGGAATCGAACTTCTTCCAGTCGCGCAGGTCCACGTCCGGCATTTCGGGCGTGATCAGCACGTCGGCCCCGTCGCGGCCCATCCACGGATCGACGCTGAGCGTGGCCGTGTGCATCAGCAGCGAGGCGATGGGCGGCGCCGACTGGAAACCCTTGCGCGTCACCCAGGTGATGAAGTCGGGCGTGTCGGCGTAGTCCTGCGGATCGATGGTGCTCTTGCGCGCGACGTCGACGCCGACGATGGGGCCGCGATGGAATTCCTTCATCACGTCCACGGGAAAGTTCATGACCACCGCGCCGTCCACCAGCAGCGCGTGGGCGCCGTCCACCACCGGCGGCAGGATGCCCGGCAGCGAGATCGACGCGCGCAGCGCCTCGCGCAGCTTGCCGCCGCGGTGCACCATGGCGGAGGCGGACACCAGGTTGGTGGACACGCAGAAGAACGGCACGCGCAGATCCTCGATCAACGTGTCGCCGAAGTTGGCCGCCAGCCGCTGCTCCACGCGGCGCCCGCGCGAGAGCGCCACCACCGGCAGCACGTAGTCCCCGAGCGGGTTTGACTCGACGAACGCCTTGCGGATGCGGGCCTCGATGTCGTTGTCGTCCCAGCCCATGGCGTAGCAGGCGGCCACCACCGCCCCCATGCTGGTGCCGCCGACGATGTCTATCGGCATCTTCGCCTCTCGCAGCGCGCGCAGCACGCCGAGGTGCGCATAGGCGCGCGCGCCGCCGCCCGACAGCACAAGCCCCATGGCCTGCCCCGAGATGATGCGCGCCAGCCGCTCTGCATCCGCATCGTCGAGGCCGCGCCAGTGGAAGATGCGTGCGGCGCCGCACGCGCGCCGCCATTGTTCGGTCGAGGCCTCCTGGCGGTCCGAACCATGGTGCAGCAGCACGATGTCGACGAGTTGGAACTGGCGGGTGGGGGAGAACTCCTCCTCCGGCAACAGCGGGATGGAGGGCACCGCGTCCGACCGCGCGAGGATCCACACGCGGTCTGCCTGGCGCAGGCAGGTGCGGAACCAGGTGGTGTCGGCGATCGGGCTGATGAGGAAGACAGCGTCGTGGTCCTGCTCGAGGTCGTCGAACCATTCCGAGAGCATGTCGTCGGCTTCCTCGCCGATGACGCAGACGTTCTTGCCCAGCCGTCCCAGCGCCTCGCCCAGCGCGCGCGCGCGCAGGCGCAGGTCGATGGTGGGCGAGGTGGAGATCAGCGCGTAGACCTTCGGCTCCGCCCGCGCACTCTTGCGGTTGCCCTCGCGCGAGCGGCGCAGCATGAGGCGCGCGAGGTTGCGCATCAGCTGGGGGTGCATGTCGATGAGCCGTTCGAACGTGTCGCGCCGGAAGCGCAGCACCTCGGTGTCGCGGATGGCGTAGACGGAGGCCGAGTGCCCGTCGCCGGCGATCAGCGCCATCTCGCCCACGGGCTCGCCGGCGCGGATGTAACCGACGAGTTTGGGTTCGGACGTCTCGCTCGCGGCGCGGAACGCCGCCAGCGAGCCGGAGAGCACGAAGTACAGCCCGTCCGGCGCCTCGCCTGCCTGGAAGAGCGGCCAGCCGCCCGGCAGGGAGAACCATTCAGCCTCGGCTTCCGCCACCGCCAGCGCCTCCGGGCTGGCGTCATGCAGAAACGGAATGTCCTTCAGTCCCCGTGCCATCGCCGCGTGAATTCCCGTACCTGCCCGATCCTAGGCGCCAATGGTTGCGCCCCCATGAAGGCCGCCTTTAGAGGGGGCGATGCAAGGCCCTGACAGGCGCGCGCCGGGGGGCTGGCGCCGCGCCCCGGCCCGCGCCATCAAGGAGCCATGACCGTTCTCGTTTCCCAGGCGGACCCCGCCGGCGACGCCTTCGCCCGCAATGACGCCGCCATGCGCGCCCTGGTTACGGACCTGCGCGCCCGCTCAGCCCTGGCCGCCGCCGGCGGCAGCCCGGAGGCGCGGGCCAAACACACCGCCCGCGGCAAGCTCCTGCCGCGCGAACGGGTGGAGCGCCTCCTCGATCCCGCCACGCCGTTCCTGGAGATCGGCGCGCTCGCCGCCAACGGCATGTACGAGGGTGATGTCCACGCCGCCTCCCTCATCGCCGGCATCGGCCGCGTGGAAGGCCGCACGGTGATGGTCATCTGCAACGACGCCACCGTGAAGGGCGGCACGTACTATCCCATCACCGTCAAGAAGCACCTGCGCGCCCACGAGATCGCCCGCGAGAACCGCCTGCCGTGCATCTATCTGGTGGACTCCGGCGGCGCGAACCTGCCGTTCCAGGCCGACGTCTTCCCCGACCGCGAGCACTTCGGCCGCATCTTCTACAACCAGGCCAACATGAGCGCCGAAGGCATCCCACAGATCGCGGTGGTGATGGGCTCGTGCACCGCCGGCGGCGCCTACGTGCCGGCCATGAGCGACGAGACCATCATTGTCCGCAAGCAGGGCACCATCTTCCTCGGCGGCCCGCCGCTGGTGAAGGCCGCCACCGGCGAGGTGATCAGCGCGGAGGATCTCGGCGGCGCCGACGTGCACGCGCGCCGCTCCGGCGTGGCGGACCATTACGCGGTGAACGACGAACACGCGCTGCACTTGTGCCGGCGGATTGTCGCCAACCTGGGGGACGCCCCCCACAACGGTTTGCCGGCTGAAGCCGGCGGTACGACCGCCGAGCCCCTGTTCGATCCCGAATCCATCTACGGCGTCGTCCCCGCCGACCTGCGCACCCCCTACGACGTCCGCGAGGTCATCGCCCGGATCGTCGACGGCTCCCGCTTCGACGAGTTCAAGGCGCTCTACGGCGAAACGCTGGTGACGGGCTTTGCGCGCATCCACGGCATGCACGTGGGCATCCTGGCCAACAACGGCGTGCTGTTCTCCGAGAGCGCGCTCAAGGGCGCCCACTTCATCGAGCTGTGCTGCCAGCGCGGGATTCCGCTGCTGTTCCTGCAGAACATCACGGGTTTCATGGTGGGCTCCAAGTACGAGGCGGGCGGCATCGCCAAGGACGGCGCCAAGCTCGTCACCGCCGTGTCCTGCGCGCGCGTGCCGAAGATCACCGTGGTCATCGGCGGCAGCTACGGCGCCGGCAACTACGGCATGTGCGGGCGCGCCTATTCGCCCCGCTTCCTGTGGATGTGGCCGAACGCGCGCATCTCGGTGATGGGCGGCGAGCAGGCGGCGAGCGTGCTCGCCACTGTAAAACGCGACGGCATGGAGCTGCGCGGCCAGGCATGGAGCGCCGCGGACGAGGACGCCTTCAAGGCGCCCATCCGCGAGAAGTACGATGTGGAAGGCTCGCCCTACTTCGCCACCGCGCGCTTGTGGGACGACGGCGTGATCGACCCCGCGCAGACGCGCATGGTGGTGGCGCTGAGTCTGGCGGCGGCGCTGAATGCGCCGGTGGAGCCGACGCGGTTTGGCGTGTTCAGGATGTAGAGCGCCCCGAGCCCCGGACGGAGCGTAGCGGTGGTCATGGGCCCGTTTCCACAAAACCACCGAGTTTCCGCCCCGGCGCCTCACGAAAACGCTCGGTGTAAGTCGGCCCCGGACTTGGGCTTCGCCCAATCCGGGGATTGGTGCGCACGCCGGAACATATGCCGCGGCAGCGCCGTTGATGAAGATTAACGCCGCAGCACCTTCCTCCGTACGACGCTGCATCCCGCAGGGAGCGTCCCATGACCAAGACCATCTGCCTCATTAACGGCCACCCCCACGCCGACCCGGGCCACTACTGCCATGCGCTCGCGGACGCCTACGCCGCCGGCGCCGCAGAGGGCGGGCACACGCTGTCGCGGTTCAATCTCGCGGACCTTTCGCTGCCCTACCTGCGCGACCCCCGCGATTTCGTGACGCCGGCCCCGCCGGAGGTGCGCAGCATCCAGGAGGCGGTGCTGTTTGCGGAGCATTTCGTCATCGTCTATCCGCTCTGGCTGGGCACGATGCCGGCGCTGGTGAAGGGCTTCTTCGAGCACTTCGCGCGCGCCGAATTCGCCATCGAGAAGAGCGGCAAGGGTTGGCCGCGCAAGATGCTGAAGGGCCGGTCTGCGCGCGTCATCGTCACCATGGGCATGCCGGCCACAGCCTACCGCCTGATGTTCGGCGCCCACGGCGTGAAGGGTTTCGAGAGCGGCATCCTGGGCATCGCCGGATTCGATCCCATCGAGGACACGCTCATCGGCGGCGTCGATGGCGATGCGGAGGGCCGACGCGCCTGGCTTTCGCGGGTGCGGGACCTGGGCTTGCGCGGAGAGTGAGCGGCGCCGCCGTAGGCTGGGCGTCACGCGCGCCAGTCCGGCGATGCATGCGCGCTATACATGCTTTGCGCGCCGCCCGCCCATTCGCGCCATCACGCGCGCGCGATCCAATCCCACACCATCCAAACTGAGTTAGACTGCGACCCGCCACAGCAGAGGAGGCGCGCTGATGACGGGAGGACACGCGACGCTTTCGGCCGCCCTGTGGGCGCTGGCGGCCACGCTGCTGGCGCGCTTCACCGCGCTGTTCGGGGACGGGCGCGGGCTTGAGGGCGCGCAGCGCCGACAGGCGGGCGCGTGGCTGCGCGACGTGGAGGCGCTGGCGCGACGGTTGCTGCTTGCGCAGGCCGCACGGCTTGCGGCGGGAAAGGAGTTCGGCGGCGCACCGCGGCGCGCGGCACATGCGCCGGCGCCGCCGCGCACCCTCGACGCCGCACGTGCGTTCGGCGCCTTTCGCATCGGTCTCGGCGCAGGTCGCGGTGGCGGCGGCGGCGGACGGGCGGAGCGCGCGCCCGTATCCTGCGCCGTCCTGGCGCGCCGGGCGCAGGCGCTGGCCGCCCTGCTCGCCGCGCCCACGCCGTATGCGCAGAGGCTCGCCCGCCGGATGGCGCGACGGCGCGCGCTCGTGCCCGCGATGCTTATGAAACTGCGCCACCGGCCGCACCGGCGACTGCGCCGCATTCTCGCGCCGATGTTCGGTGAGGCGCCGGAGGCTCTGGTGGGCTTATGGGAGACGCCGCCGCCCCGCGCGGGACCCTACGCGATCACCTTCCCGCCGGACCTTGCCGTGTCGTTCGAGCCGTCCCCGCGCACCGCTGCGCGGCGCCTGCGCACGCCTGTGTCCCAAGGCTTGCCCGCCGCGGCGCCGGTACGGGCGCACGTGGCGCAGACGGGCCGCCGCGATGGATGAGCCTACGCCGCCAGCAGCGCGCCCGCCTCGTCGGCCACCGCGCTGTGGGCGATCGGCTTGCGCAGCGCATGATGCGGGCGCCCCGCCAGCTCGGGCGGCGCCGCATCGATGGCGTAGCCGCTCATCAGCAGCACGCGCGCCTGGCCCAGCGTGTCGCCCGCAGCCCTCAGCATGGCGAGGCCGTCGAGGCCCGGCAGCGCCAGATCGCAGATCACAAGGCCGTAGTCGCCGGCTTTCAGGTGCTCGAGGCCCTCTTCGCCGTCGCCCGCCTCCACCACTTCGTGGCCGCGCTCACGCAGCGTGCGCGCAATGCCGGCGCGCAGCGCATCCTCATCCTCGACGAGCAGGATCTTCGTCATGACGCGATCAACTCCTTCACCTTCTGGGCCAGCGGTTGAAGGCCGACAGGCTTGGCCATGTAGCTGACCGGCAGCCGCTCCAGCACCTGGCTGAAATTCTCGGGCGCGTAGCCGGACAGGAAAAGCACCTTGGCGCCGCCGATCATCTCCGGCGTCGCCGCCTTGAGCATTTCCGGCCCGGTCATGATCGGCATCGTCACATCGGAGATCACAAGGCTGTAGGCGCCGGGCGCCGCACTCAGTTTCGCCAGGCCCTCTTCGCCATCCTCCGCCTCATCCACCTCGTAGCCGCAGTCGGAGAGGTTCCGTGCAATGGATTTCCGCAGCCGGTCCTCGTCCTCCACGAGCAGGATGCGCCCGCGCCCGGAGACGTCCGTCGGCGCCCGCTGGCCGGCCTCGCGCTCGCGCTGGAGCAGTTCGTCGCGCTCCGCCGGCGTCGGTTCGTACACCGGCAGGAAGATCCGGAAGATCGTGCCGCGCCCCACTTTGGAGTCGAAGAAGATGTAGCCCTCGGACTGCTTGATAATCCCGTAGGAGGTGGCGAGGCCGAGGCCAGTGCCCGCACCCGCGTCCTTGGTGGAGAAGAACGGGCGGAAAATCTTGGCCTGGTCCTCCGGCTTGATGCCGTTGCCGGTGTCCGACACCTCGATGAGGACGTACTCGCCCTCCTCGATGGGGTTGTGGCCGAAGGCCCGCGCCTCCGCCGCCGTGACCTTGGCGGTGCGGATGGACAGCTTGCCGCCGCGCCCGGTCTCGCGCATCGCATCGCGCGCATTGGTGGCGAGGTTCACCAGCACGCGCTCGAGCTGGCTCTTGTCGGCCTTGATGAACGGCAGGTCCCGCCCGTGGCGGACATCGAACGCGATCGTCTCGCCGATCAGGCGGCGGACGAGATCGTGCATCTGCGCGATGAAGCCGGACACCTCCACCACCTCGCGCCGGAACGTCTGCTGACGCGCATAGGCGCGCAGCCGCTCCGCCAGCTCCTTGGCGCGCAGCGCGTGGTGGTTGATCTCGCAGAGATCCATGTAGTCGGGATCCCCCACGGGATGGCGGCGGAGCAGGAAATCGCAGTTCTGCATCATCGCCATCAGGAGATTGTTGAAATCATGCGCCACGCCCCCGGCCAGCATGCCGATCTCGCGCATCTTCTCCGCCTGGCTGAGGCGCTGTTCGAGCTCGCGCTGCTCGGTGACGTTGATGACGTACGCCAGCCCGCGGCCGTCATCGGCGCGGGCGAGATAGACGTGGGCGGCTTTCGGCGGCGTGGTGGCGAGCTGCAGCTCCACCGGCTCGCGCGAGGCGGCGCGCAGTTTGGCGGCCAGCGCCTGCGGCCCGTCGGACGCGTCGAAAAGATCAACGAACGACATGCCCGGCGTGGCGCGCCCCTGCGACACGTCCATCAGTGCCGCGTTGGCGTCGAGAACCGCCGACACCGCAGGATCGGCGCCGTCGAGGAGGGCTGCGCCGAACGGCGCATTCTCGAAGAAACTGCCGCTCGACACGCCCGTGACAGCCCGTGCCTCCGGGCCGGGGCCAGTGTCGGCGTCGAAGAACACGAAGGTGCGCGTGGCGCCATCGGCTGCGCCGCCCGGCCAGATCGACAGGGCCGCCGCCGGCAGTTCGCGCCCGTCGCGCGTGCGCAGGGTGACCGGCGTGCGCGCCGGCTCATTCGACTTGCGATCCCGCCGCAGCACGCGCGCGGCGTCCTCCTTGAGGATGTCCTTCACCCGGACGGGCTCGCCGTCCTCGCCGAAGCCCAGCGCCGACCGCAGCGCGCGATTCATGTAGACGATGGCGCCATCGGCCCGCGCCGAGAAGAAACCCACCGGGCTATCCTCGATGAACAGCGCGCGCGCATCGGGATCGGCCACCGCATCGCCCGACGCCATCTCGCGAAGGCGCCACAACATGCGCCCACTGGGCGCGGGGCTGACGCTGGCCTCGAACCGCACGGGCTCCGCGCCGGCGCCGATGCGCGTGGGCGGGAGAAGTTCGCGCCGGCTCTGGCGTCCGGCCGCGGCGCGCGACAGCCGGAACATGGCGGGGTTGAGCACAGGATCCCCGCCGAACATGCGGTCCATCAGGGGCGGGCGTTCGCTGTCGCTCATGGCCCCCGTCTGTTGCGCCAGTGTCCGGTACGCGGCGTTCGCCACCAACGGCGCACCCGCGCGGTCGGTGATCAGCGCAGGCTCCTCCAAGGCATCCAGCAGCGCGTGCTCGGCCCGGCCCATCTGCAGGGAGGCCGCTTCCGCCGCGCCGCGCGCGGGAAACAGCCCCACGGCTTTGCCGGCGCCGCGCGAGAGCCAGACAAGAAACACCATGCCCGCCGCCGCCATGGCGATCAGCAGCAGCGCGCCTGCGCGGCCCACCGTGGGGCCCGCCGCCACCGCGATTCCCGCGGCGGCGAGGCCCACGGCCAGCGCCGCCCAGAACAGGGCGCGCGGCGCATCGAACGCGACGCGCGGCCGCTCCGATCCTGGGTGTGAAATCTCGGTCATGTGGAACCCGTTCCTGCGCATGCGATGTCTGGACCGATTCGCCCGGCGATTGATGAACAGCCCCCTACCGGCGGCGGCGCTCCGCCAGCCGCAGCACGTAACCGATCACCTTGGCCACGGCCTCGAAGTGCTCGCGCGGAATCGTCTCGTCGATCTCCGCAGTGGCGTAGAGGGCCCGCGCCAGCGGGGGATCCTCCATGATCGGCACGCTGTTCTCCTCGCCCACGGCGCGGATCCGCAGCGCTGCGTCGTTCACGCCCTTGGCCACGCAGATGGGGGCGGGCGAGACGGCGCGATCGTACTTCAGGGCCACCGCGTAGTGGGTGGGGTTCGTGATGATCACCGTGGCGGTGGGCACCGCCGCCATCATGCGCTTGCGCGAACGCTCCTGACGGATCTGGCGCAGCTTCGCGCGGATCTGGGGATCGCCTTCGCTCTGGCGGTATTCTTCCTTCAGTTCGTGGCGGCTCATGCGCAGGCGCTTCATGTAGGCCTGCCGCACGAACACGTAATCCACCGCCGCGATCAGCGCCGCCGCCACCGTGCACGCGATCAGCAGCGAGACCGCGCGCTCCTGCACGTAGGGGCCGAGGGCGGCCACATCGAGCATGGGCATCATCGCCAGCACGCCATCGCGCGGCCACAGGGACCACGTCACCGCCGCGCCGACGATGAGAAACTTCAACGCCGTCTTGGCGAAATTCCCCACCGCCTGGCCGCCGAACACGCGCTTGGCGCCTTCCAGCGGATTGACGCGCTCAAGCTTCGGCGCAAGGCGCTTGGTGGACCAGCCTGGGCGATCCTGCACGAACCGCGCGGCGAGTGCGGCCCCCACAAGCGCCAGCGCGATGAGGCCGACCGCTGCGCCCACCCGCATCCCGATGGCGAGGTAAAGCTGCATCAGCGAGCGGCCGTCGGCATCGTAGGCGTGCGCGTTGGACAACGCCCCGCGCAGCATCACGCCCAGATCGCCCGCCACCGGCCCCGCCGCAAACGCCACGATCAGCGTGACCGCCAGCAATGAGAACGCCGCCCCCACCTCCGTGGAATAGACGATCTCGCCGCGCTCGCGCGCATCGTCGATCTTCTTCTGCGTCGGCTCTTCTGTCTTGTCGTCTTCGTCTGTTCCCTCGGCCATCAGCGGCCGCCGCGGGCGTACGTTTCAAGCGTGTCGAGCCAGACGAGCATGCCGGCCGAAAGCCCGAGCGTGAGAATGACGAACCCCCCCAGGATGTTCAGCGGCATCGCCACGAAGAACACCTGGATCGACGGCGCAAGCCGGGCGAGCACGCCGAGGCCGAGCCGGAACACGAGCCCCGCCACCACCACGGGCGCGGCGATCTGCAGGCCGATGCGGAAGGCGTCGGCAAACCCGGTCAACGCAAACTCTGCTGCGTCGCCCACCGGGAACGGCTGGCCCACCTGGAAGACCGTGTAGCTGTCGCGCAGGCCGATGAGGAACACGTGGTGCAGGTTGGTGGCGAAGACGAGCGTCGTGCCCAGCAGGCCGAGAAAGACGCCGATGATTTGCCCCGCCTGGCCCTGCAGCGGATCGTTGGTCTGGGCGAACGACAGCCCCGTCTCCAGGCCGAAGATCTGGCCGGCGGTGGCGAGCCCCGTCATAACGATCCGCGCCACGCCGCCCAGCATGAGACCGACCGCCAGTTCGCCGATCACCACGCCGGATGCGCCCCACACATCGTCCGGCGCCGGGGCTACCTCGGGCGCGAGCATGATCGACAGCAACAGCGCGAACCCCAGACGCGCCCGCGCCGGCACCGCCGCCTCGCCTAGCCCCGGCATCAGCATCACGAGTGCGCCGATGCGCGCGAACGCCAGCGTCACCGACCAGAGCTCATAGCCCCACAGCGTCATGGCCGCGCCATCGTTTAGTATGCTGCGACGCGGGCGAAGACGTCCTCGGTGAACCGCCCGAGCAGCCCGCCCATGATCGGCAGGAACAGCAGCAGCGCAATGAAGATCGAGAGAATCTTCGGGACGAACACCAGGGTCTGCTCCTGGATCTGGGTCAGCGTCTGCAGCAGCGACACGCCGAAGCCCACGGCCAAGCCCACCAGCATCACCGGGGCCGAAATGATCACCGTCAGCCAGATCGCCTCGCGGCCAAGATCAAGCACTTCCGCCCCGGTCATCGAGACCCTCCGCTGCCGTCCAAGTGATCGACGAATGGCGCCCGACATGGTTAATGCCCGATTAACGATTCTGCCCGGGGAGACTTTCATGACCACACGACGCGACGCCCTTTACCTGGGCGCCGGCGGCCTCGCCGCCCTGCTCACGGGCTGCGCCGGCACGCCCGCCGCTACCCCCGCCGCCGGCCCCTCCACCGGCGCCGGCGCCCCGCAGCAGGCGGCGCTCGACGCCTTCTTCGAGACCATTTTCGAGGAGCGCATCGCCCGCTCGCCCCAGTTCGCCACGGGTCTCGGCGACCGGCGCGGCTACGACCGGTGGGACGACATTTCCGACGCCCGCACCGCCGAGGACCAGGCGCTGGGCCGCGCCCGCGTGGAAGAGATGCGCCGCAACTTCCAGCCCGCGAATCTCACCCCCGCCGGCCTGCTCTCGTTCCGCATGTTCGAGGCCGAAGCCGCGCGCAGTGCGGCGGCCTACCGGTGGCGCCGCTACGGCTATCGCTTCGACCAGATGAACGGCGTGCACGCCCGCGCCGCCACGTTCCTGATCAACCAGCACAAGGTCGCCTCGCTCGCCGATGCGGAGGCGTACGTGGCACGCCTCAACGGGCTTGGGCCCTACATGCGCCAGCAGATCGCGCAGGCCGAAGCATCCGCCGCCGCCGGCATCGTGATGCCGCGCTTCGTCTACGACATGGCGATTCCCGGCGCGTCCAACATCATCAAGGGCGCCCCGTTCGACGGCCCTGCGATCGGCGATGCGCAACTGGCCGGGTTGCTTGCGGCGGACGCCTCGCGCGCCGGCCCGCAGAGCCCGCTGTGGAGCGATCTGCTGAAGAAGCTGAAGGCGCTCGATGCGCCGGCGGCGGACAAGGCGCGGCTGCTGGGCGCCGGGCGCGATGCGCTGCTCACCTCGGTGAAGCCGGCCTACGACGCCGTGCTCGCCATGCTCGCCGCCCATCGCGCCCGCGCGGGCGACGACGACGGCGTGTGGCGCCTGCCCGACGGGGCGGCCTACTACGCGAGCCTGCTGGAGCGCCAGACCACCACGAAGCTCAGCGGCGACGACATCCACCGCATCGGTCTGGAGCAGGTGGCGCGCCTGCACGGCGAGATGCGCGCCATCATGGCGCGCGTGGGATTCAGCGGCGACCTGCGCGCCTTCTTCGACGTGATGGAAACCGACGCCCGCTTCTACGAACCGCAGACCGCGGAAGGCAAAGCGTCCTACATCCGCAAGGCGACGGTCGCGATCGACGCCATGCGCGAGAAACTGCCCGCGTACTTCGCCCTGCTGCCGAAGGCGCCGGTGGAAGTGCGCGCGGTGGAGGCCTACCGCGAGAACGGCGCGGGCCTTGCGTTCTACGAACGCCCGGCGGCGGACGGTTCTCGTCCCGGCGTGTACTACGCCAACACCGTGGATATGAAGGCGCTGCCGCTCTACCAGCTGGAGGCGCTCGCCTACCACGAGGGCATTCCCGGCCACCACATGCAGATCGCCATCGCGCAGGAGCTCGACGCGGTGCCGCGCTTCCGGCGGTTCGGCGGCGGCTACACCGCCTATTCGGAAGGGTGGGGCCTCTACAGCGAACGCCTGGCCAAGGAGATGGGCTTCTACACCGATCCGTACTCGGACTTCGGCCGCCTCACGCTGGAGCTGCGCCGCGCCATCCGCCTCGTGGTGGACACGGGCCTCCACCACAAGCGCTGGCCGCGCCAGCAGGCCATCGACTACATCCTCGCCAACCAGCCGGGCGACGAGCCCCAGGCACGCAAGGACATCGACCGCTACATCGTCATGCCCGGCCAGGCGACGGCCTACATGATCGGCCAGATGGAGATCCTGCGCCTGCGCGAAGCGGCGCGGGCGAAGATGGGGGCGGCGTTCGACATCCGCGGCTTCCACACCGTGGTGCTGGGCGTCGGCGCCGTGCCGCTGGACATCCTTGGTGAACGGGTGGGCGCCTGGAGTGCAGCGGCGGGCTGATTTCGCCCGGATGCGGAAGGCCCTTGCGGGCGACCGCGAACACCATACATTTGCGGTGTCTTCAACTTTTGAAAGGAGGTGATCCAGTGTCTCATCGTCGCTCGCCAGAGGCAGCCCGCTCGACCTGGACCTCCTTCCGGAGTGTCAGCGCCTAAGCCGCGCCACGCAGGTCGAAGGATCGCCTCGCGGTCCGACAATGGACGCCGCTCCGGGACACCGGGGCGGCGTTATTGCTTGGGGAACGCCAGCTCACGTCTTTTTCGCCGCCGCACGCTTGCGCAGGTGAAGGCGGTTGGCCGCGCGCTTTTTGTCCTGGCGGGTTTTCGGCGGCTTGCGCGCCGGCGTCTTGCGCGTCGCCCTCTTCACCGCAGCCGCTTTGGGGGCGCCGCGCGTCTCTGTCCGCGGGGCCTTCTTCGCCGGCGCCTTCGACACAGCGCGTACCGCACGCTTGCGGGCCGGCAGCGCCTTGCCGTGCGTCGACGCGAGGTCTTCCAGCTGGTCCTCGCTCATGGACGCCGCCATCTCCCGCGAGGCGCCCCTGAGCTTCGCCTTCGCCGTCCGGCCGCGTTTTGCGCTGAGCGCCGCGCCGGCGGCCTTCTGCTGGGCTTTGGACTTGGCAGGCATGGGAGATCTCCGGGGCGGCGTGTGGCGCTTGTGAACCGAAACCGCTGAACGCGCAGGAACGTTCCGCCTCCGCGCCCCTTATCCCTCGGCCATCAGCTCCCGCCCGATGAGGAACCGGCGGATCTCGCTCGTGCCCGCGCCGATCTCGTAGAGCTTGGCGTCGCGCAGGAGCCGCCCGGTGGGATAATCGTTGATGTAGCCGTTGCCGCCGAGCGCCTGGATCGCCTCAAGC
>JAIYAO010000167.1 GCA_027488965.1 Alphaproteobacteria bacterium
GTCGCAGCCGAGCGCTGCGGGCGGCGCGCCCGTCTTGTCGAACTCGATCCGCTCTATTGCGACGTCATCGTGCGCCGCTTCGAGCGGTTCACCGGCAAGCAGGCGGTGCTGGTCTCCAACGGCGAGACGTTCGAGACCGTCGCAGAAACGCGCGTCGCTCTGGTTGGGGAGGCGCGTGATGTCTGACGACAACAAGCAGACGCCGGTAGCCGGCGGCGGCGACTACGCCGTCGGCTACGGCAAGCCGCCGGAGGCGACCCGCTTCCGGAAGGGCAAGAGCGGCAACCCGAAGGGCAGGCCGCCGAAGAAGAGGGCGGTGTCGCCGGAGGACGACCTTCGCTCCGTCAATGAGCGGGTGCGTGCGGTGCTTGAGAAACCGCTGCGCGCGCGAACTGAGGCGGGAATGGTCGAAATGACGCCCGCGGAGGCGATGGTTCACAGGACAGTGCAGCTTGCACTGTCGGGTGACCCCAGGGCGCTCCGTGAGGGTCTTCGCATTCTGCGGGATCTCGGTCTGCTGAAACCGGCGCCTGAGAAGGTCCCGGACAGCGGTGTTCTCGTCGTCTACTCAACGCCTTCTTTGGAAGAGTGGATGAGGGAGACGGAGGGAGACAACCAGCTGACCAAGGACCCGTTGGAAGGCATCCCCGGTGTCGAGGGCATGCTGCGCGAGGCCGGCATGCGCAAGGAAGCCTGGGAGGAGGGCGGGGACGTATGAAGGCGACCGGCCGTCAGCGAAAGCTGGCGGCCGGCGCTTTCGCGCGCCTGCGATCCCACGACGGCGGACGGGGCCCTTCGGGGGAAGCAGCTGGAGCCGCGAAAGGCATTGAAGCGCGCGGAAGCGGACATTCGGTCAGAAGACCGTGATTGGCGGCCATTGGCCCATTGAAGTCGCTCGCGTGCCGCCGATGCAGCCAAACTGCCACATTGCACGCAAGACTTGTGGTTGCGCAAATGAGCGATGAACAAGCGTTTCGTGTATTGCCATGGGCTCCCGGGGTGTGCCGATGAGCTGGGCGCATTTGGAGCCGCCAATCACCTTCAACAAGTTCACACGCTGGATCGACTCACCCGCAGTCTCGGCAACTTCGAAGAGAATTTACTGGAAGCGTTTGACGCACTAAAGCTCAAAGAGCCAAGCGTCGTCGTAGGGTTCTCGCTTGGCGCGATGTCGGCCATCTACTTGGCGGCGCGACGGCCGCACCTTGTCAGCAAGCTCATACTTATTTCGCCGGCGGCACCGCTCCAGCTTGGCAATTTCCTGCCGAAGATGGCTGGCCGGCCCGTCTTTGGAGCCGCACAACGCGGTCCAAAGGCGTTGCACATTCTTTCGGGGCTGCAAGCAGCGCTAATCGCCATCGCTCCAAGGTTTGTCATCAACACAATGTTCCGCGCGAGTCCGGAAGCCGACAAGCGGTTGCTCGCTCTACCAAAGCTTTTTACCGCTGTGGGGAACGGCTTGCGCGCCTGTTTGCTGTCTCGCCAAGCCGCATATCGCATCGAATTACTTGCCTACGTTCGTCCATGGAGCAACGTCGTTAGGGAAGTCCGGTGCGTAACGGAGATCTGGCAAGGCGGCCGAGATGATTGGACGCCTCCGGCAATGGCCGAAGCACTCAAGGCACAAATTGGTGACCTTGCAGTGCTGAATATCTTGCCCGATCTCGGGCACTACTCGACTTTGCATGAGGCCTTGCAGCAGTTGGAATGACCGCTTCCGGCGAGATCTAGCGGCAGAGTGTGATGTTGGCCCAGCGGCGGCTAACGAGCGGAGAGGTCAGTCGGCAAAATCCGCCCAACAGCCCAAGGTGGGCCTTTCCGGTCACGGATGAAGCCGGTTTCAGGATGATCCGCAATTTAATGTAACAAGCACTAACATAAATACTTGCGCCGCGCATATTTCATGTTAGTGTGCACACCATGAAAGTGAAATCCTCCGTTCCCCAGCCCAAGCGCGCGTACCGGCAAGGCGCGCGGGCGATGGCCGCCGAGCAGACGGCCGAACGCATCATGGCGGCGTTGGAAGAACGTCTGCGGAACGATTGGTACGATCAGATCACGCTGGAAGAACTTGCCGAAGCCGCCGGTGTGTCGGTCCTGACCGTCTTGCGCCGTTTTGGCAGCAAGGATGGCCTGTTGGAGGCTACGTGGCGGCGCATGGGCGAAAACTTCATGTTGCGTCGAGCGGTTGCGCCAGGCGATGCGCGCGGGGCCGTCCGTGCGGTCGTGCGGGAATACGAGCTCTACGGCGATCTGGTCACGCGTGCGCTGGCGCAGGAGCACCGATTCCCGGTGTTCAAGCCAGCCAATGACACTGGTCGCCGTGGTCACCGCGATTGGATTGAAGGCTCGTTTGCGCCCTATCTGAAAGGCCTTTCGCCCGCGCAGCGCCGCCATCGCATCGACGGGCTTGTGACCGCACTTGATCTTTACGTCTGGCAATTGGTTCGCCGCGACATGGGCCGCTCTGCGGCGCAAGTCGAGAAGGTGATGCTCGATCTTGTCGCGGGTGTCTTGAGGGACGTGTCTCTCGGAAACAGTGAAGGAATGAGGGGAGATGAAGATGAGTAAAGCAGAGACGAAATCCTTTCTGTTGGCGACGTTGGATGCGGGCGGCACATTGGCCCCGATGGCCACGGTCGCCGCAAAGCTTGTGCGCGCCGGTCACCGCGTTCGGATGATGAGCGATGCCTCCGGCCGAGACGATGCGGAAAAAGCCGGCGCAGAGTTCCAGTCGTGGATAAATGCGCCCAACAAGCCCGCGCGCGGACGCGAGAATGAGTTTGTCCGTGATTGGGAAGCGACTTCGCCTGCCGAAGGCATCAAAATGTTGCTCGACATCGTGCTCGTCGGCGGCGCTGGAGGTTATGCCCGCGACATCTACGAGGAATTGCAACGCGAGCCCGCCGATCTGGTTGTAGCGAGCGATTTTTTGTTCGGCGTGCAGATGGCGTGCGAAGCGCTCGACCAGCCACTCGCGCTATTCACCGCTCAAGTCTCGTTTGTGCCGGTTCCGGGAATTCCGCCGCTGGGCCCCGGATTTGCGCCCGCGGCGGCGGAGGAAGATCGCAAGCTGCATGAAGCGGTGACGAACGACGTGCATCGCTTGTTGGATGGCGGGCTGGAACATTTCAACGCGTTGCGCGCCGAGCATGGTCTCGCGCCGCTTGCACATTTGGCCGATCAACATCGCGCGGCGGCCATGACTCTACTCGGCACGAGCCGCGCGTTTGACTTTGCCCCGGAAGTCATGCCGCCTCACATGACCTATGTGGGCGCGCAATTGGGTGAACCCTCCTGGGCCAAAGCATGGTCACCACCCGCCGCGGGAAATGATCGCGTGCGTGCGCTCGTGGCGTTCAGTTCTTCGTTCCAGGATCATGCCGGCTGTGTCCAGCGCGTGATAGATTCTATGGCGGCCTTGCCGATCGACGCCATCGTGACGCTGGGCGGCGCGCTCCATGCGAACGAACTTAGCGCGCCTGCCAATGTCCAGATTGTTGATAGTGCGCCCCATGGGTTGGCGATGGCATGGGCGGATTTTGTCGTCACGCATGGGGGCCACGGTACGGTGATGAAAGCGCTGGCGGCGGGAAAGCCGATGCTTGTTCTGCCGCACGGGCGCGATCAGGAAGATAACGCCGTGCGCGTCACGCATCGCGGCGCGGGGCTCAGCTTGCCGGCTTCGTCTGAGGCCGCCGCCATCGCTGCGGCGCTGCGCCGTCTCATCGAAGAACCGGTTTTTGCGGCCAACGCCAAAAGACTTGGCGCCCAAGTGGCGCACGACGAAAGGAATTCTCCGGTCGTGTCCATACTTGAACGTCTTGCGGCGATGCCGCGGGTCGTTGCGGGCTTGCGCGTCGCCTGACGCAAGCCCTCGCGCCGCAAATCACTAGGCGAGCTTAGTCAGAGCCATCTGACCACATCCAGCGGCGTGGAATGGTTCCACGCCGAACCCTGAACCATGCGTCGGCGCCGCCGGCGACCTGCGGATTGCTGCAATCCGGAGAAAGGAGAAATCATGCCTTCTACTCACGATATCTATGGCCCGATCCACAAAGGCCTGCGTTTTGGGTCAGCCCAATTGCTCATTCGCTTGGGATGCGCCGATTGGCGGGACAGGGAGGCTACACGCGCCTTGCTCTCAGATCTGCGTCTGCATCTGGAGCTGTGCCGTGAACACCTTGAGCATGAGGATCGCGAATACATGCCGCCGTTCCATGCGCGCAATAGGATAGTCGCCGCGCAACTGGAAGCGGATCATGAAGATCACAATCGCACATTTGGCGAGATTGAGGCGCTGATTGCCGTTGTCGAAGCAGCTTCTCCGCGCAATCGCACCGAACCGGCGCGCGCGCTTTACCTGCGCTTCTCGCTCTATTTCGCAAACGATATGATTCATATGGCGCGAGAGGAAGCGGACGCGCTACCACTCTTCCACGGCCAGTTCTCAAATGCCGAGCTGCAGGCGATGGAGGGCCGGATCATCGCCTCCATCCCGCCGGATCGATTGGTGCAGTACTACAACATAATGCTGCCCGGCATGAACCCGCAGGAGCGCGCGACGTTTCTGCGTTACGTTGGCGGGGCGGCGCCGCCCGAAGCGCTCGTCCATCTGCGTGACGTTGTGGCGAAGGAGGCGCTGCCGCCTCACGCCTATAAGGTGCTGATGGAGGATCTGTCGGTCGCCGATTGATCGCACCGCCCCGGTTTTGCCCGAGATCGCACGCGGTAAGCCGGGGCGTAGCGTCGAACGATGTTTGGTTGGACAGGGTGCCCGCGCGCGAACGCGAATGACCGCTTTCGGCGAGCACTAGCCTGATGGGCGGGGCAGGCCAGAACGACCACTCTTGAGCGGCCCTGTCGTCCGTAACAATATGGCCGGCCGGGGAGGGTTGGCCCAAACCAGACGGTTGGACCAACACGGTGGTCGCTATTCAATGTGTCCGAGTGTCAACTTCAGAACTTCGCGCCTGTTCGAACCTGAGCAGCAAAGAGCCGCAAGAAAACATCTAAGCGCGCTTCCCAAGCATCAGCGCCTCCGCCATCGCTTGGTACGCAGGGAGCGTGATGGGATCGTTCGCGGCATTGCCGGCAATCGGGTGAGAGCCGAAGCGGGCGATCACCATTTCAGCGCGCGGGTCGATGTAGATGCCTTGGCCGTGTACGCCGCGCGCCATGTAGGCGCTATGGGCATTGTGGGTCACCCACCACTGCGCGCGATAACTCGCTCCACGGAGGGCGGGATATGTGGTCGTGGGGAATTTGCTCGTATCGCCGCCAGCGGCAATCTCTGCAACGGCGCCTGCTGGAAACGCGCGCCGACCGTTCACGATCCCGCCAAGGCGCATGGTTTCGCCGAAGCGCGCCATATCGCGGAGCCGCGCCATGAGTCCGCCGCCGGCGAACGGCGTACCCACGCCGTCAATCGTGATGGCTGCGTCCGCCTCCATGCCGAGGCGCGACCAGATGCGATCCGCCAGCACCTGCTGAAACGGTTTGCCCTCAACGCGCGCGATCATCCAAGCGAGCACATCAGTATTGATTGTGCGATACGTGAAGCGCTCGCCGTGGACGCCGTCCTTCGCCACAGTCGCGGCGAAGGCGTAGTATCCTTCCGGACCCTTATAATTTTCCGGCCTCGGCCGAAAGCGGCCGGCTTCGCTGTAGCGCCGGATTTCGGATTGAGGCGCCGTGTAATTCTCATCGAACCGGATGGCAGTCGTCATGTCCGCAACCTGCTGCACGGTTGCGTCAGCGAAACCACTTTGAGCGAGTTCAGGGACAAGAGACGCGACCGATTGAGATGAATCGAGTTTGCCTTCAGCGATCAGGATTTGACCGATAAGGCCCACGAAGGACTTGGTCGCGGAAAACGCGACGTGCTGTGTTTCCGGCGTGGTGACGCCGAAGTAGCGCTCATAAGCTACGCGGCCGCGATGAAGCACCAGGATGGCATCGGTGTAGTTGGCGTCCAGTGATTGGCGCCAAGTCATGGGCGCTGAAGCGCTCAGCGGCGTGAAGCCGACGGCGTCGAGATCATTGCGAAGCACCACTGGCAGCCGGCTTACCGGGCCCGACCCGCGGGTGACCGACACGCTGCGAATGAAATTTCGCCAGTTGGAGAAGCTCCAACGTGTCCTGGGAAACTGGAAGTAGGAGCCGTCCTCGAACGCGATGCGCTTGTCGGCTGGCGGCTGCGTCCCCTGCATCCAACCAAGCCGAACGGGATCGGTAGCGTCAGCGTCGGGAAAGGCGGCGGGCTGCGTTTGGGCCGCGGCATTGGCTGTGAGCGCGACGCCAAGTGCGCCTATGGCCAGCGCGCGCCGATCGATGTGGGGCAAGATGTCCTCCCTTAGGCGTTCTTCGCGCCCAGACGGTGATTTGTTGGACGGAAGCACAGCTGCTTCCCATCGCCTAGTGTTCCCGTAGAGTGCTTGATGTCCGCTCCCGGCGACTTTGGTCCTGTCGGGCGACCGGCGTCGGACCGGCGGTTCTTGAGCGATCCTGCCCTCGGCAGGGATGTGGCGGGCAGGGGAGGTTTGGCCCAAAGCCGACATTCCGTAGCCGAATGACGAATGACCGAGGTTGGGTCGCAAGCGGACTCACCACTAACCCGCGCGCCCGAAAATAGCCGGGTGCAGGGACTGCGACCCTGCCCGCCGGAGGCCGCTGTTTCTGCTCCTCTCTCACCACCGGCGGCTGACGAGCGTGCAAATGGGTTTGCGCCGCAGGGCGGCCGGTCGCAACATCGCTTCTGCGTCCTAACCGTCCCTCGCACCGGAGCCTGAAGCGCCATGAGCATTGACGACTATTCCCGCCTTGATGGCCTGGGCTTGGCCGAACTGGTGGCGACGAAGCAGGTGCAGCCGATCGAGCTGGTCGATTCGGCCATTGCCCGGATCGAGCGGCACAATCCCAGGCTCAACGCCGTCGTCTGGACGATGTTCGATCGCGCCCGTGCCATGGCGAGGGGGCCGTTGCTGCAGGGCCGTTTTGCCGGAGTGCCGTTTCTGTTGAAGGATGCGCTGGGTGATATCGAGGGAGCGCCGACGCGGCATGGCTCGGCGTTCGTGCCGGCAACGCCCTATGAACAGAACGCTTATCTGACCAACCGCTTCCTGGCTGCCGGGCTGGTGCCGCTGGGCAAGACCAATGTGCCGGAACTGACGCTGATGCCGGTGACCGAATCGCGGCTTTATGGCCCGGCGCGCAACCCGTGGGACGTGTCGCGCACGCCGGGTGGATCGTCGGGCGGATCGGCCGCGGCGGTGGCGGCGGGCATGGTGCCGGTGGCGCACGCCAATGATGGCGGCGGCTCGATCCGCGGGCCGGCGTCGTGCTGCGGGCTCGTCGGCCTGAAACCCACCCGCGCCCGCACCTCGGTGGGGCCGACGCTGGGCGAAGGCTGGGGCAGCATGGAGGTGGAGCATGTCGTCTCGCGCAGCGTGCGCGATAGTGCCGCCATGCTGGATGCGACGGCCGGCAGTGAGCCCGGCGACCCCTATTGCGCGCCGCCGCCAGCCGCTTCCTACCTCGCGGAACTGGCCAATGCGCCCACGGGCCTGCGCATCGCGCTGGTGCGGGCGCGGCCGGATGGATCGGCGCCGCACGCCGATTGCCTGGCCGCTGTTGATCACACCGCCGCGCTGTGCCGGTCGCTTGGCCATCATGTAGAACTGATCGATCCGCCGGCCTGGTGGGCGGCCGCGTCGGAGCCGTTCACCGTGCTTTATGCCACCAGCCAGGTGACCTTCATCGACAGCATTGCGGCGGCGACCGGGGCCGTGCCGTCGCCCAACCAGCTCGAAGGCTATACGCTGGCGGT
The DNA here is from genome assembly GCA_027488965.1 of Alphaproteobacteria bacterium. Classification (GTDB taxonomy): domain Bacteria; phylum Pseudomonadota; class Alphaproteobacteria; order Caulobacterales; family Aquidulcibacteraceae; genus VFBF01. The sequence goes on from JAIYAO010000167.1 coordinate 7,829, forward strand.
GTATGAAATGGGCAAGAGCTTCAGTGCCGCCCAGTATCAGGCGTCGCTGAATGCCATCCACCAGTTCGGCCGCGCCGCCGCCGCGCTGCACCGGCAATATGACGTGATGCTGACCCCGACCATGGGCGCGCCGCCGCTGCCGATCGGCACGGTGGACACCGAATCTCCCAATCTCGAGGTGACCATCGGGCAGCTGCTGGACTTCCTGCCGTTCACCACCATGGCCAACATGACCGGCCAGCCGGCGATCACCCTGCCGCTGTTCTGGAGCGCCGACAATTTGCCGATCGGCAGCCAGTTCATCGGCCGCTTCGGCGATGAATCGCTGCTGCTCCGGCTCGCGGCGCAGTTGGAGGCAGAGCAGCCCTGGGCGCATCGCCATCCGCCGGTGTGGAATTGAGCAGCAACCGGCGAGACGAGGTTTTTGGGAAAATGAGAAGTCAAGCCTCCGGCGCGGAGGGTCGCAGACCCTGCACCCGTTCGTTATCGGGCGGCGCTCTATGACGGATTAGCATTTCAGCAGAGACACGACTCTCACGCGCGCACGATCGCCGCCGGCGTCCATGCGCCGGAACGCAGCGCCGGTTTCGGCAGGTAGGCGCGCAGCGTGACGCGGAACGGGCCGGCGGGGGCGGGGAGCCAGTTGCTCGGGTTCGCGGGCGCCGCCGCGCCGAGCTGGATGTCGAATGCGCCGTCGCCGCCGACGACGAAGCCCGGCGTGCGGCCGCCGATCGAGTAGCGATGCAGCGGATTGTCGACGAGGAAGACGCGGCCGTCGGATTCAGGCGCATACATGGTGAGCGACCAGAACGCGTTCGCCGGCACGCCGCCGGCGGGCACGCGCCAGACGTAGGCGTTGGCGCCGTCGAGCGGCGCGCCGGTGCTGTCGGCGCGCGCGGACAGATACATCGCTTCCTCCGGCGGCAGCGCGCCTATGCCGCCGAGCGCCACCGCCGCGCGCAACGCGTCGTCGGCGCCGAAATCGCCGAGACGCGCTGAAGGAATGCGCCAGCCGTTGGCGTCGCGGCCGACGGCGGCGAGCCCGCCCTTGAGGCTGTTCAACGTTTTCGGCGCGGTGTCGCGCCACGCCGCCTGCAGCGCCGGATCGAGCTTCGCGAACGCATCCGCATCGCCCGCTCTCAAGCCGACGCGCGCGAAGCGGCGCGCCCGACGGGCATTGGCGCCGTGCGCGCCGACCAGCGCGGCGTTGACGACGGCGAGAAAATTCGCGGGATCGCCCGCGTCCATCGGCGGCGCGATCGTGGGCGAAGGCGGCTCATGGTCGCTGACGCGCCGGAGCGTGACGCCGTGCTGGGCCAGATCGGCCGCGGCGAGATCGGAAGGCCCGTCCACCAGCGTGCGCACCAGCATCCACACGATGTTCGTCGGCGCTCGGATAAGCTTTGCCGTCGCCGGCGCGCGGCCGCGCCAGTTCGGGCCGGCCAGCCAGTACGCGCCGGGCCGGCCCTTCGTCGCGCGCGTGCCGAGGATGGCGAAGTTGTCGGTGAACAGATCCATGAAGGCGACCGAGTAGTAGCGGCGCCCCATGTCGGGCACGGCGATCTCGAACGGCCCGGGCGCGAGGTCGAGATAGGCGCTGGCGTAGACGGTGTCGTTGTTCGGCGCGGTGATGCCGCGCGCGTTGTGGTCGGCGAGCGTGGCGCGGTAGGCAAGCGCGTTCTGTGCGCCGAACGCCGCGGCGCGGCGCAAACGCGCCACCTCGAACGGCGCAAAGCCGTAGAGGAATGCGCCGCGCACCAGGTCCGTCGCCGTCGCCGCCGCCTCGGCGCGCCCGCTCCAGGCCGCGGCCGCGGCCGCGCCGACCAGAACATCACGTCTCAGCATCGCACTTCTCCTCCACCGGCAGTTTCATAGGACGGTTGGCGCCGCAGCGTCACCTGTTCAAGAAGGGCGAGCCCGAGGAAAACCGATACGGCCCAGCGCCCGTGTGAGTGTCGCTCTTCGGCGACTTCCCGCCGTACGCTATTCTACCGGTGGACGTCCGCATTGAGGCCGAATCGCGCCAGTGACCGCTGTTGGCATGGGATGGCCTTGGAGCGAAGCTGCATGAAGCGCCACCGGATATCACCGCTCTAGTGAGTGCAGCGTAGCTTGGTAAGTGAAGAGGCTGGTAGCAGTTGCGGCCAGGGACCACGCAACCGCACGCACTCTGGGTGCCCTGGGAGATCCGGGTTGAGCCAGCGGATCATTCATAGGCGCGTCGTCATCGGTCCGTGCCGATCCGACACCTGCTCGGACGATCTTGGCTTTTCAGCACCCTGGCCGCGGCGCCACTATGCCTTCGCGCGAACCGAGCGGAAATCCCTTTCTGTTACCCACATGCGATGCAGAATAATCGCGAACTTCCGGGCGACTGCGGCATAAGCCAAGCGCGCACCTTTGCGCGCCTTGAGTTTTAGGCCCCATACGCGGAGATCGCACTCCGACTTCGAGCGGCTAAGGAGGACTTGCGCGGCGAGATAGAGCGATGCGCGCACCTCGCGGTCACCGAACTTGGAGATCCCGGTAGAAAAGTCGGAGCGTCCTGACTGACGCCGGCGAGGCGTCAGGCCAAAATAGGCGCCCACGACGCGCGACTGTTTGAACCGGGAAGGGTCGTCGATCGCAGCCTTGAAGGCGACCGCGATCACCGGACCGACGCCTGGGGCCGTCATCAGGCGTTGACAGACGGCATCCTCATGCGCGTACCGCCTGACGAGTTCGTCGAGCGTGTTGGCCTCTACCATCATCGACGCGTGCGCACGCACCATTGCGTCTGCCGACATTGCGAGACCTGGGTCGCGATACCGGCGCGTGTCCCAACTGACGCAAATGCGATCCTGCTTTACACTGACCGTGCCTTCCATGCTGCGTAGGGTGCCTGTCAACGTCCGAACCAAGTCGCGCGCCCGCCGCCTCAAAGCGCTCCTGTAGGTAAGCAGTATCCGCAAATGCTCGGCTTCGTCGCTCTTGACATAGATTTCCGCTTCAAGACCGCGGCTGAGGAGAAGCGCGATGTCCCGAGCGTCGTTTCGGTCAGTCTTGTTTCGCTGGGCAGAAAGCGCTGCCCGTGTCCGGCGCGCATCAAGACTGACCATAGGAAATTTGCGCTTGGTGAGCGCCTTGTGCAGCCACGAAGCGGAGTCGCCCGTTTCATGACCGACTTTGGAGAGTAACCGTCGATACGGCCGCAGCGCAACTGCGATTGCCATCGGCGTGGTCGCCGTCTCCGTCTCGAAGATGCGCACGCCGTCCTTGTCGACGACACAGATCGCGGTTGTGGCCTGTGAGACGTCAAGCCCTGCGAACAAGGCTCCCATGACTGGCTTCCCTGCACCTGGCCAGGCGGCCTTTTCTAAGAGATCAAACCTTGGGACATATGCGGTGATCATGTGCCTGTCGCGTAGTGACAGCAACCACACTTTGCCACGACTCGGATGGACCGTGTCAGGCGACTTCGAGGTCCAAGTTCTTGAGGACGCCCAAGCGACCCTCGCGCGGCCAGCAACTTTGGCCGATTGGAGATGTCTGCTTCCGTGGCGTGATCTGGCTTCCCCTAGAAATGCCCGCTTCGGAATCCAACCACACTTAGGGGTGGTTATCCGAGGGTTGGCGAGTGACCGACCCGCGTGGCAGAGGCCGAA
>JAIYAO010000093.1 GCA_027488965.1 Alphaproteobacteria bacterium
GCGGCGGCGAAGGTTGCGCCCCGTTCATTTCCGGAGCCGCCCCATGCGCCGCCTCGTGCTGCTGTCCGCCGTCGCCGTCGTGACCTTCGCCCTCGCCGCCTGTGTCGCCCCGGGCCGCGGCAACAGCGTGGGCGGGCGCTACACCGATCCCTACACCTGCGAGATCAAGAACCGGCGCGAGACCGACCCACCCTACGACGCCGACTGCATCCAGTCCGCCCAGCGCGCCGCGATCAATTCGGCCAAGAACGCCCAGAAGGGCCAGGCGAAGAAGTAGCCGCCACCGCCGATGACGCCCGGCACGCCGGGGCTTATGGTGCCGCACAGATAAAAGAAAGTTGCGCGAGGAACGCCCGTGACCGCCGTCGCCATCTCCGCCACAGGGCTTTTCACGCCCACGCAGTCGATCACCAACGAGGAACTGGTCGCCGCCTTCAACCAGTACGTGGAACGCCACAACGCAACCGGCCCAGAAACGCCGCTGCAGCCGTCGAGCGTGGAGTTCATCGAGAAGGCGTCCGGCATCAAGGCGCGCTACGTGCTCGACAAGACCGGCGTGCTCGACCCAGCGGTGATGGCGCCGCGGATACCGGAGCGGCCCAACGACCAGATTTCCGTCATGGCCGAGATCGGCGTGGCGGCGGCCAAGCAGGCGCTGGAGCGCGCGGGCCGCGATGCGCGCGATGTCGATGCGGTGCTGTGCGCGGCATCCAACATGCAGCGCGCCTATCCCGCCATGGCGGTCGAGATTCAGCACGCGCTCGGGATCGAAGGCTTTGCCTTCGACATGAACGTGGCGTGCTCGTCAGCGACCTTCGGCATCCAGACGGCGGCTGATTTCATCCGCGCCGGCCACGCGAAAAGCGTGCTGGTGGTGAACCCGGAGATCTGTTCGGGTCACCTCAACTTCCGCGACCGCGACAGCCACTTCATTTTCGGCGACGTGGCGACCGCCCTGCTTGTGGAGAGCGCCGACATCGCGCCGGGCGGGTCGTGGGCGATCCTCGGCACGAAGCTCAAGACGAAGTTCTCCAACAACATCCGCAACAACTTCGGCTTCCTCAACCGCACGGCGCCCGAAGGCGTCGGCGCCGGGGACAAACTGTTCGTTCAGGAAGGCCGCAAGGTGTTCAAGGAAGTGGTGCCGATGGTGTCGGACATGATCCTCGGCCACATGGCGGAACTGAACCTCACGGCCAAGGACCTGCGGCGCATGTGGCTACACCAGGCCAACGCCGGCATGAACCGGCTTATCTCAGGCCGCGTGCTGGGCCGCGAGGCGACGCCCGACGAAAGCCCCACCGTGCTCGACGAGTACGCCAACACCTCCAGCGCCGGCTCGATCATCGCGTTCCACAAGCACTCCGACGATCTCCAGATCGGGGACCGCGGCCTGATCTGTTCCTTCGGGGCGGGGTACTCGGCCGGCACGGTGTTCGTGGCGAAGGCGGCCTAGGCGCGCGCGGCCCTCCCTCGCCGCGGAGACCGGCCTATCCCTTCGCCGTCGCCTTGGTGCGGAACTCCATGACCGTGCCGGTCGCGCTGTTCATCACCAGCGAATGCGTGCGCACGTGGCCGTTGGCGGTCTTCACGCCGGACAGCAGCGTGCCGTTGGTGACGCCAGTGGCGGCGAAGATGGCATCGGTGGAGGCGAGGTCCTTCAGTGCATAGCGGCGCTTGAAGTCTGTGACGCCGATCCGCTCGGCGCGGGCCTTTTCCTCGTCGTTGCGAAACACGAGACGGCCCTGGAACTGGCCGCCGACGCATTTCAGCGCCGCCGCCGCCAGCACGCCTTCCGGCGCCCCGCCGGAGCCGACGTACATGTCGATGCCCGTTTCCGGGTCGGTGGTGTAGATGACGCCCGCCACATCGCCGTCCGAGATCAGCACGATGCGGCAGCCGACGCTGCGCAGGGACTCGATGATCGCCGCGTGACGCGGGCGGTCAAGGACGCACACGCCGATATCCTCCGGCTTCACGCCGCGCGCCTTGGCCAGCTTCTTCACGTTGTCGCCGGCCGGCGCGTCGAGATCGACGAGGCCCTCGTCGTAGCCCGGCCCGATGGCGAGCTTGTCCATGTAGGTGTCGGGCGCGTGCAGCAGGCCGCCTTTCGGCGCCAGCGCCAGCACCGCGAGCGCATTCGACATGGCCTTGGCGGTGAGCGTGGTCCCTTCCAGCGGATCGAGCGCGATGTCGATCTCCGGCCCGTGGCCGAGGCCCACGGCTTCGCCGATGTACAGCATGGGCGCCTCGTCGCGCTCGCCCTCGCCGATGACGATCCGGCCCTTCATGGGCAGCGCGTTGAGGGCTGACCGCATGGCGTCCACAGCGGCCTGATCGGCTGCCTTCTCGTCGCCGCGGCCCACGAGTTTCGCGGCCGCAATGGCAGCGGCGGCGGTGACGCGGGCGGCGGAAAACGCCAGGTCGTCGGTCATAATCGAGGCGGACATGGGATTCAGCTCCAGGCGCGCAGGCCGCTGCGCGTGTCTTCGATGGGCATGAGGCGCGGGGGGGCTGCGACCACGTCGAGCGCCGCGATATGGCGCACCGCTGCATCAAGGGCGCCACGCGGGCAGCGCTGGGTGGTTAACACGATCGGCACGTCCGCCCCCGCCTCGGCGGGATCCTGCAGGAAGCTCTCGATGGAGACGCCCGCCTTCGCTAACTGCTCGGCAATGGCGGCGATGACGCCGGGCTTGTCGTGAACAAGGATACGCAGGAAGAAGCGGCCCTCCTCGGCGCGCGCGGCCGGCGGCTGGCGCACGAGGTCTGCGACCGGCCGGCCGAACGGCGGACGCGCCGCGCCCGCGAGCAGGTCGAGCAGGTCGGCGGCGACCGCCGACGCCGTGGGCCCCGCCCCTGCGCCCCGGCCCACGAACGAAAGCCGCCCCACGGGATCGGCGTCGATCACCACGGCGTTGAGCGAGCTGCCGACGGAGGCCAGCGGGTGATCGAACGCCACCAGCGCAGGGTGCACCCCGACGCGGACGGACTCATCGACCCTTTCGGCCTTGGCGATCAGCTTGATGCGATAACCCAGCTTGCCGGCCAGACGGATATCCATGAGCGTGACGTTGTCGACGCCCTCGATATCGACGGCGGCGAAATCCGGCGGCGCGCCGAAGGCGATGGCCGCCAGAAGCGCAATCTTGTGGCCGGCGTCGAAGCCGCCGACGTCGGTGGTGGGATCGGCCTCTGCGTAGCCCAGGCGCTGGGCGTCGGCGAGCACGTCGGCGAAGGGCCGACCGGAGGACTCCATCTCCGTGAGCAGGTAGTTGCAGGTGCCGTTCAGGATTCCAGACACCGCGTTGACGCGGTTGCCGCCGGCAAGGCCGTCGCGCAGCGCCTTGATCACCGGGATGCCACCCGCCACCGCCGCTTCATAAAGAATGTGGGCCCCAGTGGTCTCCGCCAGCGTGGCGAGAGCGAGCCCATGCTCGGCGAGCAGCGCCTTGTTTGCCGTGACCACGTGCACGCCACGCTTCAGCGCCGCTTCCACCGCCGCCTTCGCCGGGCCATCAGACCCGCCGATGAGTTCGACGAAGACATCGATCTCGGCCTCGCGCGCCATGGCGACGGCATCGTCGAACCATTGCAGCTGGCTGATGTCGGCCTCGCGCCTGCGATGGCGGTCCCGCGCGGAGACGGCGACCGCCTTCAGTCGCCCGCCGCCCACCGGCGTGGCGCCGTCCAGCAGCTTCAGAAGGCCGCCGCCAACGGTGCCGAGTCCGGCGATGGCGATGCGCAGCGTGTCCCCCATCACCCCCTACTCCGCCGCGGCTGCGACAGGCCCGGCGTTGGACCCGAGGAACTTCTTGAGATTGCGGGCGGCCTGACGGATGCGCTGTTCGTTCTCGACGAGGCCGATGCGGATGAAGCCATCGCCGTACTCGCCGAAACCCAGCCCGGGGGCCACCGCGATCTCGGCCTCCTCCATCAGCCGCTTGGAGAACTCCACCGAACCGAGATGCGCGAACTTCTCCGGCAGCGGCGCCCACGCGAACATGGAGGCGCTGGGGTTGGGGATCGTCCAGCCGGCCTTGCCGAAGCTGTCCACCAGTACGTCGCGGCGCGCCTTGTAGGTCTGGCGCATCTCCTCCACGCAGTCCTGCGGGCCGTTGAGGGCTGCGGCGGCGGCGACCTGGATCGGCGTGTAGGCGCCGTAGTCGAGATAACTTTTCACCCGGCCGAGCGCCGCGATCAGCCGCTCGTTGCCCAGCGCAAAGCCGACGCGGAAACCCGCCATCGAATAGGTCTTCGACAGCGTGTTCACTTCCACGCACACATCCGTTGCGCCTGGCACCTGCAGCGCACTCGGCGGCGGGTTGCCGTCGAAGTAGACCTCGGAATAGGCCA
>JAIYAO010000176.1 GCA_027488965.1 Alphaproteobacteria bacterium
GCGGGGGGGCCTCAGGGTTGCCCCAGTCCACGTAGCGGAGGCGCAGGCGCTGCGAGATGAAGCTGTGGGACGTGGGGCCGGCGATCATGACGCCTTGATGCCGCGTCGGGGCGCGGGGCGCAACACGCGGCGCTTGATCGCGCCGGGCGGGCTTCGTACGCCATGGCGGGGCGCGCAGCGTCGCGCCCCGGGGAGCACGCCATGGCCGCCGCTGACACCGTCGCCGCCTTCGATCTCGTGACCTACGCCTGCGCCGATCACATCGCGGTGGTCACCCTCAACCGGCCGGAGCGGCGCAATGCGCTGAACTACGCGGCCTACGACCAGCTGGAACAATGCCTGCGCTTCGCCAGCGCCGATCCAGCGGCGCGGTGCGTGGTGGTCACCGGCGCCGATCCTGCGTTCTGCTCCGGCGACGACGTGATGGAGATCATGGCCGGTCCGAAGGCGTTTTCGCGCGCGCCCGCCCAGCCTGTGGTGCGCCACCAGATCACGCCCGCCGCGCTGGCCGCGCTCGAGTGCGAGAAGCCGATGATCGCCGCGGTCAATGGCGCCGCGGTCGGGTGGGGGATGGAGCTTGCGCTCTACGCCGACATCCGCATCGCCTCCGAGAAGGCGAAGTTCGCGGAGCTGTTCATCAAGCGTGGCCTCGTGTGCGATGTGGGCGGCTTCTACCGGCTGCCGGCGATCGTCGGCCCCGCCAAGGCGGCGGAGCTTCTGTTCACCGGCGACGTGATCGATGCCGCGGAAGCGCTGCACATCGGCCTCGTCAGCGACGTGACGGCGCACGACGTGCTGATGGCGCGCGCCATGGTGCTCGCGGGCCGCATCGCCGCCAACCCGCCGCTGGCGCTGCGCCACATGAAGGAGGGCCTGCGCCGCACCGCCTATGGCGATCCGCGCGAGATCGGCGCCTGGGCCATCGCCACCATTCGGGCGCTGATGCAGACGGAGGATCACAAGGAAGGCGTCGCCGCGTTCATGGAGAAGCGGGAGCCCGTGTTCCGCGGGAGTTGATCGCACCATCTACGACACATTGAAACGACCAAGCCTGATCAGGAAATCCCATGTCGAACTTTGATCTCACCGGCCGCACGCTGCTCGTCACGGGCGCCTCCTCGGGCCTCGGCCAGCGCTTTGCGCGGATTGCGGCGGCGGCGGGCGCGAAAGTCGCAGTGGCGGCGCGTCGCACGGACCGCCTCGCGGCGCTGGTGGATGAACTGGGGGCCGATCGCGCCGTCGCGGTCGCCATGGATGTGGAAAGCGAGGCGTCGGTGATCGCCGGCTATGACGCGGCGGAGGCGGCGCTCGGCCCCGTCGACACGGTCATCGCCAACGCCGGCATGAACAGCGAGGGCATGGCGGCGGATGTTTCCGTCGAGGAGTTTGATCGCGTGTTCGCGGTCAACGTGCGCGGCGTGTTTCTCACTGCGCGCGAGGGCGCGCGCCGGATGATGGCGGCAGGATCGAAGGAGACGGGCCGCGGCCGCGTCGTGCTCATCGCCTCCATCGGGGCGCTGAAGGTGTTGCCGGGCCTCGCGGCCTACTGCGCTTCGAAGGCGGCCGGGGTGCAGCTCGGCAAGGGCATGGCGCGCGAGTGGATCAACCGCGGCGTCAACGTGAACATCGTCTGCCCCGGCTATATCGAGACCGAGATCAACGCCGACTGGTTCGCCAGCGACGGCGGCAGGAAGCAGATCGCGGGCTTCCCGCGCCGGCGCCTGATGGAGGCGGGCGACCTCGACGCCATCGTCGGCCACCTCTGCTCCGATGCCGCACGCGCGATCACCGGCAGCGTGTTCGCCATCGACGACGGCCAGACGCTTTAGGTCTTGGCGATCTTGTCGGCGGTCTTCGTGTCGAAGTCGCTGGCGTCGTGGCGTTCGTGCAGCTGGCTCGAAGGTTCGCCCTGCACGCGGTTGACCATGCGGCCGCGCTGCACGGCGGGGCGCTGGGCGATCTGGTCGGTCCAGCGCTGGACGTGCTTGTAGTCCTGCACCTGCAGGAATTCGCCGGCGTCGTAGACGAGGCCTTTCACCAGCGCGCCGTACCACGGCCAGATCGCCATGTCGGCGATGGTGTACTCGGACCCGGTCATGTACTCGCGTTCCGCGAGGTTGCGGTCGAGCACGTCGAGCTGGCGCTTCACTTCCATGGCGTAGCGGTCGATGGCGTACTCGATCTTCGAGGGGGCGTAGGCATAGAAGTGCCCGAAGCCGCCGCCCAGGAAGGGCGTCGCGCCCATCTGCCAGAACAGCCACGACAGCGTCTCCGCGCGCGCCGCGCCCGCCGTCGGCAGGAACGCGCCGAACTTCTCGGCGAGGTGCACCATCATGGCGCCCGATTCGAAGAGGCGGATCGGCTCCGGGCCGCTGCGGTCGACCAGCGCGGGGATCTTGGAATTGGGGTTCACGGCCACGAAGCCGCTGGAGAACTGGTCGCCGGCGCCGATGTTGATGAGCCAGGCGTCGTATTCCGCGCCGCTGTGACCGGCGGCCAGAAGTTCCTCCAGCAGCACCGTCACCTTCACGCCGTTGGGGGTGCCGAGCGAATAGAGCTGGAACGGGTGCTTGCCGACCGGCAGCGCCTTTTCGTGGGTGGGGCCGGCGATGGGGCGGTTGATGTTGGCGAAGCGGCCGCCGTTGTCCTTGTTCCAGGTCCAGACCTTCGGCGGCGTGTACTCAGTCCCGTCTGCCATGGCGTTCCATCCCTCAAGCGTCTCAGGGCCATGTGGGCGGCTGGGGCCGGTTTGGCAATCGGGGCCGGCTAATCCCCCGCTAAAGCGCGCGCCAGCCGATGTCGCGCCGGCAGAAGCCGCCCGGCCAGTCGATGGCGTCCACCGCGGCGTAGGCCCGGGCTATGGCGCCCGCCAGATCGTCGCCCACCGCCGTCACGTTGAGCACCCGCCCGCCGGCGGCGCGCAGCATGCCGTCCTCGTCGCGGCGCGTGCCCGCGTGGAAGATCTCCACCCCCTCATGCGCCGCCGCCTCCGGCAGGCCGCGGATGATCGAGCCGGTCAGCGGCGCCTCGGGGTAGCCCTGCGCGGCCAGCACCACCGTCACCGCCGGGCGGGGATCGAATACGAGCGGCGCGGCGCTGGAGAGCGTTCCCGTCGCCGCCGCGTGCAGCACGGGCAGGAGATCGGCGTCGAGCCGGCGCAGCAGGGTCTGGCACTCAGGGTCGCCGAAGCGGGTGTTGAACTCGATGAGCTTGGAGCCCTCCGCCGTCACCATCACGCCCGCGAACAGCACGCCGCGGAAGGGCGCCCCGTCCGCGGCCATCCCGCGCACGGTGGGGAGGAAGATGCGCTCCATCGCGTCGGCGATCACCGCGTCGGTGACGACAGGGGCCGGCGAATAGGCGCCCATGCCGCCAGTGTTGGGGCCCTTGTCGCCGTCGAAGGCGCGCTTGTGGTCCTGCGCTGCGCCCATGAACACGGCGGTCTCGCCGTCGCACAGGGCAAAGAGGCTCGCTTCCTCGCCGGGCAGGAAATCCTCGATCACGATGCGTTGCCCCGCCGTGCCGAACTTGCGCAGGAACAGGATTTGGTCGACGGCCTCGTCGGCCTCGCGCCGCGTCTCGGCGATCACCACGCCCTTGCCGGCGGCCAGCCCGTCGGCCTTGATCACGAACGGCGGTTCGCGCGTGCCAAGATACGCCTTGGCGTGGATCGCGTCGTCGAACACCTTGAAGTCCGCGGTCGGAATGCCGTGGCGGACACAGAAGTCCTTGGTGAAGGCCTTCGACGATTCCAGCTGCGCCGCCGCCTGCGTGGGCCCGAAGCAGGGGATGCCCAGCGTGGCGAGCCGGTCGGCGAGGCCCGCCGCCAGCGCGCCTTCCGGCCCCACCACCACCAGGTCGATCGTCTCGCGCGCGGCCAGCGCGGCAAGGCCCGCGGCGTCGTCGGCGGCCACGTTGACGCAACGGCCGATCGCGGCGATCCCGGGATTGCCGGGTGCGGCCACGATGCCGCTGACCAGCGGGCTCTGCGCGAGTTTCCACGCCAGCGCATGCTCGCGCCCGCCCGCGCCGACGATGAGTAGCTTCATGGCGCCCGCTTGCAGCGCCGCGCGGCGGTGGTCAAGAAGTGCTCTTGACAGCGGAAGACTAATTTCCTACATAGCTTTCAGCAACAATGCTAGTCGTTCCGGGAAACCGGGCGGCGGTCCCTATGGCCACCTTCGGGTGGCCATAGTTGTATTTGGGCACAGGGGTGCGCAACCTTGCACATCATGTACGTCGATGAGTCCGGGGACCTCGGCGCGATGCCAGCGAGCCCTTCATCACGGGGGAATGATCAACCGGTGTTGGTGATCGGCGGATTGATCGTAGATGCAAACCGCCTTGAAACTCTAACACAGGAGTTTCTAAACCTAAAAAGCCGATGGTTTCCCGGCCTGCCATATCCATCTAACAGGCATCTGGACAAAATCATTCCGGAAGCGAAAGGGGCTGGCCTTAGACGGAATGCGATGCGGGGAAGTCGAAACCAGCGAAGGCATGCGATCGGGTTCTTGGACCACTTGGTTCAAATTCTGCAGCACCACCGTGTCAGGCTGGTCGCGCGAGTTTGGGTCAAGCCGCTTGGAAAGCCTTTCGACGGCCGCCCCGTCTACACGTCATCAATCCAAGCGCTCTACAGCTATTTTGAGAATTTTCTGATTTCGCAGAATACGTTCGGATTTTGTATCGCCGATAGTCGCGATTATTTAAAGAATGTGAATGTAGCTCATTCAATATTCACGCAGAAGTACCAGCTAACTTCAGCAACCTACGGACACATTCTAGAACTGCCGACATTCGGCCACAGTGAAAATCACGCCGGTTTGCAGATGTGCGATTTAGTTTGCTCCGCACTCCTGTACCCGATTGCTGCCGAGGCCTACTGCACGGGCTTTGTGGCGAATGTCCACGTACAGCCCAACGCAGCTGCTTTGCGTCAACGATTTGGGCAATCTCTCAAAGCTATGCAGCATCGGTTTCAGGAACCCTCGGGGCGCTGGGTCGGTGGGATTGTGGTCTCCGACGCCCACGCGCAGAGAAGTTCGGCCCTCATGTTTCGCTGAACAAGGCTTGCCGCTCATGATCAACAATCAGAAATCCATTTTCATCACCGGCGCCGCCTCCGGCATCGGCCTGGCCACGGCGCGCAAGTTCGCAGGCGAGGGGTGGTTCGTGGGCGCGTTCGATGTGAACGCCGAGGGACTCACCGCGTTGCAGGCCGAACTCGGCGCCGCCCATTGCTTGACGCGCACGCTCGACGTGACGGACCGCGCCGACTACGCGGCGGGGCTGAAGGCCTTCGGCGAGAAGACCGGCGGCACGATGGACATCCTGTTCAACAACGCCGGCATCGGCCGCGGCGGCCCGTTCGCGGACCAGCCGTGGGAGGACGTGATGGCGGTGGTCAATGTCAACTTCATCGGCGTGCTGAACGGCATACACCTGGCGCTGCCGCTGCTGAAGGCGACGAAGAATGCGCTGTGCTTCACCACATCGTCATCCTCGGCCACCTACGGCATGGCCAACATCGCGGTGTATTCGGCCACGAAGCACGCGGTGAAGGGACTCACCGAAGCGCTCGCCATCGAGTTCAAGGCGTACGGCATCCGCGCCGCCGACACGCTGCCCGGCCTGATCGACACCGCGATCCTGCCGCCGGAAGCGAAGACCCGCGCGCCGGCCGAGGGCATGTTCCGTCTCATCCAGCCCACCGAGGTGGCCGACGCCGTATGGGCGGCCTATGCGACGGACAAGATTCACTGGTATGTGCCGCCCGAGATCTTCGAACTCGACAAGACGGCCACGCTGACGCCGGAGGCGACGCGCGACCAGATGGCCGCGATGGCGGGGTTCATCACGCGCGGGGACTAGCGGCCTCGCTGGCGCCGCGCTGCGCGATGGGTCATCATCGTGCGGCATGGCCAATCCCCCAAGTTCACCCGATTCGTTCAGTGCACGCCTCATGGCGGCGGCCAGCGAGGGGGCCGTGGAAGCACGCGCGGTGCTGCTGGGCGATCACATCGACGTGCGCGGGTTCGAGGCCGACGATGTCTTCGGCAAGAGTCCGCTGTCGTTCCGCCCGGCGGGCGGCGGCCTTGTGGCGGTGTTCCGCTTCGGCGCGGTGGTGTTCATCGCGGTGGACGAGGCCGCCCAGCAGCAGACCATCGAGGCGCTGCGCGCCCGCGTCGACGATCCGGCCAGCCCCATGGAGGTGGAGGCCGCCATGCTGCACGTCGCCGGCGGCGCCGAGGATTCCGTCACCGCTTCCGGCCGCATCGCACTTGTCGATTTCACCGAGCCGCGCCTTCTCATCGTCGCCGATGCGCTCGCCAAGAGCGTCGCGCTGGCCGACGATGAACGCTATATCCGCAAGGTGTTCGACCAGATCGAGCCGTTCGCATCGAACCTCGCCGCCACCGGCCGTACGGCGTTGTCTTCGAAGGCCGTGCTGCAGCTGCTGGGCGAGGCGCTGGTGGCGCAGACGCGGATGATCGGGCGCGTGGAAGTCCAGGAAAAGCCCGACCTGCTGTGGGACCGGCCGGACCTGCAGCGCCTCCATCTGCGTCTCGCCGACGAGTACGAACTCGACGACCGCGCCCGCGTGCTCGCCCGCAAGCTCAAGGTGATCGAGGAGGTCGCGTCCACGCTCACCGACGTCACCGACGCCGGGCGCGCGCTGCGGCTGGAGATCGCCATCGTGGCCATGATCGCGTTCGAGATCGTGCTGTCGCTCTACGCGCTGTGGAGCGGCATGCACTGACATTGTTCTTCCCCGGCATGCGGGGGAAGCACCGGCGAAACCGGGGATGGGGTAGGCTCAGTGCAGACCCCCATTGTCTGGCCTGTGGCCAGCCGCTTCCCCGGCGACACGGGGGAAGAAATCTCCAGCCTCCTATATACTGCGCCCATGGCCGATTCCGCTCCCCCCGCCTCCAACCTCCCCGAGCTGTCCGTTTCGGAAATTTCCCAGGCCGTGAAGCGGACCATGGAGACCACGTTCGACCGCGTCCGCGTGCGCGGCGAGCTGGGCCGCGTGACCGTCGCCAAGTCGGGCCACATGTATGCGGACCTGAAGGACGAGAACGCGAGCCTGTCGCTGGTCATGTGGAAAGGCGCGGTGGGCCAGCTCCGGTTCCGCCCGGAGGAGGGGCTGGAGGTGATTGCGGAGGGCAAGCTCTCCACGTTCCCCGGCAAGTCGTCCTACCAGCTCATCGCCGACCGGCTGGAGCCCGCCGGCGTCGGCGCGCTGCTGGCGCAGCTGGAGAAGCTGAAGCAGAAGCTCGCCGCCGAGGGCCTGTTCGCGGCCGCGCGCAAGAAGCCGATCCCGTTCCTGCCGGACACCATCGGCGTCGTCACCTCGCCCACGGGCGCGGTGATCCGCGACATCCTCCACCGCCTCGGTGAGCGCTTTCCGCGCCGCGTGCTGTTGTGGCCCGTGCTGGTGCAGGGCGAGCAGGCGGCGGGGCAGGTGGCGGCGGCGATCCGCGGGTTCAACAGTTTCGAGGGCAGCCTGCGCCCCGACGTGATCATCGTCGCGCGCGGGGGCGGCTCCATCGAGGACCTGTGGGCGTTCAACGAGGAGATCGTGGTGCGCGCCGCCGCCGAGAGCGCGATCCCGCTGATCTCCGCTGTGGGCCACGAGACCGACACCACGCTGATCGACTTCGCGTCCGACCTGCGCGCGCCCACGCCCACAGGCGCTGCGGAGAAGGCCGTGCCGGTGCGCGCGCAGCTGATCGAGCAGGTGGAGAGCTTCGGGGGGCGGCTGTCGGGCGGCCTGCTGCGCGGGATGGAGCGCCGGCGCACGGAGTTGCGCGCCACGAGCGCGCGCCTGCCGCGGCCGGAGGCGCTGCTCGCCTTCGCGCAGCAGCGGTTCGACCGCGCCGCCGAGCGGCTCGGCTTTGCCCTGCAGGCCAACACCCGCGCCGCCGCCGCCCGGTTCGACCGTATCGGCGTGCGCCTGCGCGCCGAGACGCTGACGCAGGCCATGGCGCGCCGGGCCGAGCGCCTCGGCGAACTCGACAAGCGCCTCATCGCCGCCGTCAACCGCGGCCTCGCCGATGATACCCGGCGCCTGCGCCAGACCGGGCGGCTGCTGGAGACGCTGTCGCACCGCAGTGTGCTAGCGCGCGGTTTCGCCCTCGTCACCGACGAGGCGGGCGGCGTGGTGCGCAGCGCCGGCGCGCTCAGCACCGGCGATGCGGTGAAGCTCACCTTCGCCGATGGCGCAGCGCCCGCCGTGATCGGCGGCGGGGAGGGCAGGAAGAAGGGCAAGGCCGCGCCGGTGCAGGGGAGCTTGTTCTAGGCAGTCTTGCGCGTCGCGCCCGCAGCTATTCGTTAACCATCGGTTCGTAGCGTGATGTCTCGCAGTTTCGGGATTCCGCGCCCATGCCGCTCAAACTCTCGCTCCGGCCCGGCGAACGCTTCGTCGTCAACGGCGCCGTCGTACAGAACGGCGACCGGCGCGGAGCGCTGATCCTGCAGAACAAGGCCTCCGTGCTGCGTGAGAAGGACATCATGCAGCCGGACGAGGCCGGCAGCCCCGCCCGGCGCATCTACTACCCGATCATGCTGCTCTACCTCGACCAGGGGGACCAGGAAGCCGCATATGCGGAGTTCGCGGTGCGCCTGGCGGAGTTCACCAGCGCCGTGCGTCACCCTGAAGCGCTTGCCGACTGCGTGGCCGTTTCCCGGGAAGTAATGGGTGGCGAGTACTATAAAGCGTTGATGCGCTGTCGGAAGCTGATGGCGTACGAAGACGACCTGTTGGGGAATGTGGATGTCGATCCAGGCCTATCAGCGCGCCGCGACGCGGGCTGAAAACCCCCGCGAGATCGAGTACCGCGTGTTCGGCGTGGTGACCGCGGCCCTCGTGAAGGCGCGCGAGACCGGGCGCGCCGATCTCGGCGCGCTGGCGCACGCACTGCAGGAAAACCGCCGCCTGTGGCGCATCCTCGCCGCCGACTGCGCCGATCCGGCCAACGCCCAGTCCGAGGCCATGCGCGCCCGGATCATCTCGCTTGCGCTGTTCGTGGACCGCTACTCCGGCGAAGTGCTGCGCGACGGGGCCGACATGGAGCCGCTCATCGACATCAACCGGTCGATGATGGAAGGCCTCTCGGGTCGCTGACCGTTAACGCGCTTTAGCCAATTCCCCGGCAAAACGGCCCGAATCATTACGCGCGCGAAACCGGACGTTTACCTTCGGCGCGTAAATCTGCCCCCAAGGCGTGACGAAGAATTCGAAATGCCCACAAGGCTGCGCAAAACGTGCGGCTGAAATCATTTCCAGAAGGAAACTGTCTCCATGGCTAGCGTCAACACCAACTACGGCGCCCTCGTCGCGCTGCAGAACCTCAACTCCACCAACCGGCAGCTCGACGAAGTCCAGAGCCGCATCAACACCGGCCTGAAGGTTTCGTCCGCCAAGGACAACGGCGCGGTGTTCGCGATCGCGCAATCGCTGCGCAGCCGCGTGGGCGCTCTCTCGGCCGTCAACGAAGGCCTGGACCGCACCGTGACGAACCTCGACACCGCGCAAAGCGCCGGCTCGCAGGTCTCCGACATCCTCAAGACGCTGCAGCAGACCGCTGAACGCGCCAAGACCTTCACCTCGCCCGAAGACCGCGCCTCCTCGCAGGCCGACTTCGTCGCCGCCCGCGACCGGATCGACGCGATCCTCAACGCCGCCACGGTGAACGGCGTGAACCTTCTGAACGGCACCAACGTCACGAACGCCCTGACGGTGTCCACCTCCGACATCGGCGCCAACTCGGCCCAGACCGTGCAGCGCACGGTTGGCGTCGACCCCGCCGCGTCCACCACGACCGCCACGACGCTGGCCACCACCAACACCATCGGCACGGGCGCTGCGAGCGCGACGAACGTCAACATCGAAGCGGGCGACACCGTCCGGATCGAACTGCTCGACGCCGCCGGCAACGTCACGCAGACCTCGAACATCAACCTGTCAAACACCGCCACCATCGGCGCCCTGCAAACGGCGATCGATACGCAGACGGGCGGCAAGGTCGCGCTGACGCTGGACGGAAACAACCTCGTCTATGACGCCGACCAGAACTTCCGCGTCTCGTTCGTCGCGGGCGGCGATCCGGCCACGGCGTCTCTCACAGCGCAAAACAACCGCGCCGGCTTCTTCACCGGCACCACCGGCACGTTTGTCGATGCCGACGTGGCGGGTGCGGTGACGGGTGCGACCGCCTCCACGGCGGCGCAAACCGGCGGCGGCCGTCAGGTCACGACCCCGTCAGCGGGCCTAGCGGCCGGCACCAACGTGGGCACGCTGACGACGGCGCTGCTCAACGCCGGCCAGACATCGGGCTCTGTGACGCTGACGACGACTGCCTCCACGGGCATCTCGAACGCCTACACGATCAACCTGACCTCCGGCCAGACGCTCGGCCAGTTCCTCAACGAAGTCACCACGCGCACCAACGGCGCCGTGACGGCGGCGTATGACGCGAACTCGCGCCAGATCGTCTACAAGAGCGCCCAGGATCTCACGGTGGCCAATACGAACGCGACGTCCTTCGGCGCTGCGTCCTCCACGGCTTCTACCCCGACGATCACCCGTTCGACGTCCTCGTCGGCCACGGCCACGATCACGGGCTACGACTACCGCGTGAACGGCGGCGCGCTCGCCGGCCTCGCCAGCCTCGACCTGACGACCGACCCGACCACGGCGTCGGCCACGATCGACACGCTGGCCAAGGCGCTCAACAGCTCGCTCTCCTCGCTCGGCGCCCAAGGCCGCGCGCTCGACATCCAGAAGACGTTCCTGACGTCGCTCTCGGACAACATCGAGAAGGGGATCGGCAGCCTTGTGGACGCCGACCTCGCCAAGGAAAGCGCCCGCCTCCAGTCGCTGCAAGTGAAGCAGCAGCTGGGCGCGCAGGCGCTCTCCATCGCCAACCAGGGCCCGCAGATCCTGCTGTCCTTCTTCCGCTGACCGGCACGGCGGCGCGGACGGGATCACCCCGTCCGCGTCGCCGACGCCCGCCCGGAGAAGTCGCCAAGGGAGGTAGGCCATGCGCACAGACGTCGCGCCGTCTCTTTCCGTCGCCCTGCTGCAGACTTGGCCGGGGCGCGTCCCCGACCCATCCACATCGCCGCGAACTGCTGCGGACCTGAACAGCGAAGACCAGAGCGCCCGTCGCAAGGAAGCGGCGGAGAAGCGCGCAAAGGACTCGATCCCCATGTCGGGTCACTTGCGCATCGAGCGCGACGAGGCCTCGGGCCTTTATGTGCAGACCCTTTTCGATCCCGCCACGAACGAAGTGCTGCGCCAGTTTCCCCACGAATCACGGCTTGCGTTCGCGCGGGCCACGCGCGCCTACGTGGATGCGCAGCTCGCGCGCCGATAGGCGTCGGCCGGAGCGCACATCGTAAATAATCCGTTCACGTTAAGAGTTTCTTAACCTCAATGGTTTCTTGCTCCGGTGCGTACTGCGCGCAGAAGGAGCGTCGCATGGTTTCCAGTATCACGACCCTGCCGCCTCAGGCGTCGCAGGGCGCCGCCGTGCAGTCGTCGTCATCGCGGACAGCGTCGACGACCGAGAATGATCGGCCCGGCGCCGCCCGCGCGGCGGTGGTCAGCGTCGATCCGGCGCGTCTTGAGCATCGCGAAGACGTGCTGGCCGCCCGCGAGGACGTGGCCTACGCCCGCGACGGCGTGGAGTTCGCCATCGCCGCCGCGCGCGACGTGCGCGCCTTGCTGGGCGAAGCGCGTGACCTTGCGGTGCGCGCCGCAGATGCTGCTACGCCAGATGCGGCGCGCGCCGCACAGGATGTGGCGTTCCGCTCCGCGGTGCAGCGCCTCGGCCAGATCGTGGACGGCGCCATCGCCCGCGGCGCGCCGCTGCTGGCGGGTGAGGCCTTGTCCGTCCGGGCCGATCCCGATTCCGACGCCGCCACCGACATCGCAGGCCTCGACCTGCGGCTCAAATCCGCCGTCACCGGCGACGAGGCCCTGCTGCTCACCCGCGGCGCCAGCATCGGCGACGCCCTCAGCGCTGCGGAGACCGCGCGCGCGGCGGACAAGTCCCTTGCGCGTCTCGATACGGGCCTTTCGCGGCTGGAGGGCGAGGCCGTGCGCCTCACCCAGCATGACCGCGTGCTCGGCGCCCTCGACGCCGCCCTCACGGCGGACGTCGCGCCCGATCTCGGCGCCGATGGCGCGCGGCTGCTGGCGCTTGCGGTACGGCAGGAGCTGTCGCAATCCACCGCGCCCATCGCGGGCGCCAAGCCGAACGCCGTGCTGTCGCTGTTCCGCGAGTAGCGGACGCGCCGGCCCGCGTCAGACCTGTTCCAGCTTCCGGTCTTCGCGGCTGCGCCGCTGCGCTTCGGCCTTGGACAACGTCGGCGCCGCGCGTGAAGGGGCGCCGCCGCCTTCCCACGCCCCGCGCAAGGCCCCGAGCAGGGCGATGTGGGTGGCGATCAGCGCGCCGATGGCGGCCAGCGCCACGGCCAACAGATCCCCGATCAGCCGCTCGCTCCAGCGGATCGCGCCCTTTGCTGCGTTGAGCACAAGCCCGGCGGGAGAGCGCTTGCCCACGGCCACGGCCCTTTCGCCTGTCGCCACGGCCAGCAGTTCAAGCCGGCGCAGGTCACGGGAGTCGCGCACATGCGCCAGCAGTTGCGCAGCGCCCGCGGGCGAGGCCGCGCGCGCGGCTGCGCCGATGTGGGCGAGATCGGCCGTCAGCGCCGCGTAAGCCTCGCGGTCGACGGCGCGTCGGAAGGCGAGCGCCGCAGCCGCGCCCTCGTCCACCACCACTTCGGGGTTCTGGAAGGCGGCGGCGAGTTCGGCGTGCAGCCGCTCCACCGGCACGGCGGCGGAGACCTTTCGCTCCACCAGTGCGGCGAAGGCCGGCGAAAGGTGCGCGCCGTTCTTGGCGATCTTGATCACCGAAGCGCCCAGCCGCACGTCGTCCGCGGGCGCGCCGGCCACGGGCAGCGTGGCGCCGCCCAGCGTGAACAGGAACAGGTCCACCGGTTCTCCCGCCAGCCAGCGCTGCGCGGTGGCGGCGGTCTCGCGCGGATCGCCCAGCACGTCGAAGGCGGCGTTGTCCTCGCCGCCGCCGATCACGGCGCGGAAGCGCTGGCGCGCGAAGGAGGGCTCGATCAGCGGCAGCGTGGACTGCAGCAGCGCGGCGTCGCTGTCGGCGGGCGTGGCCTGCCGGCGCACCTTGCCCGCATCGGCCCCGCCCAGCAGGGCGTAGGCGTTGAGCGCAAACCCGCGTGCGGCGGCCACATCGCCCTCAGACATCTCGCGGGCGATGAGGTTGTTCCACTGCGCGCGCTTGGCCTCGGCCCCGCCCGGGGCGGCGAAGCGGCGGGCCTCGTTGGCGAGCGCGGCTTCGGTCCGCTGGATGGTGGCGGGGGTGGGCGTGTAGTCGATCAGGTCAGGCGCGGTGGCGCTGCGCAGCAGCGATGCGCCGGCGAAGGGCAGCATGAGCAAGGACGCGTTGAACACCAGCGCCGCAATGACGCTGCCGCCGGGCCGACCGCCTCGTCCTGGTTCTGGCGCCGCAGCACGCGTCATGGCGATCTGGTTCCCCGCCGCCTTCATCCCTGAAGCGGGTGGCCTGTGCAATGCGCAAGGCGTGCCAGTTGCACCCCGCCGGCCCTTAAATCGCCGTCAGGCGCGCTGGTCGAGGGCCACGGGCGTGACGCCGCCGGCGTCGGCGTAGGTTCCCTGCGCCCCGTACCCCGCCGGCCCGCGACGGGCGCGCTGGACCTCCTCGCCCACGGCGCGGACAAGGCCTTC
Organism: Alphaproteobacteria bacterium; assembly: GCA_027488965.1. GTDB lineage: Bacteria > Pseudomonadota > Alphaproteobacteria > Caulobacterales > Aquidulcibacteraceae > VFBF01. The sequence continues at coordinate 13,790 of JAIYAO010000176.1, forward strand.
GGTGATCTCGCGGGCGGCGAACAGGGCAGCGGCGTAGATGTCGAGCCGGACCTGGAGGTGGGCGGTGGCGTCCTGCAGGCGCTGGCGCAGCGGCCGGGGCGCGCCGGCGATCAGGCTGCGGTCCTCCCGGATCCGCGCCATTTCAAGCCGGTAGGCGTTGGCCAGCCGGCGCAGCTCGTCGCTCGCGCCCTCGCCCGACAGCGGCTGGCCCCGAGCCAGCGCTGCGCCTTCGGCGTCCACCAGGGCCGTGAGGCGCCCGGTCAGCAGCAGCAGTTGTTCGGCCCTGTCGGCCGCGTCGTCAGCGATCAGCGCCAAGGGCGGGCTCCTGTGCGGCGGACTGCATGCGGACAAGCTCCGCCATCACCGCATCGGCCACGCCGATGCCGCCGCCGGCGGCGAGGGACTGGGCGTAGCGGTCGATCAGCATGGGGCGGAACATGGCCTCGCCCGGCCCGCCGCCGCCGAAGCCGTCGGTCTCCAGCCCCTTGAACATCGGCGCCAGCAGCTCGTTCAGCACCATGCCTTCGAACTCCTCGGCCACCTTGCGGAGGGCTTCTGTCGTTCCGCCCGCCGTAGCCGGCAGCTTCAGCGATGGGCCGGCGGACGCCGGCGGCACGATGGCGTCGATCCCCATCACATCACCTCGATTTCGGCCTGGATGGCGCCGGCGGCCTTCAGGGCCTGCAGGATGGAGATCATGTCGCGCGGGGACACGCCCAGCGCATTGAGCCCGTCCACCAGGTCCTTCAGGGGCACGCCGCCGCGGATCACGGCGAGGCCGCCGGTCTCCTCGTCCACGGTCACCGTGGACTGCGGGATCACCGCCGTCTGGCCCTGGCTGAACGGCGCGGGCTGGCTGACGCCGGGTTGTTCGGACACCGAGATGGTCAGCGCGCCCTGGGCGATCGCCACGGTGGACACGCGCACGCTGTCGCCCATCACCACCACGCCGGAAGTTTCGTCGATGACGATCTTGGCGGGCAGGTCGGGGTCGATGGGCAGGCTTTCGATGCGGGTGAGCAGGTCGACCATGTCGCCCTCGAACGCCGCCGGCCGCTGCACGACCACCGAGCCCGGGTTGGACGCCCGCGCCACGCCCGCGCCCACGGAAGTGTTGATGGCGTCGGCCATGCGGCGCGCGGTGGTGAAGTCGGGGTTGCGCAGCGCCAGGCGCAGCTCGCGCTGGCCGGCGAGATCGAACTGCAGCTCGCGCTCGATGAGGCCGCCGGAGGAGATGCGCCCCGCCGTGGGCACGCCGCGCGTAACTGACGAGCCCGACGATCCGCCCGCCGAGAACCCGCCGATGGCGATGGCGCCCTGCGCCACGGCGTACACCTGCTGGTCGGCGCCCACGAGCGGGGTGACAAGCAGCTGCCCGCCGGAAAGGCTCTTGGCGTCGCCCAGCGCCGACACGGTCACATCGATGCGCGCGCCCTGCGAGGCGAAAGGTGGCAGGTTGGCCGTCACCATCACGGCGGCGACGTTGCGGGTGTTGAGGTTTAGGTCCCGCGTGGTGACGCCGAGGCGCTCCAGCATGGCGGTGAGCGACTGGCGGGTGAACGGCGCGTTGCGCAGCGAATCTCCCGTGCCCTGCAGGCCCACCACCAAGCCGTAGCCGATCAGCTGGTTTTCGCGGACGCCCTCGAAATCGGCGATGTCCTTGATGCGGGAGGCGGCGTCGCTCTGTCCGCTGAGCAACGCGGTGGCGGCGACGGCGGTGAGCAGGGCTTTCAGTGCGCGCATGGGGTCACGGTCCTTCGGGTGCGGACCTGTGCCAGAATGGCGCCAGTCTGGGGCTCCATGGCCGCCATGGCGCAGCCGCCGGCGGAGTGCGGCCGCCCGGTCAAAGGCGCCGGGCAGGGGCGGCGGCGCCCGGCAATTCCTGCCCGGCGAACATGGTGAGCGCGGTCTTAACCCTCGATCAAGCGAAGCAGGCTAACGCCTCACGACGATGAAGATCGACCCCACCCGTCCCGCCGGCGCTGCAGCGCCGGGCCGCCGCGCCGCCGGCGCCGGCGCGGAAGGATTTGCGCTGCCCGCAACAGCGGAAACGCGGCCGCCCGCGCCCGCCGCACCGGTGGGCGCGCTGGGCGCCGCCCATGCGGTGATGGCGCTGCAGATGGATTTTGGGGGCCGCCGCCAGCGACAGGCGCGCCGGGGCGCCGCCGCCCTCGATGCCCTCGACAAGCTGCAGGCTGGTCTGCTCGGCGGCGCTGACTCCGCCCGCGACCTGGAAGATCTCGCCGCACAGTACGCCCAGCGCGAGCCGAGCGGCGATGACGGCCTCGACGATGTCCTGCGCGAGATCGACGTGCGCGCCGCCGTGGAACTCGCCAAGCGGGAGCGGCGCGGCGCCGTGCGTGCATGAGCGGCGGCGCGTCCCGGGCGTCGCACGGCCTGCCGGGCCGGATTGAAGCCATACCGGGGCAGGTGTATAGGGCGCCGGCCTGAGATGGCCGCCAAGCGAAACGGGTGCTGGAGATGACCCTGACGGTCCCTGCCGATTACCGCCCGTCCGACGCCGAGCCGTTCATGAATGAACGGCAGCAGGCGTATTTCCGGCGCAAGCTCCTGGCCTGGAAGGAGGAGATCCTCGAGGAATCGCGCTCCACCATCGCCAACCTCCAGGAAGACACCGCAGCCCTCGCCGATCTCGCCGACCGCGCCACCAGCGAAAGCGACCGCGCGCTGGAGCTGCGCACGCGGGACCGCCAGCGCAAGCTGATCTCCAAGATCGACGAGGCCATCCGCCGGATCGACGATGGCAGCTACGGCTACTGCGTGGAGACGGGCGAACCCATCGGCCTCTCGCGCCTCGAAGCGCGCCCCATCGCCACCCTGTCGCTCGAAGCGCAGGAACGCCACGAGCGCCGCGAGCGCGTCCACCGCGACGATTGAACGGCTGGGGGCTTTGCCGGCGCGCAGCGCAGCCCCACTTGCAGCCTGTGAGCCGATCCGGACTCATTCCGGAGACGCCACATGTCCCTCGCCGCCTATCGCACACTTGGTTGTTCGGGCCTTGTCGTCAGTCCGCTGACGCTGGGAACCATGACCTTCGGCGTCAATCGCTGGGGCTCTGACGAGGCGGCGTCGCGGGCGGTGTTCGATGCCTACATCGACGCCGGCGGCAACGCCGTCGACACGGCCGACATCTACGCCGGCGGCCGCGGCGAGGAGATGGTCGGCGCCTGCATCGCTGCGCGCACCCTGCGCGAACGGGTCGTGCTCGCCACCAAGGCCGGCTTCAATCGCGCCCCCGGCAATCCCAACGCGGGCGGCAATGGTGCGAAGAACATCCGCGCCGCGCTCGAAGGCTCGCTGCGCCGGCTGCAGACCGACTACATCGACCTGTTCTGGGTGCATGTCTGGGATGGGGTGACCCTCGCCGAAGACGTGTTGCAGACTCTCGGAGATCTCGTGCGGGCCGGCAAGATCCGGTACTTCGGCCTGTCCAACGCGCCGGCCTGGTACGTCGCAAGGATGGCGACGCTGGCGACGGCGCACGGCGTGCCGGGGCCGATCGCGCTGCAGATGGAGTACTCGCTCAGCGAACGCGGCATCGAGCGCGAGCATGTGCCGGCGGCGCGGGCGCTTGGCCTCGGCGTCGTGCCGTGGAGCCCGCTGTCGGGGGGCTTCCTCAGTGGCAAGTACGACCGCGCGACCGTTGAATCGGCAGATCGCGCGCGACGGAACGCCGAGGCGTCGAGCAGCGCCGCGTCCGGCGTCGCGGGCGGCGCAGGGAACGGCCGGCTCGCCGGCTCCAACCCGTTCGGCGACGCCAAGTTCACGCCGCGCAACTGGGACATTCTCGATGCCTTGAAGGCGGTGGCTGTTGAAACCGGTCGCTCTCCGGCGCAGGTCGCGCTGGCGTGGGCGGCGGCGCGGCCTGGCGTCGCTTCGCTGTTGCTGGGCGCGAGCACGGTCGATCAGCTCCTGCACAACATGGCGGCGCTGGACGTGGCGCTGACGCCGGCGCAGGCCGCGTCCCTCGACGCGGTGAGCGCGCCTGACGCCATCTATCCGTACACGGTGTTCACGCCCGAGGTGCGCAGGATGGTGTTCGGCGGCGCGGACGTGGGCGGCTGGCCGGCGGTGCGCCGCGGAGAGCCCGCCGCCTGAGGCTGGGACGGCTGCCACAGGGGGTCGTCATCGCGCCGGCGCTTGCGGATTTGGTCGCTCAGGGAGCAAACGTCCCCGCCGCCAGGCACAGCGCCGCGCTGATGGACAGTGGCGCGCGCAGCCGGATGAACCACGCCGGCGCCAGCGCTTCCGTCGCCAGGCGCCGGTCTGCCAGCACGAAGGCGAGGATCGCCACGGCGACGAGCCACAGGCCGGCCGGATGCGGCGCCAGCAGCGAAGCCCAGCCCAGCAGTTGCGGCGCCACGCCCACGGCGAGCACGCCGGCAAGCCGCTCCTTGGCGGCCGCCGGCTCGCGCAGCGCAAACCCCCAGTGGATGCCGCCCAGAAACGACAGGATCGTCGCGCCGTACGCGATGAGCGCGCGCTGTGCGAGGGATGCATGGTCGCCGTCGAGCAGCACCGCCGCGCCCGCAAGGCCGAGAAAGGGCGCAAGCCCGAAGACGCCCAGCCACAGGGCAGGGGCGGGGATGGCGGCGGCGGTCGTCATCGCGCGGGGGCGTATGCCCTCGTGAGGGGCGCGGTGGCGTTCAGCGTGGGCGCGTAGGTGGGCGCCACGCGCCGCGGGGCGGCCTGCTCGTAGGCGTAGCCCATGGCCAGTAGGTCGCCGTCGCTCCACGCGGCGCCGATGAACGAGAGGCCCACGGGCAGGCCGTTGGCGAGGCCCATGGGCACCGTGAGGTGCGGGTAGCCCGACAGCGCAGGCAGGATCGTCGCCACGCTCACGTTGGCGGCGCGGCCGCCGCCGATGGGATCGGTCAGCGCCGGGGGCCCGGAGGTGATGGCGATGATGGCGTCGAGACGGTCGGCGGACAAAAGCCGGTCGATGCCTTCCGGTCCGGTCAGGCGTTTGCCGCGCGCCAGCGCCTCCACGTAGGCGGGATCGTCGAGCCCTTTGCGCGCTTGCGCGGCCTCGAAGATCTCCTGGCCGAACAGCGGCATCTGGCGGTCGGCGTTGGCCTTGTTGAACGCGATCAGCGCCTCCAGGGACCGGGCCTGCACGGCCGGCGCGGCGGCGGCGAGATAGGCGTTGATGCCGGCCTTGAACTCGGTCTGCATGATCACCGGCGTCAGCGCGCCGATGGGCTGCAGGTCGGGCGGCTGCTTGATGTCGATCAGCTCCGCCCCGGCGGCGCGCAGGTCCGCCAGCGCCTGCTCGAACAACCGGTCGGTCTCGGTGTGGCCGCCCACGCCGATGCGCAGCACGCCGAGGCGCCGCCCCTTCAGCGCGTCGGGGCGCAGGGCCGCCGCATAGTCGCGCCGGCGCGCATCGGCTTCGGCGGTGGCGGGATCGGCGGGATCGGTTCCGGCCAGCGCGGTGAGCACCACCGCCGCGTCCATCACGGAGCGCGTCATGGGGCCGGGGGTGTCCATGGTGTGGGAGATCGGCGCCACGTGGGTGCGCGAGACGAGGCCCACCGTGGGCTTCAGCCCCACCAGCCCGTTGAAGCTCGACGGGCACACGATGGAGCCGGAGGTCTCGGTGCCGACGGCCGCCGCCGCCAGGCTCGCCGCCGCCGCCGCACCGGAGCCGGAGCTGGAGCCGCAGGCGTTGCGATCGAGCGCGTAGGGGTTGCGCACGAGGCCGCCCACCGCGCTCCAGCCGCTGATGGAGCGGGTGGAGCGGTAGTTGGCCCACTCGGAGAGATTGGTCTTGCCCAGCAGGATGGCGCCGGCGTCGCGCAGCCGCTTCGCCATGGGCGCATCGCGGCCGGTGGCGTTGGCGGCGAGTGCGAGAGAGCCCGCGGTGGTGGGCAGGTCGCGGGTTTCGATGTTGTCCTTGATCAGCAGCGGGATGCCGTGCAGCGGCCCGCGCACCTTGCCGGCGGCGCGCTCGGCGTCCAGCGCGCGCGCGTCCGCGGCGGCGTTGGGGTTGGTGGCGATCACGGACCGCAGGCTCGGCCCCGCGCTGTCGAGGGCGGCGATGCGGGCGAGATAGGCCGCCACCAGCGCCTCGGAGGTGGTGCGCCCGGCGGCGAGATCGGCCTGCAGCGCCGCGATGGACTTCTCCTCCACGAGGGACGCGCCCTGCGGCGCCGCCGTGGCGCAGCCCGCCAGAAACAGCGCCGAAACCAGCGCCAACGCCATCGCCCGCATGACTACTCCCGCTCACGCCCCGCGCGATCCGATGCGGGGGCGGCGCGATCCTACACACCCGCCGCGCGCCGCCTAGACCCCTGGATGACGCCCCCCATGACCGCCCCGCTTGCCACTTTTCGCCCCGGCTGGAATGTTGCGCCGCGAAGCGAGGGCAACGATGCGGCGTCTGGCGATCCTGGTGATGGCGATGGTTCTGGCCGGCGGCGCCACGGCGTCGGCGCAGCTGCGCCCCAGCCCCCGCACCCAGCCCATCGCGCCGGCGCAGGAGCTCGCCCAGTTCCGCGCGCTGGAGAAATCCTTCGCGGAGCTGGCGCCCCAGCGCCGCGGCGTGGTGGACGCCTACGTCCTGTCCGTCGCCCTGTGGGATCAGCACGTGTTCCAGAACGAGGCGGAGGGCGCCGCCAGCGTGCTCGCGCAGCGCTTCAATGCGGCGGGGCGCACCATCGTGTTGTCCAACGGCGCTGGCGAAGGCGTGGCGCGCCGCTACGGCGGGGCGCGGCCCAGCGAGGTGGGGGCAGCACTCGCGCGGCTCGGCGAGGTGATGGACAAGGAGGAGGACGTGCTCGTCCTCTTCATGACCTCCCACGGCCTGCCGGACGGCTCCATCGGCGTGCAGGACCAGTTCCGCTCCTACGCCATCTTTCCCACGGTGCTGCGCAGCTCGCTCGACGAGGTGGGCATCAAGAACCGCCTCGTGATCGTGTCCTCGTGCTTCGCCGGCGCCTTCATCCCCGCGCTGCAGAGCGACACCACCATGGTGTTCGCCGCCGCCGCCCATGACCGCACCAGCTTCGGCTGCGTGCCCGAGAACGACTGGACGTACTTCGGCGACGCCTTCCTCAACCAGACGCTGCGCCAGAACCGCACGCTGCAGAGCGCGTTCGATACCGCCAAGGTGCTCATCCAGAGCTGGGAAGCGCGCGACAACATCCGGCCCTCGCTGCCGCAGAGCTACGTGGGGCCCAATACGCAGGCCATCACCGCGGCGATGACCGGCCGCGCGAAGTAGCGTGCGCGGGACGCTCTTCATCGCCGCGCTCGCGCTGCTGGCGTCTGCGGGCGCCGCTGGGGCGCAGCCGGGCGCGCTGGTGATCGTGGGCGGAGGCCTCTCGCGCGAGAACGCAGCGATCCACGAGGCGTTCATCTCACGCGCAGGGCCGGACGGGCGCATCGCCATTGTGCCCGCTGCGTCAGCCGAACCGGCGGCCTCGGCGCAGGCGTTCGCCGAAACGCTCGCGCGCTACGGCGTGGCGGCCTCGCGCATCGACATCGTGAAGCTCGCCGTGCGCGACGACGAGGGCACGCCCGTCGTGGACGAACGCACATGGGCGCAAGGCGGCGCCGATCCCACAGAGATCGCCAAGATCGAGCGCGCGGGCGCCATCTGGATGACCGGCGGCGACCAGGCCCGCCTCACGCAGACGCTGTACGACGCCGCCGGCGCCGACACGCCGATGCTCGCCGCCATGCGCCGCCGTCTCGCCACCGGCGCCGTCATCGGCGGCACGAGCGCGGGCGCCGCCGTGATGAGCGCGCGCATGATCGCAGGCGGCGACAGTCTCACGGCGATGCTTGCGCCGGTGCTGCGCGACGGCCCCGCAGAGGAGGGCGCACTCGTGCTCGCCCGCGGGCTCGGGTTCCTGCCGGACGGAATCGTGGACCAGCACTTCGGCGAACGTGCGCGGCTGGGGCGGCTGACGCGGGCGCTGTCGGACCCGGGCCTCGCGCGGCGCGTGGGCTTCGGCATCGACGAGGACACGGCGCTCGTGGTCGATCTCGCGGCGCAGACGGCTGCGGCCATCGGGGCAGGATCGGTCACGGTGGTGGACGCCACGCGCGCGCTGCTGGTCACGCGCAGCGGCGGCTTCGGCGCGGACGGCGTGCGGCTCTCGCTGATCAACGATGGCGATACGGTGGCGCTGTCCACGCTTGCCGTGCGCGTCGCGCCGGGCAAGACGCGCATCGCGGCGGGCGACGAGCGCTACGACGCGCCCGACCGCGACGGCGCCGGCATGGCGGCCCCCGCACGCAGCCTCGAGGACACGCTGGGCGCCGACCTGCTCGACAACTCAGCCGCGCGCGCGCTGGAGCGCGTCTCGTTCCGCGCCGACGGCGCGGGCGTCATCTGGCGCTTCGCGGAAGACGCCGCTTCCGCCGCGCACTATGGCGGCGGGCGCTATGGCGTGCAGGGCGTGACGTTCTCGATCCGGCCGGTGCGGGTGAACGTGCGGGATGCGCGGTGAGGGCGGTGAGCGTTGGGGTGTGTGTCATCCAGCAGGGACAACCTCATGGGGTAACAAATCGATCAGCGATCAGAATTTTCGATTGCCCTGGGGGTTTTGTGTTGGGGCACACTCCCCTGTGATCGTAAGTCTCTTGAATGTTGCGTTCGTTTCCCGGAACTCACCCGTATAACGATTGATCTGTTCACTCACTTGACCAGAAATGAGAAACTCAAAATGGCTCGGGGAGAAAGCGCAACTCCATCCAACCCTGGTGTTGGTGCAGCGATTTACTCCCCACACGCCCTGAGTTCTGTCGTATTCCTGCCAAATGTTTCGGGAGGGGTTTATGCGATACGTATCTATGGATGAGGAACCGAGATAAGATATCCGGCAGCTAAGATAAACCTCTTGCGTCGTCTGCGCCGACACTCCGTTCGTGAAGGCGCACAAGACAGCGCCGATCAAAACAGCACTATTCATTCGCAGTGTTGACGCTCGGTTCTTCATCTCTACAGCCCTCGTGACCTAAGGCGACTATTTTACTCTGAGATAGTTGAGAGCCTCGCACAGCAAATATTCTGCATAACATTTATCAACCCTGCTTCGATGTCTCTTTTGGTTACCATCTTGCGCCACTACGGGCAGTGCGAAGTGCACTTAGGATCGCGTCTCGGTCGAAATCACACAGGAGTCGGAATCTCCCGCCCGAGAAAGTAACATCGACTGCCTTTCTTCGAACGACCATCAATACAGTCGGTTCAGCAGTGTTTACTCCCGTGATTTCTCGAATGGGAATCGAAATCTTTGCGACCCCGCTGTAGATTGGCAATACTTGAGCAAATGTCGGCGTAAACACGTATCTGTCGCTGTACACCTCAACGTATCCGGGGAACGGCAATCCGCCGAGCGAACTGCGCGCATGGTCCATGGATGCGTCGCGGACTTGGGAAAGCGCGCTGGCGCCCACAGCTCGTCCCGCCGAGTCAATCGCGAACTTGGCTAAACCGCCCAAGCCACCCTCGGGAAACACGCCATGTATGGTCTGGGTTAAAGAGTCGCCTCGCTTCAGTAGTAGTGCCATGTCCCTTCCCCGCACCGAATTCAAACCCATGGCGTCGTGAGGCATCGCGTTGGGGCCGTCAATCGCAGTTGTATGACGGTCGCCCGGAAAGGGTGACCCACTCAAATTGAAAGGGTGAAAGCGTGAGAAACACTCAAAAGTGCAACGTGCCGTAGAGCGCAAGCGCGGACGGAGGGCGCTTGTCCATGTTTTTGATGGCGGTGACATACACTCAAGTGGGTATCACTCTCCCCGTCACTCCGGGGCTCACAGCACGCGAGAACCCGGACTCCAGGCGTTCAAGAGCAACCCAGTCCGCTGGTTTCCGGGTTCATCGCGTGCCGCGATACCCCGGAATGACGGGGAAAGCGAACGCGGCCTTATCGCGTGTCCATTCTTTCGCGCACCGGCGGGCCATGCGCGCCAAACAAAACAGGCCCGCCAATCCTACACCTCAAGTTCCGTGTTAAACTGCACGCCTCATCAATACAGGACGCCGCATGACGCATCGCACGCCCCACCTCCCCGACATCGCCTTCCTCGACCGCGCCACGCACAGCCTGCGGCTGTGGGTGCTCGACGTGCTGGCGATGCTCGCGGATCTGATGGGCGGCGGGTTTCGCGCGGCGGTGCGGGCGGCGACGCGGGACGCGTGCGCGGACGTGAAGCTGCTGGTGGTGGGCTATGCGGTGCAGCACCGGCTGGCGGCGGCGCCGCTGGCGTCGGAGCGGAGGCACGGGGCGCCGCGGGGATTTCGCTATGCGCGGGCGCGACGCGGCCTGCGCGCGTTTACGCGCGGCGTGCGGGTGAAGACGCTCGACGATGTGCGGCGCGTGCTGGGCGATCTTGAGACGGCCGTGGCGCGGATGGTGGCGCGGTTTGCGCGCGCGCGGGTGCGGCGCAGGCTCGTGGCTGTGGCGTCGGGGGCGGCGCGTGTGGCGTCCGCGTGTGTTCGCTCGCCATGCGCCGATGATACGTCGTAGCGGGCGCGTAGGGTGCATTAGGCCGAAGGCCGTAATGCACCATGTTCATGTGGAAGGTCTCCGGTGCATTACGGCTTCGCCTAATGCACCCTACGGGCATGCCTACCGCACGGGGGCGTGCTGCGAGACGAGGCCGAGGGGCGCCGCCGTCGTGCGTTTGGCCACGCGGATCACGATGCGGCTCTGCACATCGGAGACGAGGCCCAGCGACAGGATCTTGTCGCGGAGAAAATCGTCATAGGCGTGCATGTCGGTGGTCACCACGCGGAGCATGTAGTCGGAGGCGCCGGTGACGGTGGCGCAGTCCACCACCTCGGGCCACTTGAGCACCTCGCGCTCGAATTTCTCCAGGTTCTCGCGGGTGGGCAGCTGGAGCTTGGCCGAGGCGATCACCTCGAAGGTGAGGCCAAGGCGTTCGCGGTCCAGCAGGGTCACCTGCCCGGTGATGATCCCGGCCTTCTTCAACCGCTCGATCCGCCGCCAGCAGGGGGAGGAGGACAGGCCCACCTTCTCGGCGATATCGGCGATCGACAGGCTCGCGTCCTGCTGCAGCAGGTCGAGGATGCGGGTGTCGATGGCGTCCAGCTCCTCGGACAAGGAATCCTCCATTTCTGCCCGCTTGGCGGGTCGTTGAGGATCAGTCTTGCGCCCTTTGGGCTATTCGGCAAACAAAATCGCGCAAAAGACGCGTCCGGCGCGCAGAGGCGGGCGCGCAGGCCCGCCGCGCTTGCGCCGGGGCCCGCCGCGCACTATCAACCCGCCCTCCGGTGGCGTAGCTCAGTTGGTTAGAGCGTGGGATTCATAACCCCAAGGTCGGTGGTTCAATTCCACCCGCCACCACCACACAGTCCCGCCCGAGCCGACGACTTCCCGTCGGACCGGGGAAATCGCCGGTTTGCGGGGCTTTTCGTGGTCTGGCGCCTTCGCAGAGAGATCTCTGCCCGCCGGTTTCGGCCTGACCCGGGCCCATATCTCTCGGGGCTGTTTTTGACCTTTGGGTCGGTTTGCCAGAGACCTGTTCGCTCTTGAGGGCGACCGGCGGGCAGGCGTCAGGCGAAGGCTGAGAAGAGGGTCCGCTGCTCGGCCCAGGCGTGGGGCAGGGCCCGGTTGATCAGGGCCGCGAGGGTGAGGCGCGCCGGCTGACGGCCGTCAAGAATGGCCTCGACCAGATCAGGGGCCAGGTAGGCGAGCGGGAGGATCTGGCCCGCATAGATCGAGGAGACGCCATCGCGATCCGCGAGCGCCTGCAATGAGGAGGCGTCGCCCTCCGCAAGCGCACGGACCCAGACTCGCGCGATCACGACCGCGCGCACGAGGGCGCGATCCATGCGGCCCTCACTTGGCGCGGCGCCGACGATGGACTTCGAGTTCAAAGGCGCCGACAAATCGATCTGCGCCCCGATACGCACGGTCTCGTCCTGCTGAGCTAGCACCACTCCTGCAGACGCCTCCGCCCGCACATCGATCGCCTCTTTCGCTGCATCGATCTTGAGGCACCCTGCGCCGAGAACGACCCGATGGATCGCCGGGAATACGCGATCCCTCACCGAAGCATCGGGAAGCCATGATCGAGAAAGCATCGACGACACGAGATCGAGGATGGCGCCCTCTAGCCGCGGAGCGGACACGCGCGGCAGACTGCCCTTTGCTCTGCGCGTCGCGCAGGCTGTCGAGACATAGTAGTGATAGCGCCGGGCGCCCTTGTTGCCGTGCGCGCGCGTCATCGGCGTACCCAGATCGTCGAAGAGCTTGCCCAGGAGCGGCGCGCCGGCGCCGCGGACCGGCTTGCCCGGAAGCGGCGGCGCTCCAACCTTCAGCTTCGCCTGAACGGCCCCAAAGGTCTCGGCATCCACAATGGCGGCGTGTTGTCCGGGATACACGCGCCCGCGATGCACGACCTCGCCGAGGTAGAGCCGGCTCTTCAGAATGTGGAAGAGCGCGCCATGTGTGAAAGCGCATCCCCCGCGGACGCGCCCGGTGCTGCTGACCCATCGTTTCGAGTGGATGCCCTCCGCCGCCAAGGCGTCTCGCAGATCCATCACGCTCCGGACCTCGAGGTATCGACGGTATATGTCCCGGACGGTTTCTGCTTCCGCCGCGTTGATGTGCAGCGCGCGCTCCCGGATGTCATAGCCGAGCGGGGGATTCCCGCCCATCCACATCCCTTTGGCCTTGGAGGCGGCGATCTTGTCGCGGATGCGCTCGCCGGTGACCTCGCGCTCGAACTGCGCGAAAGAGAGCAGCATGTTGAGGGTGAGCCGGCCCATGCTGGTGGTGGTGTTGAAGGCCTGGGTCACCGACACAAAGGATGCGCCGGCGGCGTCAAACACGTCGACGATCTTGGCGAAATCCGACAAGGAGCGCGTCAGGCGGTCCACCTTGTAGACCACGACAACGTCCACGCGCTTGGCCTCAATGTCCCGCATCAGCGCATGAAGTCCCGGTCGCTCCATCGAGCCGCCGGAAAAGCCGCCATCGTCATAGAGCATCTTGACCCGTTCCCAGCCCTCGCCAGCCTGGGAGAGAATGTAGGCGCCGCAAGCCTCGCGCTGGGCGTCGAGGGAATTGAAGTCCTGATCGAGGCCTTCGCTGGACGACTTGCGGGTGTAGATCGCGCAGCGCAGCTTGCGGGCGCTCATGACGCGATTCCGAAGAAGCGCGGCCCGCTCTGGTGCGTCCCGGAGATCGCCTTCGCGACCTGCGTCAGGGAGGGATAGGTGATCTCGCCGTACTGGAACCCCTCGGGGGTGACGAGCACCACGTGGCGGACGCCGTTCCATTCGCGCACAAGCGCGCTGCCGATGCTCGCGGCGGGGCGGGGCGCGGGGTCAAAAGCGGGGTCAGCAGCGAACTTCGCGGCGAGCGCTGAGAGACGGCGTTTCACTGCCGGACGCACGTCTCCGAACTGCTGCACCTGTATCCGGAAGAGGAAAGCCCGCATTAGAAGATCGCGTGACCGGAATGCGGGTGGTTCATCGCTGAATCGTGCGCGCCACGCTGTTCGTAGGGCGACGACAGAAAGCGGGGATAGTCGATTTATCTCCTGGGCGATCATGGCGTCGGTCACGACTCACCCCGCGTGCGTCCACGCAGGAGCCGGGCTGCGGCTGCCAGCACGGCGAGTTCTTCCGAAAGGCGCACGATCCGGCCAGCGACGCGCGCATCCGCGCGCCGCTGGCCAGCCACAACGAGGTTGTGCATCGTTTCGGCGCGCTCGACCATCGCCTGCCAGAGGACGCCGACGGCGTCTGAGCGCGCCGTCACCGGCCCGCCTCGAGGCGATAGCGCCGCTCGCCGTACGATTTCACCGACGTGACGACATGACCGCGCTTCTTCAGCGCACCCGCCAGCGCACCTCGCACCGAATGGGCCTGCCAGCCGGTGGCTTCCATCATGTCCGGCACAGTGACCCCGCGACGGGTGCGCAAGAGCGCGATCAGGGCGTCCAGCTTGGTGGCGGCCTTTGTAGCGACCGCAGGGGCTTCCGAGGTCTTCGCGCGGGGGTTGCGGAGGGGCGTCTGCCGGCGTGCGACAGTCTTGGTCCTCTTGCGAGGGGCGGGGGCGGGAGATTTCTTGGCCATCGAGTTGAGGTGCTCCGGAGGGACCTGCGCCCAGCGCGCCGTCCCACGACCTCAAGCCCGGCGTCCGGGCGATTTCTGTGGGCCCGTCTCGCGGGGGCCGGAGGGGCACTACCGCTCCGTTTCGGGGGGTAGCCCAGCCGGAAATGCTAGAGAATCGGTTCCGCCGGTAGGGTCAGTTGCGGGGCAATTTGAGACTATCCGCACGAGCAACTACGATCTGATAACGGACGTTGTGCACTCGGGCGTGCGCGCTACGGTGCTGGCTGCGTTGCCTGCGGCTGGCTGGTGACCGCGGGCGTACTGCTGCCCGCAGGCACTTGCACAACCACAGTCGCCGGTGGCATTGCAACGGGCTCCACAAGCTGCACTTGAAGCGCGCTCTGCGATGGCTTTGTCGGCCCTATCGCAAGGCTGGCAACGCAAAGGACTAAAAGCCAATCGAGCAACCATTTCAGTGCTTGAGAAAGAAGTTGCTGGGCGGGTTGAAGGTACCGCAACTTGTCGGCCGTCTTGGCGGCGATGAGATAGGTTTCGCTGACGAGATTCCGGAAATACTGTTGCTTCAGGTCGCTGCGGACGGTTCCCGTCCCGGAAGCTGGCACCGTAGCCCAGTTGTTCATCCAAACGCGCGGCCGCGCCCGGATGATGCCCGCCTAAAAGAGAAGTGACTTAGGGGGACTGTCGCTAGGAGAGATCTTGTCGTGGGCTGGGTACTTGAAGCGCGTGCGCGTGGCGTGAAAGATGACCAACGCGCCGAGCAAGGCGGTCACAATGAACGCCGCAAAGCAGAGGTACGTCACAAGGATTGCGCCTGAGCCCAGATCCAGCTGAAGAGCGCCAATCGGATAGTTGTCCTGAAAGCGTGTGAAGAGCACGCCTGCGAATGCGCTGAGGAACGTCGTGACCGTTAGGAGACTATTGGCCCGGCAGAGGCGGCATAACCTCCGTGTTTTGAGACGCGACAATACGCCAACCTTCGTCCTGCTTTTCCACCACCCACGTGAAAATCCCTCGGCGAGGGGTTCCGTGTTTGACGTGGCGCACTTTGTCACCCGTCGTTTCCCAAACCACCTGAGCGACTGCGACGTCGGGTTTCAGAAAACGAATGACATCGACCCGGCGGTTACTCCAGACGCTGTCCTTGAATGCGGTTTTCAGGATCACCGCGTGCCCAGCCTCGAAGGCCGCTCGCCCGCCCCGCCCGAGGCCCGGCGTGTCAGGTCCGAGAACCGATACGAAGGTTACGTTCGTATCCATTATCGCAGCCAGTCCCGCAGCATCACGCCGATTCCACGCGTCCTGCCAAGCCGATGCCAGAGCCACGATAGCGGCTTCATCTGCTGATCTTTCGGTCGCCTCGTCCGCCTTCAATGGATGAGCGAGTACTGCGAACGCCGCGATCAAAACGAACACGAACTTCACAAGGGCCACGGCGATCTCCTGACTATCGACGGCAGGCGCCGAAAATGAATGCAATCTCTGCTCCGGTCCAGCCCGCGCTGCGATGACACCCCCATGCTAGAGCGCCGACCGGGTCAGATAAGTCATAGGCTGGTAAGGCAAGTGCTCGACACACGCGCGGCGTGACGGTTCAGTGACGTCCGAGGTCCGTTTGCGGACGTCAAGCTGACGGGGTCTGTTTTGGGGATCTTCCGGTCCTGGGATGCCCCACCGTTACCAATGGCTGGGTAGGGGTGGGTAGCGGTCAGACCGCCCCAAGGTTACGGTCGCCCGTCACTGGCCCTTTCGCGTCATTCACGCGGCGCAAAGGAAAGGCGCCGGGACCTATACTGCCTACCGACATCTTTCGCCCACTTGTAAATAACTGACCGGTTAGTTATATCGGTGCGATGTCTACCGAGCCCGCCCGCCGCTGGTCCCGTCGTTCTGATGCGCGCCCGGATGAAATCCTGGACGCGGCGCTCGAGGAATTCGAGGCCGCCGGGTTCGACAGTGCCCGCATGGAGGACGTCGCGCGCCGGGCCGGGATCTCCAAGGCCGGCGTCTACCTCTACTTCGACAGCAAGGAAGCGCTGCTGAAGGCGCTGATCCGCAGGGAGATCACGCCTGTCGCCGCCCGGGTGGAGGTGCTTGCGAAGGCCGGCGAGGCGGATCCGGCCGTCGCGCTGAAACGCATTTCCGGCGTGGCGCTCTTGCTGCTCGCGCAGCCGCGCATTTTTGCGATTCCGCGCCTGGTCATCTCGATTTCGCAGCGCTTCCCGGACATCGCCGCCCTTTACCGAACCGAGGTGCTGGACCGTCTGCGCGCCGCCCTGACCGGCCTTATCCGCAGCGGCATCGCGCTCGGGCAGTTCCGCGCCGACATCGATCCGGAACTGGCGATCCGCACCATCGCAGGTCCGATCATGTTTGAAGCCTTGTGGCGCAATGTGCTCAGTGGCGCACCGGCCATTGCCGATCCGGTGGAGTTTGCACGGCGGCACATTGACTATGTCCTCCATGGCATCGCGGCGCTGCGGCCATGAAGAAAGCCATCCTCCTGGTCGCGGCCTGCGCGCTCACCGGCTGCACAAAGCCGCCGAGCGATACGATGCAGGGCTACGGCGAAGCGCAGTACGTCTATGTGGCAGCCGAGGATCCCGGACGCCTGTCGCAACTGCTCGTGAAGGAAGGTGACACCGTCGCCGGCGGCGCGCCGCTCTTCCGGCTCGATCCCGCACGTCAGAGAATCACCGCCGAAGGCGCTGGCGCAGCCGCGTCCGCCGCCGCCGCCCGCACGTCCGGTAACGGCGCCTTCGTGGAAGCGCTGCGCGCGGCGCAGGCCAATGCCGCGCTCGCGAACGCCACCTATGCGCGCTCGCAAACGCTGCACGCGAAAGGCTTCGTCGCGCAGGCGCGCCTCGACATCGACGCCGCCGCGCTGCGTGTGGCGAACGCCTCCGTCGCGGAAGCGCGCGCCAACCTGAACGCCGCACTGCGCGAGAACGGCGCACCGGAAGCAGATGCACGACTGGCGCGTCGCCGGGTCCGCGATCTTGAGGTCACCGCGCCAACGGGCGGCCGCGTCGAGCGCGTCTATCATCGCGCGGGCGAGGTGCTCGGCGTCGGCGCGCCGGTGCTGGCCTTGCTGCCCGAGGGCGGGATGAAACTCCGCTTCTTTGCGCCGGAACGCCTGCTGTCGGCGCTGCGCAGCGGCGGCGGCGTTTCGATCCGTTGCGATGGATGCCCGCCGAACCTCAAGGGCCGCATCACCTATGTCGCCACCGAGCCCCAGTTCACGCCGCCGGTGATTTACAGCCTTGAGCAGCGCGACAAGCTCGTCTTCCTTGTCGAAGCGACGCCGGATGATGCAACGCACATCCGTCCTGGACTGCCCGTGGACGTCACCCTCAACCGCGCACGCGAATGACCGGCGAGATCGTCATCGACGTCCACGGCCTCACCAAACGGTTCGGGGCGCTGACGGCCGTCGAAAACGTGTCGCTCAAGGTGCCCCGGGGCGCGATCTACGGATTTCTCGGCCCCAACGGCTCCGGCAAGACCACGACCATCCGTATGGTGTGCGGCTTGCTCAAACCCGATGCGGGCAGCGGCCAGTGCCTCGGCTTCGACGTGCTGCGCGACAGCGCGCGCATCAAGGAACGCGTCGGCTACATGACGCAGCGGTTCTCGCTCTACGAGGACCTGTCGATCCGCGAGAATCTGGAATTCATCGGCCGCCTCTACGCGCTCGATGATCTCGCAACGCGGGTGGAGAAAGCGCTGGAAGACCTCGGTCTGCAGAGCCGCGCGAAGCAACTGGCGGGCACGTTGTCCGGCGGCTGGAAGCAGCGGCTGGCGCTGGCCGCGTGCATGATCCACGAACCCGATCTCCTGCTGCTCGACGAGCCGACGGCCGGTGTCGATCCGAAGGCGCGGCGCGACTTCTGGGACCAGATCCGGCGTTATGCCGCTTCAGGCGTCACCACGCTGGTTTCCACGCACTACATGGACGAGGCCGTGCAGTGCGATTCCATCGCCTACATCGCCTACGGCAAGATGCTCATCGACGCGCCGACACGGGAGATCCCGGCCCATGTCGGTCTCAAGGCGCGACGCGCGGTGGCGGACGATCTGGATGCGCTGGCAGCACACCTGCGGGGAAGCCCGGGCATCGACCTCGTCGCCCGCTTCGGCGCCGAGCTGCACGTCTGCGCGATGACGGATGAGGCCCTTGATCGTGCGATGGCGACCGCCGCAGGCATGCCGGGCTTTGGGGCGACGCGCATCGACGCGGGACTGGAAGAGATCTTCATCCACCTGATGGCACAGACCGAAGGCAAGGCCTGACCGTGCCGGCGCAATCCTCCCTCTCCTGGTCGCGGGTGTTCGCGGTGTTCCTCAAGGAACTCGTGCAGATGCGGCGCGACCGCCTGACGTTCGCCATCATGATCGTGATGCCGGTGATGCAGCTCCTGCTGTTCGGCTACGCGATCAACACGGACCCGCGCCACATGCCGACGGTGGTGCAGGTGCGGGAGGAGGGCCCGCTGACGCGAAGCTTTCTCGCCAGCATCAAGGCGTCGACGTTCTTCGACATCGTCGCCGTCGCCCATCGCGACGATGAAGCTGACCGGCTCCTGCGCAGCGGCGACGCGATGTTCCTGATCGTCGTGCCGGAAGGTTTCGAAAGCCGCTTCGTGCGCGGCGAGCGGCCCCAGATCCTCATCGCCGCGGACGCCAGCGATCCTGTGGCCACTGGCGCCGCTGTGCCGGCGGTGGAACAGATCGCCGCGCGCGCCTTCGCGCCGGACCTGGAGGGCGCGCTTTCCTACCTCAGCGCCGGGCCAGCGCCCTATGAGGTCGTCGCGCACCGGCGCTATAATCCCGCCGGCATTACCGCGTTCAACATCGTGCCCGCGCTGCTGGGCGTCATCCTCACCATGACCATGGTGATGGTGACCTCCATCGCGCTCACGCGCGAAAGCGAGCGCGGCACGATGGAGACGTTGCTCGCGACGCCGGTCCGGCCCGTGGAGGTAATGATCGGCAAGACGACGCCCTACATTATCGTAGGCGCCATCCAGGTCGTTATGGTGATGGCGGCGGCGCGGCTGTTGTTCCACGTCCCGTTCACGGGATCGCTTGGCGCCTTCATCGCCGGCGTCACCGTGTTCCTGTTCGCCAACCTGATGCTGGGCTACCTCATCTCCACCGTGGCGCGCACGCAGATGCAGGCGATGCAGATGACGTTCTTCATCTTCCTGCCGTCGATCCTGCTGTCAGGGTTCATGTTTCCCTATCGCGCGATGCCGCACTGGGCGCAGGCCATCGGCGAGGCGCTGCCGCTAACGCACTTCCTGCGGCTGGTGCGCAAGATCGTGCTCAAGGGCGGAGACCTCGCCGCCGTGTTCAGCGACCTGGTCCCGCTGACGGGGATTCTCGTCGCCTTGACAACGCTGGCGCTGCTGCGGTTCCGGCGTACGCTGGACTAGCACCGTCGGGCCTGCTCGTTCGCGCCTGCGTCACCTTCCGGTGACTTGGACCCGGTGGGGCGGCCGGGGCCTGACTGGAAGGTTTTGAGCGACCCCGCCGTCTGTCACAATATGGCGGCCTTGGCATTGTTGGCCCTAAGCCGCCATTCCCTCTATTCCGCCACTTGTCCGTTCAGGCTGAGAAAGCCGACATTGCGGCTATAGTCATTCTCTACTCACCCGGGCGGCAACAGGCTGGGTTAGTGTCGCTGCGGACGGTGTAAGCGGACATTTGCTGGTCTCGTCACCCTTCGGCGCAGTCTCAGCGCTTTAATCAGCAATGGCTCCCAACCTCTTCACCGAACGCTTTCGAGTGGCGCAAACGCAAAAGAGACGCGGCATTTTCGCGTTACCGAGTGCTGACATGGATTCAGCCATATCTCGGGCGGAACCTTGATCTTGGCTTGAAGTGCCGATTGTGGGAGAATTAGCGAAATCCCGACCATCGC
The DNA here is from genome assembly GCA_027488965.1 of Alphaproteobacteria bacterium. GTDB lineage: Bacteria > Pseudomonadota > Alphaproteobacteria > Caulobacterales > Aquidulcibacteraceae > VFBF01. The sequence goes on from JAIYAO010000176.1 coordinate 33,799, forward strand.
CAGCGAAAGTCTCAGCAGATATTCATTTTCTGCAGAGTTCAGGTAGGTTTCAGAGCCTTAACGCCATTCATGCCCCGACCGAGTTCAAGATCGACGCCCGTGCGTCAGCGCGCAGATTTGTCCCGTGACGGGATCATTGCAGCCTCACTTGAACTGATTGACGCCGAAGGTCTGGCTGCGCTGAACATGCGCGGTCTCGGTATCGCGCTCGGTGCGTCCACCATGAGCGTCTATCGTCACTTCACGAACAAGACAGCGCTTCTGGACGCCGTCGTCGATAGCGTGATCCAAGGGTTTGTGCCGGCGCCAACTAAAGGTCGTTGGCAGGCGCAGGCGCGGACGCTTAGTCTTACAGTGCGCGGCGCGATGCTGGCGCATCCGCAGCTGGCGGATATGATCGGACGAGAATTTCGCCGCTCGCCCACCTCGTTGCGTGTGAACACGGAGATTATCGAGCGGTTGCGGGACACCGGCGTGCCGATTGAGCTCCTGCCGGATGTCTATTGGACGATCTCAAGCTACACCACTGGCTATGCGCTGCTTGAAGCACAGTCTCTGGTGCGACGCAAAGCGAGGCGCGGAAAGGTCTCGCGGGCTGACCGCGTGAAGAAGGTGACGGCGCTGCTGCGGGAGGTGGACGACATTCCGAGACAGGCGGTTGAGACTGTCGCAAACGTGTTGTCGCGGCCGCTCGATGATGGACAATTTCTGTTTGGGCTGGACTGCATCATCGTCGGCATCGAGCAACGGATAGCCGCTCACAAGGACGCGTAGACCGCCTCCACAATACCTGTGAAACGAGGATCAGGGGCTCCCTGCGGCTCGCGCATGAAGTTCATGGCATATGCGACGCCGATCCGCTGTACGGGATCAGCGAAGGCGAAGGAGCCGCCCCAGCCGTGATGACCGAATGCGCTGGGATTGGGTCCGTACACGCCCATGGCCTTGTTGATGGCGAACCCGACGCCCCAACTCATGGGAAAGCGCAGCACGAGGTCTTCGTTCTCGATCTGGATGGTCGTCACGGCGTCCAGCGCCGCCTTGCTCACGAGTTCGACCCCCGCAACTCGGCGGTCGGTGGCGAGGGCGCCGTAAAGTCGGGCGAGACCGCGCGCGTTGCCCTGGCCTGCGGCGGACGGCGTTCCCTGGGCACGCCAGGCGCGTACATTGGCGAGCGCGGCGCGCACCGGCACGTTGACCTGCGCGAGGCGCTGGTACTCGTTGAAGGTCTCATGGCCGCCGGACTCTGGATTGCCGTCATGAACGATCTCGGCGACCCGGCTCTCCTCGCTGGGCGGCAAGCCCATGTAGAAATCGATGCCCAAGGGGTCTGCGATCTCGTCGCGGAAGTATTGGCCCACCGATTTTCCTGTGACGCGCTTGAAGAGGCCGTCGCCGAGGGGGCCTATCGTCAGCGCGTGGTAACCGGACCTGGAGCCGACGGGCCAGTGCGGAGCCTCTGTGGCGAGGAGCGCGGCGAGAAGGTCAGTGTTGAGAAGCTCAGCCTCGGTGAGTTGCCTTGCAGGGCCGCAAAGCCCCGCCTGATGCGAAAAAAGCTGCGCGACCGTTACGCGTGCTTTGCCGTTTGCTGCAAACTCCGGCCAGTAGTCTGCGACGGGGCGGTCCAGCGCCAGGCGTCCCTGGTCCAAGAGCCGGGCCACGCAAAGCGCCATCACACCCTTGGTGGTAGACCACACATTGACCAGCGTATCACCTCGCCACGGCCGCTCGCGCGCCCCGTCCGTGAAGCCGCCCCACAAGTCGACGACGATCTCCCCGTCCTTGCAGATGCTCAGCGAGGCGCCGATGTCACCGTGTTCTGCGAAGTTGCGCTGGAACGCGTTGGCGACGGCCGCGAAGACGGGCGGGCAGGTTCCGGCGAGGGGGAGTGCAGTCATGTTTGCGTCCGGTCGGTCGGTGGAGCTTCAGAGAAGCGCCCCCTTCGGCTTTACGAAGGGAGCGAGGCGTCATCACTTCCGGAAGGAGAGGGTGATGCCGTAGGTCTGGGGCATGCCAGCGAACCGCACTGTGGTGTCGAGGTTCGCATTGCCGGTGGTCCAGTAGTAGGTGTCGCCGACGTTGCGCGCCCAAGCCATGAGCTTCCATTCGCCGTCTCTGGCTTCGATGCCCGCACGGAGGTCGACCAGAGTGTAGGCGTCCACCTCAAGGCGTGCGAGTTCCCCGAGTTGGCTGTTGGTGTCTCCCTGGTAAGAGAGATTGCCACCGACGAATGCGTCGAAGCGTTCCGTGGCCGACCAAGTGTAAGACGTGTCGGCCACAAACTGCCATTCAGGGGTGTTGGGGAAGGATTCTCCGCCGAAGTTTTTCAGCAGGCCGCTTGGATCGAAGTTCGTGAAGTTGTCGAGAATTTCGGAGACGATATAGGAACCGCCCGCCGAGACCTTCAGCCCGTCGATCGGCGCCCAGTCGACCTGCATCTCGACGCCGTTGATCTCGGAGTTCGGGACGTTCACGAGACGCAGCAGCGGCCCGAGGAAGGGATCGGAGACTTTTCCAAGAATTTGCTTGTCAGAATAGTCGTAGCGGAAGACCGCGCCGTTGAGCTGAAGCGTGCGCTCAAGGAACGTCGCTTTGAACCCGGCCTCATAGGCAATGACCGACTCCTGCGTCGCGGGCGTAAGCTGGCTTGCGACCGTGGCGGCGAGGGTGGGGAAGCTGCCGGCCTTGTAGCCGCGGCTCACATTGGCATAGAGCATGATCCGCTCCGCCGGGTTCCACTCCGTGCCGATGCGCCAAGAAACGTTGTCTTCCTTCAGGCGATCGAACACCCGTCCCGGGGTGAAGGTGGCGTCCGCGGTGACACACGCGCCCGCTGGTATCACCGTGCCAAGGAGCGCGCCGAACGAGGCGGCTGCGACGCCATCGCCGGTGTCGGACGTGCAGCCGTTGAAGTCGTTCTTCATTTCAGTGTAGCGCACGCCGCCATAGATCGAGAGCGAGTCCGTCAGCGAGAGCTCGCCGCTCGCGAACACGGCCCAGGTCGTTATGTCTTGACGGCTTTCGTCACGAAACGTGTTGAGCGGCGGTGTGAAGGCGATGGCGACAGTGCTTTGGGTTTCATTGAGGAGGCCGACCTCCTCCACGACATCGTGCGCGTAGGTGGCGCCGACGACGAAGTGGCCGCGATCATAGTCGCCCGCCAGTCGCAGCTCTTCTGAGACGGACTCGATGTCGCCGATCGTCAGCTGGTTCAGATTGCTCAGCGCCGTGCCGTCGATATCCTGCAGCTGCCGCTGCGAAAAGGCGCTAAACGAGGTGAGCGAGGTGAGGGTCAGGTGATCCGAGAACTCGTAGTCGACCCTGACATTCGCCTGTCGAAAATCGTTGTCGCGACCGTAGTCGTCACCCGGATTGAAGTCTGCGGCGCGGTTGTCTTCTGGCGCCAGCGGATATCCGAGCAGGCCGGGAACGAAGCCTGCGAGGGGCGGAATTGAAGGCGTGATGGCGATGAGTTGTCCGGCCTGCACTTCAGAGCGGTCTTTCCAGCCGTTGAGATTGACCTCGACGCTGAGTGTGTCCGTCGGTTTCCAGTCCAACAAAAGGCGGCCATTGGTGAAGTCGCCAGCGCCATTGGTATCGCCGCTCGTGTAGCTGCGTTGCCAGCCATCCATGCGTGTGTGCTCAAGGGCAAGGCGTGCATTGAGCGTTTCCGCAAGGGGTCCGCTCACGAAGCCGCCGGCGCTCAGCGATGAATAATTGCCCGCGCTCAGCGAGCCTCCAGCCTCAAAGCTCTCTGTGGGCCGGGCCGCAACGTAGTTGATCGCACCTCCGGTGGCGTTCTGGCCGAAGAGCGTGCCCTGGGGCCCTTTGAGCACCTCCACCCGGGCAAGATCGAGACTCGCGCCCCGCGTTTCGATGGCGAAGGGGATCGGCGCTTCGTCTGAGTAAATGCTGACCGTCGGGCGGCCGCCGAGACTGATGTCGCTGAATCCAACGCCGCGAAGCGTGAAGATCGGCGAACCGACATACGAGTCCGCGTAGATGAAGGCGGGTGTGATCTTGGTCAGGTCGCGCGGTTGGGTGATACCGGCGTCAGAGAGGCGTTCTGCCGTGATGGCCGTGATCGACATGGGCACCGAATTGGCGCTCTCCGCGCGCTTTTCGGCGGTCACGATGATTTCATCGAGGCCGACTGACGGCTCCGGCGGTTCCGTGGCGGTCTGGGCGTGTACAGCGGGTGAAACAAGGAAGGCTGCCATGGAGGCGCCCGTCGCAATGAGCCTGCGAAGGTTCAGCACGCGCTTGTCCTTCGCGGTTGCAAGACGGGTTGTATTCATGTCGGCCATCGCGTCGTTCTCCCCTGTCGTGCTCTGCGTCCTGCCCGTTCTGATTGCAGGCGCGGTCGCTTTGTTTGTGGGCGCAGACTGAACGCTTCGCGATGACGCCGCTAGGGCTGAAAGTCTCGGGGAAGGGCGGACATTTTCGGACTCAGTTCGCGCAGGCGCGCTGGCTGCGGTAGGTCGACGGGCTGACGCCGAACCAGCGCTTGAAGGCGCGCCGAAAGCTGCGCGTGTCGCCGTAGCCGAGCTGTTCGGCGATTGTCTCCACCGTCAGGGCGGCGTGAATCAGTGATGTCGATTTCTGCATGCGCACTTCATCGCGCACTCTACGGAAGGACCGGCCTTCCTGCTCAAGGCGTCGCGCAACTGTTTTTGTCGACATGCCACAGCGCAACGCCACCTCTTGCTGATCGACGCCCTGCAGCAATGCGGCGCGCACCCGTTCTGTGAACGCCCCCTCCGGCTTGCCCGCCGAAACACCGATGGCAGCAGTGCAGAGCATCTTGTAGGCGCCGTCGAGCCAAGCGTTCACGTCGCGCTCCATGACGGTGGCTTCTGCGCTTTCGGGTGCGAAGGTGATTTCCAGCTCGTCGCCGGCGTAGGCGATTGGCGCGCCAAGGATATGCAGGAGGGTGGAGCCAGCGTCCTTGCGGGCCGCGGGTGCGCGAACGCGCACGACCGAAAGCGGCTTCCCGGCCAGCCAACTGAAGACTGCGAAGTAGACGGCGGCTGTTCCCTCCAGCATGATCTGGTGGAGTTCGCTTCCCGGCGCGCTCGGACGCCATCGTAGTGCAACGCCATTAGGCTTGCGGGTAACACTTACGGCCACGTCGGGGGTGATCAGCGCTGCAGTTTCGCTATAGGCGTTCATCGCTTCGAGGATCGTCGGGCACAACATCATCCGCGCAATCAGGAGGCCCGTGCTGCCGGGCTTCAGCCTGTTGGCGGAGACGCAGTGCATTTCGTCGCCGATGACAGCAGCATGCTCGACGAATATGCGCCAGCACGCGTCGACCGGCACGATGTGCGCAGGCGCGTCGGCGGCAAGGGGTACGCCATGCGCTTGCAGCAGTTGTTCGGCGTAGGCCGGCGGGCGGCCGTCGGCGTTCAGATAGATCCGGATGTCCCTGAGCGACATGCCCGGAGACGCCGCAGCGGGCGTCTCGCCCCGAACCATCTTTGAAACGTGCACAGGAGAAGACATGACAGTCTCCGTCGTCATGGATCGCGCCGTGGCTGGCGCCGTTTTTCGCGGACTACCGTGGAGACGATGCGTACGCGCGAGGCGTACAACGTACACATTCAAGTGGACAGTCGCAAGCGCGCGCAGTAGATCGACGGGATCGGCGCTCTGTGCGCTGCGATCGTGGAGGCCGTCTTGAACAGTGCTGCCAGCCGGTCTGGGGGTCGCTTCGCGGGCAAATCGGTCGTCATAACGGGCGCGGCGAGCGGCATCGGCCGCGCCTGCGCGCTGCGCCTGGCGGAGGAGGGGGCCGATATCGTTGGGCTCGACCTGTCGGCTGAAGGCCTTGGCGCTCTGGCGGCGGAAGTCACGGCGCGCGGCGCTCGATGCGAAACGGTGGTCGGCAGTGTCGCGGATCTGGACGTCGTCGCCGCCGCGATCCAGCGGGCGACGGACGTGTTCGGCGGCCTCGACGGGCTTGTGAACAACGCCGGGATTGGCGGCCCGATGCAGCCGTTCGAGACGGTTAAGTCCGCAGACTTCGACAAGATGATTTCCATCAACCTGAAGCCCGTCTGGTTCGGCATGCAGGCGGCCTGTGCGCCTATGCGGGCGCGCGGCGGCGGCGGCATCGTGAACGTGGCATCCATGGCCGGCCTTAGGCCGAATCGGAATCATGCGCTCTACGGCATGACGAAAGCGGCCGTGATCAGTCTAACCCACCACGCGGCCATGGATTATGCGAGAGACAATATCCGCGTGAACTGCCTGTGTCCCGGTCCGGTGGAGACGCCGATCTTCGAACAGATGCGCGCAGCGCTCGCGCCCGCGGCCTACGAGTCAGCGAGGGTGCGCGTTCAGCACCGCACCCTGATGAACCGGTTCGGAACGGCCGAGGAACAGGCGGCGGCAGTCGCCTATCTCCTGAGTGACGAGGCGTCCTTCGTCACCGGCATCGCCATGCCCGTCGACGGGGGCTGGTCGATTTCCGATGGTCGTGTCTGATCGCGCGCGCCCAGCTAAAGGCCGAAAATGTCCCCTGGGGCGTGGCCGGTGCGGCCCTTTTGGACGGCTTAGCGTTCGCTAGAACCGCAAGATGCGACACCTTGAGGCGCTGGTGATGACACGCGACGCTGACCGGGCGGGAGAAAGATGAAAACGCTGTTCGATCCGATCCGATTGGGTGCACTTGCAGCGCCCAATCGCATCCTGATGGCGCCGCTCACGCGCACGCGAGGGACCAAGGAGCACGCGCCCACCGACATGATGTCTGCGTATTACGCGCAGCGCGCCGGTGCAGGCCTGATCATCTCGGAAGCCATTGGCGTCAGCCGACAAGGTCTGGGCTGGCCGTTTGCGACCGGTTTGTGGCGTGACGACCAAGTGGCAGGATGGAAGCGGGTGACCGATGCGGTGCATGCGGCCGGCGGGCGTATCATCGCTCAACTGTGGCACATGGGCCGGATGGTGCATCCGAGCTTTATCGATGGCGCAGCGCCCGTCTCCTCTTCGGCGACGCGCGCACCGGGCAGGGCGCACACCTATGACGGTCGTGATCCGTACGCGCTTGCACGGTCGCTCGAACCCGCCGAGATTGGGGGCATCGTGGAAGACTATTGCCGTTGTGCGGCAAACGCGATGGCGGCGGGCTTCGATGGCGTTCAGGTCCACGCCGCCAATGGCTACCTCATCGACCAGTTTCTTCGCGACAATGCCAATCATCGCGATGACATCTATGGCGGGTCCATCGAGAATCGCGTGCGGTTTCTGCGTGACGTCACAGACGCCGTCGTCGCGGAAGTGGGCGGCGACCGCACCTCAGTGCGTCTGTCGCCCAACGGCGACACGCAGGGCGTGAACGACAGCAATCCCGAACCGCTGTTTGTCGCCGCCGCCCAGACCCTGGGGGACATCGGCATTGCGTTTCTCGAACTGCGTGAGCCCCCCCGTGACGGCACGCTCGGCAAGGGCGACCGCGATCCCCTCGCACCCGCGATTCGGCGCGCTTTCCGCGCGCCGCTTGTGCTCAATTCCGATCTGACGCCTGAACACGGGGCGGCTCTCGTGGCCTCTGGCGCTGCTGATGCCATATCGTACGGGCGCCTCTTTATCTCCAATCCTGACCTGCCGATTCGAATTGCGCATAGGCTTCCGCTTGCACCGTGGGACGCCTCAACATTCTACGCGCAGGGTCCCGAAGGCTACATCGACTACGCCTTTACGGCGCGTGAGGAGGCGCGCATATGAGCTGCGGTCGTTTACAGGACAAGGTGGCCGTCATCACGGGCGGTGCGAGCGGGATCGGGCTTGCGACCGCGCGGCGTTTCCTCGCCGAAGGAGCGCTTGTGATGATCGGCGACTTCAATGCCGAAGCGGGTGAAGCAGCCCATGCTCAGCTCATCGCCGAGGGGTTTGGATCGCGTGTCGCGTTCACCAGAGGCGACGTCGCGCAGGAAGCTGACGTGGAGCAGCTGATGGCGACAGCGCTCGACAAGTTCGGCGGCCTCGACATCGTCTTTAACAATGCCGGCATCGGCGGTGCGATCGGTCCCATCGTGGAAACCGATGTGGACCATTGGGACGTGACGTTTGCGGTGCTCATGCGGGGCGTATTTCTCGGCGTGAAGCACGCGGCGCGGGTCATGATGCACCGCGACGGAGGCTCGATCATAAACACCGCCTCGATTGGCGGCGTCGCCGGCGGGGTCCTGCCTACGGCGTACTCGGCGGCGAAGGCCGCTGTGGTCAGCTTCTCGCGCAATGCCGCGACCGAGCTCGCCGAGTACCGCATTCGTGTGAACGCTGTATGTCCTGGCATCATCTTCACGCCGCTGATGCACAACGGGCGCGAGACCCAGGCGGAGGCCGTCATCGCCGACATCCAGCCTTGGCCCGACCGCGGAGAGCCACACCATGTGGCGAGCGCTGTGCTGTATCTCGCCAGCGATGACAGCGCTTTTGTCACCGGAGAGGCGCATGCCGTCGACGGCGGCTATCTCGCCAACGGACTCTTGCGCGTGCATCCGCTCCCCGGCGCCAAGAAGAAGGCGGACTACGCAGGCATCACCTATGGCAATACCGGTCAGGTCCGCGACGTGCGCCGGCTGCCATGACGGCGTCCGAAAATGTCCGCTGGTCCCGCCGTTGTTCGGCCCTAGTGAGCCTTTGCCCCGCCTAGCACACCTCTTCGTCACATGAATCGATCCGCTGAAGGACAAGATGATGTCGTACACCTCGCAAGCCGCGCAGCACTTCGACGTGCTCATCATCGGCGCCGGCATCTCAGGCATCGGCGCGGCCTACGAACTCAAGCGGCAGTGCCCCGGCTTGTTGTTTGCGGTGCTGGAAGGGTTCGAAAGTTTCGGCGGGACATGGCTCTGGCACAAGTATCCCGGCGTCCGCTCCGACAGCGATCTCTATACCTTCGGCTATCGTTTCAAGCCGTGGCTCGGCGCGCCCATCGCATCAGCGCAGGAAATCCTGAAGTATCTCGGTGAAGTCATCACAGAGAATGATCTCGACCGGCACATTCACTACCAGCATCGTGTCGTGACGGCGGCGTGGAATTCCCAGACCGCGCTCTGGACCATCGACGTCACCTGCGGGGAAGATGCCACGCCGGCGCGCTTCACTTGCAACTTCCTCTGGATGTGTCAGGGGTATTACCGCCACGCGGAAGGACACACGCCTGCCTGGCCGGACATGCACCGCTTCGCCGGTCCCGTCATCCATCCACAGACATGGCCGAAGGATCTGTCGTACAAGGGCAAGAAGGTCGTCGTCATCGGTTCCGGCGCCACGGCGGCGACGGTGGTTCCAGCCATTGCGGACGACTGCGCGCACGTCACGCTACTGCAGCGTTCACCTTCCTATTTCTCTCCCGGCCGCAATCGCCATTGGTTGGCTGATACGCTCAGGGAATTGTCGGTGGACGAGACCTGGATCCACGAAATTGTGCGCCGTCGCATTGTCGCCGATCAGGCCAAGTTCCTGCGCCACGCCATTGACGAGCCGGAGGCGGCGACCGAGGAGCTGCTAAAGGGCGTGCGCGCCTATCTGCCCGACGACGTCGTCGACGCCCATTTCACGCCGTCCTACCGCCCCTGGCGCCAGCGCATCGCGGTGGCGCCGGATGGCGATCTTTTCAAGTCCATTACCTCCGGTAAGGCGTCGATCGTCACCGATCACATTGAACGCTTTGTGGAGAACGGCATCCTGCTCAAGTCCGGGCAGACGCTCGACGCCGACATCGTCGTCACCGCGACCGGCTTCGATATCTGCGTTCTGGGCGACATCCGCTTCGTTGTTGACGGAGAGGCGCTCAATTTCGCCGAGACGGTCACCTATCGTGGCATGATGTTCACAGGCGTGCCCAACATGGCCTGGATATTCGGCTACTTCCGCGCGGCAAGCTGGACGCTTCGCGTGGATCTGGTGGCGGATTTCGTCTGTCGCCTGCTGGAACACATGAAGGCGCGGGGCGCCAGGACAGTTGAGGTCGCGCTACGCCCCGAGGACTGGGACATGCAACTTCTCCCCTTTATCGACGATGAAGTCTTCAATCCGGGTTATCTGATGCGCGGCATGCATCTTCTTCCCAAGCGTGGCGACAAGCCGGAGTGGGCCCATAGTCAGGACTATTGGTGGGAGCGGGATGTCTTGCCGCTCGTCAGCCTCGATGACCCCGCCTTCATCTATGACGGCGTGCGGTCTTCACCGGCGACAGGGGAAAGCCAAGTTCTTGCCGTCCGCGCGATCGCCTGACCTCAGGGGGGGCGTTGCATGATCAAGATGATGGTTGCGATCCAGCGTCAGGTGCATCTGACGCGCCCGCAATTTCTTGACTACTGGTCGGATGTTCATGCGCCGCTGGTGGTGGAGCTGTCGCAGGTGCTAGGCATATGTCGGTATCTGCAGTGTCATCCTGCGTCGGCGCAAGGCGCCGAGGACGCTGGCGGCGTTCGCAGCTGCGACGGCGTCGCCGAAGTCTGGTTTGAGTCCGTTGACCCAGAGCATGTTCGGCGCGACCACCCCGCCTTTCGGGCAGCCGCAAAGCGCCTTCGCATGGATGAAGACAATTTCATGGATCGATCGCGCTCTATCGTATGGTGGGGCACCGAGCGGACTATTCTCTGACCGTCGCTTCAAGCGGCTATCGCCGGACATTGTCATCAGCTGTCCTGAGTTGGGGGTCCAGCGGGCAGACTGCGCGAGTGGTGCGGCGATGGGTGTCTTCTCCGCTACCATCCACAATAAAAATGGACGTTCGCTAGCAATGTTCGGTAGTCCGCAAACGGAGATCTCCGGCCTGACGCTGGCGTCGACGGGAAGGGCGGGGTCGTCCCGAACCTGCCATCCGGCGTCCTGGCTGCGCAGGTCGCGCCCCGGCCAGACCAGCCTGACCCCTGCCGGCCGGCAGGAAAGGGGCGACCCCGTCATTGGCAGGAATGCGGCGGCCCGGGCCTGATTGGCCCTGAGCGGACACTCGCGGCCAGTGTGGCACAGGGTAAGTTTGTCTCTCAAAGACGACATTTCCAATGACTGGAGCGAATGAGAAGCAATCACCCCGAGGCAGAGCAGGCGGCGTCATCTCGCCCCAGATAGCGACCGCTTCACATTTCGCGCCAGCCACGGCAAAGGTCTCCGTTAGGTGGGAGCGACGCAGCCATGGCGGGATGGTTTGAGGCGATTGGAGATTGGGTGTTGACGTGGGCTGCGGCCTTGGGGGCGCCGAGCATTTTCGTTTCGTCAGAGGCGGTCGGCGCCGCGGTCACCGGCGGAGGCGGGGCGCTCGCGTTTCTGCTGGTCATATGGGCCACCTATATCTCCGGGGGCGAAAAGCGCGCCTTCAAGAAGGCCTTCGGGCCGTTCTGGACCACGTTCAAGACCGCCGTCACCAACCCGGTGAAAGGCGTCGAAGTCGGGTTTGAGCAAGCTCAGCGGGTCGCTCAGGATTTGCTTGGTCAGACAAACGGCGGGCCTTCCGCCCAAATTCAGGCGGCTCTGGAAGACGCGATGTGGACAGCCGCGCGCACAGAGCGGAAAGGCTCCTCTAGGGCGCGGCAAACGCAAATCGACGCGGCCTTGATCAAAGCCGCAGCGGTCGCTTTGCCAATCAGCGAAGTGGCGCGCCTTTATCCCAATGAAACCGACATCACGGGAGCGTTTCTTCAGGCTGCCGAAGCCGTGATCTCTGACCGGGCGGACTTTCTCAGTGTGCGTGACGTGTTGGCCGCGCTTTATCCGGCGCTGCTCAAACAGGAAGATGTGGTCAATCGGTTGGTTCCGGCGCTGATCGCCGACGGACGTGATGCCGCCAAGCGCGCGGAAGACGCCGCAAATGCGGGGCGTGCAGCCGCCGAGGGAGCAAAGACCAACACACAGACGATCATCGCCTGGCTGCCGGGCTTTCATCCGACTGGCCTGACCAAACTGGAGCCTGACGCCATGGCCCGGCTCACGAATAACCGTCCGACCGCTTTGCTCGTCGCCGATTTCGGCGTGATACCATATGACGATAGCCGCGGGCTGTTGGGTAAGCTCGGTGACGGTAAGCCTGAAACACTGCTCGGCTGGGCGACAATTGGCGGTGGAGTTGAAGCGCGCCTCTACGCCGCTGCGGGTGGTTACGGCAAGACGCGCCTCGCGCTTGAAGCCGTGGAAGCGCTGAACAAAACTCGAGCGTGGAAGGCCGGGCTGCTCAATCGCAATGCCTTGGCTGAAGCGCTGGCCAAGCCAAAAGGGGGCGGGCCTTCGCCATTTGAAGCGGAACTGCGCGGGCGCGGTGCAAAAGGGTTGTTCGTCGCCATCGATTATGCCGAAACGCGGATCGAGCAGTTGCAATCGCTGGCCGAGGCGCTGGCGCAAGCGGGGACTGGCGGACCGGTGCGCGTTGCACTGATGGCCCGAGGCGATGGGTGGTGGGCGCCGTTCCTTGATGGCCTTATCGAAAAGCAGAAGGCGCTTTTCCAACCCCGACCAATCGCAGCGATCGAGACTGAGATCGCCCCGCCGCATCGCCCGGCCTTCTTTGCAGACGCATGCGTGGCGTTTGAGGAAAAGCTGCGCGCAGCGGATCCGAAGCTGGTGAATTCGAACTGGCAAACGAGCCCTGCGGATCTGGAGCGCTTACTCAACGAGGGCAGCCCGCTTTTCCTGGCGTTCCAGGCCTTCCTGCACGTGCGCGGTGCAGCACTGGATGTGAGCCCGTTGGCGGCGATGGCGGGTGAAGAGCGCGCGCATGTGAAGCGCGCGTTGAAGGGCGAGGATCGGCTCGTGCTTGCGACGCAGCGCGCAGCGGCCTTGGTGACCTTGTGCCAGGGATTAGGCGCGCAGCAGCTGAACGACAATGTGTTGACCAGACTGACCGAACTCGCGATCGCGCACGATCCGGCTTTCATCGGTGATGATGCGAAAACACAGGTGCGCACCGCGGACGCAATCAACGCGTCGCTGACCACGCTGTATCAGTCTGGCCCCTGGCTTCAGCCCATCCTGCCCGACATCCTTGGCGAACGGATCGTGGCGGAAGCGGTGACGCAATCACCTGGCTTGCTCGGCGCTTACTTCGCGGCGCACAGCGCTGACGCCCGCGCCGCCTTTACCGTGCTCAATCGGATCAGCCGGCCGGGGCCAGACGGCGCGCCGGTGCATGATGGGACGGTTGTAGATGGTGCCCAATCGCAGGTGCAGGCCGCCCTCGCGGGCCCCGCTCTTGCCGCCCTCGCGGACGCCGCCGCCGCCGCGATGAACGCCGAACATGGCAATCTGCAGGTTCCGGTTCTCGCGGCGCTAAACATGCTGACCGGCGCAGAGCAGGCGGAAGCCGCTTTGGCCCTAATGCGCGCCGGCGCCCGCCACCTCAATCCCAACGCAACACCCGCCCGTCTTCGTTCTCTCTTCGGTGAGGCGGCGAGAAAAGCCGCGTCGCAAGCCGCAGCGCCCATCCAAGCCCGAAATGAGGAAAGTGCGCTTCGGCGCCAACGTGCTGAAGACGCCGACATTCGGGCAATGCATCTTTCGAGCGCCGGCGATCGGCCCGGCGCGCTGGCCGCAGCGCAAGAGGCCGTCGCGCTCTATCGGGCCTTGTCCAAAGAGAACCCGCAAGCCTTCGCACCCAATCTGGCGGGGTCCGTCTCGAACCTCGCGAGCAGACTGTCAGAAGCCGGTGATCGGCCCGGGGCGCTGGGCGCAGGGCAAGGGGCCGTCGCGCTCTATCGGGCCTTGGCCAAAGAGAACCCGCAAGTCTTCACGCCTGGTGTCGCGATGTCCGTCTCGAACCTCGCGAGCTTCTTGTCACAAGTCGGTGATCGGCCCGGCGCGCTGGCCGCAGCGCAAGAGGCCGTCGCGCTCTATCGGGCCTTGGCCAAAGAGAACC